>JBDGQL010000244.1:0-21115 GCA_042219105.1 Karumarchaeum halophilus (SeqCode) | reverse complement strand
ATCGCCACCCCCGGTGGCGGCGAGCACCGGTAAGAGACTACAACAGACATTATCAACCACTAATTTCTGTTTAGGACTTGTGCTACTTGTACCTTGTCGAGAATAGCGTACGGCTGTATCCCCTCCCTACTCGCTCCCTGCGGTCGCTCCTTGAGGAAGGGGACTTAGCCTGTAACAGTTAAATCGGACGCCAGGAACAGATTGTTCAACAACCCGAACCGAAAGACGTAGTGGAACCCCTTTTATTCACGGTGGGGATGGGATTTGAACCCATGAGGCCTGGAAGGCCACCTGCTCTCAAGGCAGGCGCATTTGTCCGCTCTGCCACCCCACCACATCAGCAAGCTGACATAGACCGCCCTCGGGCGATTATTTGGGTCTTCGGAGCAAGACGATGGAAGCGCCTCACTCCACCCCATCTACGTTGAACCGGGTCCAGACCCTCGAAATCACCACTCACAGGGGGTGTACCCACATCTGAGCGGGAAAAAGTTGAAGCTATCGTTGTGATTCGAACGCCTCCCGTCCCGATAGGGTCGGTTGCAGCTATACTGTCGGACAGAGACAGTGATGTACGACCGCACGACCGCGTATGGTCGATCCCGAGATAAGATCAACCCTCCTCTCCAATAGTGTAAAAAGACGCTCCGGAGTTGAACTCGGTCAACTCGTCAATCCGGGTTTCCAGTTCCTCGATCTCCTGCTGGAGTTCCTCGGTATCTTCATCGGTCGCGGCGAGGCGGTCTTTCAGCCCTTGGAGGCGCGTCTCCTTGGTCTCCTCGTCTACATCGGCCTTCCGGACGTACTCCGTCTCCTCGATCTCGTACACGTCGGACTCGCGGAGTTCCGTCACGTCGAGTGCCTCATCAACCTTGCTGGAATCGACGGTGGTCACGCGCTCTCGATCAATTCCGGCCTCTTCGAGCATCTCCAGCACGTCGGCGTCATCTTTCAGCGAGCGATTGCGGCGGGAGGTGCGCTGGACCGATCCGTACTGCCCGCTGACGGGCTGATCGTGGTGGAGTCTGTCGAGCAAGACGCTCCGCACGTTTTGGCGGAAATCGTTGGCGTTCCGTTGGACGTCAGAGAGAAGTGTGTACAGATTCACCAGCGCAGGCGTTTCCATCGCTTCGAGATTGGTGGGGTCGTGACGTTCGAGCGCATCGATCAACAGGAGTGCATCGGCGTACACCGGAACGTCCGGCTCTTCGCGCTCTCCCACCTCATCGGCCGTATCGTCGTCTACCTCGTGAGCATCGACCAGCGGCGAGCTTGTGGGCGTCTCGCTTTCCGCCAGCGTTCCCTCTCGGTCATCGATTTCGAACCGTGGATGGAGGCTCAGAACGGTCCCGTATGGCTCCGCATCGGGTGGCAATCGGTCGAGATCGAAGCCATCAGGGGTATCTTTCACACGTTCGACTAGCGTTTCGAACTGATCGCGCTGGAGGGGAATTGTTTCGTCGTCGTCCCGATACTGGACCAGGATGCGATGCTCCTGCGTGTCGATGATCCGGAACGGCTTCCGCGACAACGGGGTGAGAAGCGTCGCATCGGGAGGCAACTCATCGGCACTTTCGAGGAGATTATGCCAGCCCACGCTGAAGGGCATACCTCGTCTTCTGCGGTAACGGTCAAAAAACTACGGACCGACCCCATCAAATCACGTCCGCTCGATCGTCGGGCGTCGACCCGCGGTGTCGACGCGCAGATCGAGGTTGTAGAGCGCCTCCGTCGTCGCCTCCGGAACCGGGGTGTTGGCGGCGACCCGGGACTCGATCACGACGAGAAGCGTCGCGAGGTCGGTCCGCGTCGCGACGACCGGATGCATGTCAACGAAGGAGACATCGTGGCCCGCCTCAACGGCGCGTCGCGTGATGGTCGACATCGCGGGGGGACCGTACGCCCCCTCGAAGTCAATCGGAGCCGTCATGCCGTAGTAGTAGACCCGACCCGCCGTTGCCGGGCCGAGGACCGTCTCGTTGCTGCGCAACGACATCGCCGCCCCGTCCAGATCCGTCCGGGCGACGGTGGGGGCGCGGGGATCGAGAATCGACACCGAGTCGGCACTCTCCGTTTCGAGCAGGTGGGTCGCGGTGTTGCCGACCCGCGCCGCGTGCGTCGACCCGACCTGGGGCTCGTACCGCGCGGCGTCCGGTTCCGACAGCGCGTCGGCGGCGAGTGCCCGGACCTCTGCCTCCGCGCCCGTGCCGGCGTCGGACGCGTGTCCCTCCGACAGCGTCTCCTCGCTGCGGTAGTTGACGAGCAGTTCGGCACCGCTTCGCTCGGCCGCACGCAGGACGTCTTTCGCCATCGCCGCGTACAGCGTGGCTGCTTCGTCCTCTGAGAGCGGCGTCGTTGCGACGAGATCTGACAGGACGAGTCCGGGACGGGGCGGGTCAACGAGAACGGCGTTGATGGCCATAAGACGTGTACCAGCCGTCGCGATTCAAGACCGTCGGTTCGGAGTTGCGGAGGATTCGAGGCGAAAGCCCCGCCCTTCCCGTGATAATGTCTGTTGTAGTCTCTTACCGGTGCTCGCCGCCACCGGGGGTGGCGATCACCGGTAAACAGCTACAACAGACATTATGAGGCGAGGTGTTCCGACACCAGTCGGAACGGTGAGCCGAACAGGGCGGGGATGAAGCCAACGGCATGGGAACCAACCAACACGATTGGACCGAACCCGGAGTTTTATATTCGACACCGGCATATGCATGGCTGCAACCCGAGGCGGGTCCAACCGCCCCAGTAAACGGATAGTATCGGGGATTCGGCTCCCACTCTACGTCCGAAGGAATCCCCTTCGGGCCGCTGGAGGTGGGATTCCACACAAATCGGCAACTCTGAATCCCACCGGCATAGGAGTAACGGCGGTTTGGCCCCGTCCTCAGAAATCTTTGATTTCTGATGTGCGAACGAGAACTCCGTTCTCGTTAACGCCAGCAGCCCTGTCATGCCGACGGACGCTGCAAACCTGAAACTCCCAACGTGGGAATCTCCGCCCACGGCGGAGAGCAGGTCAATATCCCCCGGGCATAGCGGAAGCCATGATCGACATCGACGACGTGCTCGCGGCCGAACCACGAGTGCGCGAGATGGTCCGACACACGCCCCTGAGGCACTCCTACGTGTTCTCGGAGATGACCGACGGGGAGATCCACCTCAAACTGGAGACGTTCCAGCGGACCGGCGCGTTCAAGATCCGGGGGGCGGCAAACCGGATCGAGACGCTCTCTCCTGGGGAGCGGGAGGCAGGGGTCGTGACCGCGAGCGCCGGTAACCACGCCCAGGGCGTCTCTCTCGCAGCGTCGCGGGCTGGCGTGGACGCGAAGATCGTCATGCCCGAGCACGCGCCGGTCTCGAAGGTCAAGGCCACAAGGTCCTACGGCGGCGAGGTCGTCCTGCAGGGCGCCGGCTACGGGGAAGCGGAAGCCCGCGCCCGCGAGATCGAACGAACGGAGGGGCGTACATACGTCCACGCGTTCGACGACCCCGAAGTAATGGCCGGCCAGGGGACGCTCGGTCTCGAAGTCGCCGAGGAGTTGCCGACGGTCGACACGGTTGTCGTGCCGATCGGTGGTGGCGGGCTGATCGCAGGGGTCGCCACCGCGATCACGGCCCGGACGAATGCCCGCGTGATCGGTGTGCAGGCGGCGGGTGCGGCGAGCGTTGCCGAGTCGCTGGCGAAGGGTGAGCGCCGGAGTGCCGAATCCGTGGAGACGATCGCCGACGGGATCGCGGTCCGGCAGGTCGGCGAGCGCCCCTTCGAGGTCATCCAAGACCGGGTTGAGGAGGTGGTCACAGTCACTGATGCGGAGATCGCGGTCGCCCTGATGCAGGCGCTGGAACGCGAGAAGGTACTGCTGGAGGGCGCCGGCGCGGCCTCCCTGGCTGCCGTTCTCGCGGAAGCCTTCGATTACCGGGAGGACGAGACGATCATCCCGCTTCTGTGTGGCGGGAACATCGACATGAACACGCTCACCACGGTGTTGATGCGTGGGCTGGTCGAGACAGGGCGGTACTGCAAGATCCGGACGGTGCTGAAGGATCGGCCCGGGTCGCTGCTCCAGTTGAGCGAACTCCTCGCGGATCATCGGGTCAACGTCTATGGCGTGCGCCACGACCGGACTTCCCGTGACATCGCGATGGACGACGCGGAGATCGAACTCGACCTGGAGACACGCAGCGAGAAACACGTCGCCGAACTCCTCGATGCGCTGGAGGCGGAGGGTTACGAAGTCGAGGTGATGGTTTGAGCTGTGTGGACCGGGTGGCGGCGTGGACTATAAGTCCGCGGTGGCCGAGCACGTACGCATGAAACAGGTCATCAGAACGCCCGACGCACCCGGTGCAGTTGGGGCTTACAGCCAGGGGACTACCGACGGTAACGTCGTGTTCACCGCGGGGCAGATTCCGGTGACGGCCGATGGGGAGCACCTCGATGGAAAGCCGATCGATGTCCAGACCCGGCAGTGTCTGGAGAACGTCAAGGCAGTGATCGAGGAGGAGGGGCTGTCGATGCAGAACGTGCTCAAGGTCACGGTGTACCTCGATGACATCGAGGATTTCGAGTCGATGAACGAGGCGTACGCGGAGTACTTCAGAGATAATCCGCCGGCGCGGAGCGCGGTCGGCGTCGACGCGCTCCCGAAGGGTGCGGCGATCGAGATCGAGGCGGTGGCGACCACGCGGTGATAATAACCCCCAACCGTTTCACTTTCATCCTGCTACGCGAACCCTTAACCACGTTCGCGGCGAATCCACGTGCGAATGAGTATGCAGGAGGAGTACCTCGGGCATCCCCTGCTCGAATCCGGCGTCGTCGAGGACCGGCAGTATCAGCGCGAACTCGCCGACAGCGCCCGCTCGGGACACACGCTCGTGACGTTGCCCACGGGCCTGGGCAAGACGCCGGTGAGCCTGATCGTCACCGCCCACCGGCTACACGAGGCCGGCGGGAAGGCGCTCATGCTCGCGCCGACGAAGCCCCTCGTCCAGCAACACGCCGCGTTCTATCGGGAAGCGCTCGCGGTTCCGGAGGAGGAGGTCGTCGTCTTCACCGGCGAGGTGAGCCCCGACGATCGAGGATCGCTCTGGGGGACGTCGACAGTCGTGATCGCCACGCCCCAGGTCATCGAGAACGACCTCATCGGCGGCCGGATTTCGCTGCGCGAGGTTACCCACCTCACCTTCGATGAGTGTCACCGCGCCACCGGCGACTACGCATACGGCTACATCGCCGAGCGCTACCACGAGGACGCTGCCGATCCCCTCGTCACCGGGCTGTCGGCCTCGCCGGGCGGCGACGAGGAGGCCATTCTCGAGGTGTGTGAGAACCTCGGCATCGCCGAGGTCGAGGTGAGGACCGAGGACGATGCCGACGTCTCGGAGTACGCCCACGGTACCGACGTGGAGTGGACGCACATCGAGTTACCCGACGACGTGATCGAGATCCGTGACGCTCTCAACGAGGTGATCGAGGACCGTCTTGAGACACTCGGCGAACTCGGTGTCACGAAGAAGACGAGCCCGAACCTCTCCGAAAGCGACCTCCAGAAGATCCGCGGACGTCTCCAGGAACTCATCAACAACGGCCAGTCGGAGGGGTACCAGGGCATGTCGGTCCACGCCGAGATACGGAAACTCAAGACCGCCGTCACGTACGTCGAAACCCAGAGCGTGGAGTCCCTGCGGCGGTACTTCGAGCGCCAGAAGAACGCCGCCCGCTCTTCGGGTGCCTCGAAGGCCGACCAGCGGTTCGTCTCGGAGCCGAAAGTAAAAGAGGCGATGCGCCGCGCCGAGGCGTACGACGACCTCCACCCGAAGTTCCGGCGGGCGCGCATGTTGCTCGCGGAGACGCTCGGCATCCGGGGGGGCGATCGCGTCATCGTCTTCACTGAATCCAGGGACACGGCGGAGACGCTCACCGACTTTCTCGGCGAGCACTTCTCGACCCGGAAGTTCGTCGGGCAAGCGGACAGGGAAGGGTCGGACGGCATGTCCCAGACCGAACAACAGGACGCGCTGGAGGAGTTCCGGGACGGAACGTTCGAGGTGCTGGTCTCAACGTCCGTCGCCGAGGAGGGTCTGGACGTCCCCGAGGTCGACCTCGTGCTGTTTTACGAGCCGGTCCCGACCGCAATCCGGTCAATTCAGCGCAAGGGGCGAACCGGACGGCAAGCGCGGGGACGGGTCGTCGTTCTGCTCGCGGAGGACACCCGCGACGAGGCGTACTTCTGGATCTCCCGGCGCCGCGAAACGGAGATGGAGGAGGAACTGCGCCAGCTCAAGAGCGCCGCCGAGGACATCCAGTGCGAACTCGACCAGCGCGGACTCGGCGAGTTCGAGAGCCCCGGAAGCGCCGAACCGGGGACAGGGGCCTCCGGTACCGCCGAACCGGCGCCGGAGGATTCCGGAACCGGCGGGGAAACCACTGACGCGGGCGCCACGACCGCGGACGGGGGGACGGCGACCGCGGACGACGGCGCCACTGGCAGCGGGGGTGGCCAGCGCGGCCTCGGCGACTTTACGGGCGACGACGCTCTCGCCGCGACCGCAGGTGGCGAGGAGGGCGTGGAGGTTGTCGCCGACCAGCGCGAACTCGACTCGGCGATCGCGCGAGACCTCTCCCGGCGTGACGAGATCGACGTGCGCCTCGAGACGCTCGAGGTGGGAGACTACGTCTGTTCGGATCGCGTGGTCGTCGAGCGCAAGTCGGTCTCGGACTTTCTCGACACGCTAGTGGGCGGCGACCGGTCGATGTTCGAGCAGGTCGGCGAGATGGCTTCCCACTACGCCCGCCCGGTCGTCGTCGTCGAGGGCGAGGCCGACCTGTATGAGGAGCGCAACGTCCACCCCAACGCGATCCGGGGGGCCCTCGCCGCGCTCGCGATCGACTTCGACGCCAGCGTGCTCCGGACCGACGGCGAGGATGACACCGCTGACATGCTCGCGGTGCTGGCAGGACGTGAGCAGGAGGAGTCGGACAGGCGGGTGAGCGTCCACGGCGAGAAGAGCACGAAGACGCTGCCCGAGCAACAGGAGTACGTCGTTGCCTCCATCGCCGAGGTCGGTCCAGTGACCGCCCGCTCGCTCCTCTCGGAGTTCCGCACCGTCGAGGCGGTGATGACGGCGACGACGGAGGATCTCATGGAGGCGGAAGGCGTCGGCGAGGTGACCGCCGAGCGCATGCGGGAGGTCATCGGCAGCGAGTACGCGCCGGAGTAGCGTCGAGTACCTCGGGGAGTGACGCCCACGAGCCGTCGTGTTTATTCTCCCCCTGTCCTAACGACGGGTATGGACTTTGACCTGACGCGCACGGCGGTCGTCTTCGTCGCGCTGATCGCCATCGGCGTGATCGGATTGATCACCGCACCGATCCCGATGGGAACCGACACGATTCTCATGATGGTCGCACCCTCGATGATCGCCTTCGGCGTGATCTGTGTCGGCATCGGCGTGAAACACGGCGAGTTCCGGGCGCGGTCGGCCTGATCGTGACCTTTCATTCCTCGTCGAGCCACTCGATCCGGACACGGTCGCCGGTCGAGACGTTGTGTCGGACCGTCCAGTTGTACGGTGCTTCGACTGTCCATTTGCTTCGCCCGGTCATCGAGGGCGCGTCGGTCTCGGCGTGGTAGATGCTCGTGATCGTCCGGTTTTTGTCGACGAAGATCACGTCGATGGGAAACGACATGTCCCGCATGACGATGGTGTGGTTACCCTCGCTGTCGTGGACGAACAGCATGCCCTCGTCGTTCCCAAGTGACTCCGTGTTGCTCAAGCCGGTGTAGCGTTCCCGAAAGGAGGCCGCGACGCGGGCGTCGAGGGTGCCGCGTTCGCTCTCGTTTTCGGTGAGAAACGTGACGTTCGTCTCCTCGGGCGTCCCGGCGTGGCGGAGTTCGTCGACGGCGAATGCGCCGAGGACGACGGCAACGAGAAGCAGAACGAACACCGCGAGCTTTCGGGCGCGACCGGAGAGCACGGTTCTGGTAGGCGAGCGGAGACGGTAAAGGTTATTCCGCGCGGTCTGCTGGGGTCGAGTGGGGTTCGTGGTCTAGCGGTCATGACACGGCCCTTACAAGGCCGCGACGGCGGTTCAACTCCGCCCGAACCCATCTTCTTGCGGCGCAACGCGACGAGCGAAGCGAGGAGCCTGCGCCGCAGAAGTGGTCCGCGGAGTTGAAGCAGACGAGTCGCGCGCAGCGAAGCGAGCACGTCTCGACGCGGTTCAATTCCGCCCGAACCCACTGATTTTGCGCCGAGCGCCTCGCGAGGCGGAATATCTATCAGGACTTCTGTCGACCCGTATATGACTACGGCCTGATCGACGGGGACTACCCCCCGTCGTCGATCACCTGATCGTCACTTCCGGCTCTGCGATCGATTCGTTTCTGCACTCGGGGCACCGCGAGGGGCGGTTCAGCGGGTCGTCGAACCCATCGAAGCCACACTCCCGGCAGGTCGGCGGAGCCACGAGTAACTCGCCGTCCTCGCCATGGAGCGACTGGGCGACGTGTTCGAGGTCGTCGACGATCAGTTCGGGCGTCGCGTCGAGTTCGCCAGCGAGCTGGCTCGGCGTGAGCGCCCGTCCCCGTAGAAGGGTAGCGATCTGCTCTCGTCTCGTCGGCATAGAAGGCCCTCCGAGGTGAACAAAGAAGGAGGTATCGTTCCTCTCAGATCGGCCCGTTCTGACCGGGGTTCCGTGGATCAGAACTCGATGTTCGACGTCGAGGAGAGGTCGCCGGGGCCGTCCTCGATGGGGCCGACCCCGACGAACTCGTAGTCCGGATCCGCGAGCCGGACCTCGCCGTCCGCGACCGCAACCTCCACGGCGTTCAGGTACGCCCCCTCACAGGGGCCGAACGTGCACTCTCCGGTGTCGGCGTCGAACATGGCGCCGTGGTTCGTACAGACGATCTCACCGTTCCGCATCGCCGCGCCGGAGCCCTTGTCCAGGTTGATGTGAGTCATGTGCTGGCAGTAGTTGCGCCACGCCACCACCCCGTCCTCCGCACGCAGGAGGATCGCCTCGGACTCCTTGCCGTCGCCGTCGCGGACGCGAAACACGAGCGTCGACCCTTCCGGCACCTCGCCCGCGCCGACGATTGTCTCGGCCTCGGCCATCGATTGCAGGTTCGGGACGGGACGGGTTTGATACTGTCGGCCGTGACTCGATGAAGATATTCGCCGCCCCGGACTGATAATGTCTGTTGTAGCTGTTTACCGGTGATCGCCACCCCCAGTGGCGGCGAGCACCGGTAAGAGACTACAACAGACATTATGACGAATTATACACCCGGACGTGATCGAGGAGGTCAGCGTCGCGGCCATGCCTGGAGAGGCCTTTGGCGAGGCGAGGGCGGACCGACGGGTACACAAGTCTCGGCCGCCCATCACGGATATGACTGATCTCGACGTGGAGCCCGTCGAGGGGGACCTCGACGTGGAAGTGGTAGAGGCGGTCGAGACGGTCGAGGCCGACGCCCCCGAGTACGTGCTGTACGGTGGGAAGGGCGGCGTCGGGAAGACGACGATGGCCGCCGCGACGGGGCTGGCCAGCGCCGCCGACGGGGTCCGGACGCTCGTCGTCTCGACCGATCCCGCGCACTCGCTGTCGGATGCGGTCGGCGTCGAAATCGGTGGCGAGCCAACGCGGATCACGGAGAACGGCCCGGCCTGGGGGGTCGAGATCGATCCCGACGCTGCTATGGCCGAGACGCCGCTGTTCGATGAGGACGGTAGCCTCGGCGGGCTCGGGGGGATGGGCGACCTGCTCGACTCGGTCGCTCCCGAGACCGGCGAGGAGGGTGCCGGCCTCTCCGCGATGCCCGGCACCGACGAGGCGGCGGCGGTCCAGCAGCTCCTGCGGTTCATGGACGACGACCGCTTCGACCGCGTCGTCGTCGACACAGCGCCGACCGGCCACACGCTGCGCCTGCTCGAACTCCCCGACGTGATGGACTCGATGGTCGGGCGAGCGCTCAAGTTCCGCCGGAGCATCGGCAGCATGATGGACCGCGTGGGCGGGCTGTTCGGCGGCGGAGCCAACGACGACGCCGACACGATGACCGACGGCCTCTCCGAGGAACGGGCCGACGATCTTGAGGCGCTTCAAGAGCGCATCGAGCGCCTCCGTGGAACGCTCCGGGATCCCACACGAACTGACTTCCGGATCGTCATGGTGCCAGAAGAGATGAGCGTCCTCGAGTCGGAGCGGCTCCGCGACCGGCTCGACGCCTTCGGAATCCCCGTTGGAATGGTCGTCGTGAACCGCGTCATGGAGGACCTGGCGGACGTGACCGGGGCGGTGGAGGTCGACGCCACAGGCACGTTCGTCTCGCCGGATCTCGAGGATTGCGCGTTCTGTGCGCGCCGCTGGGAGGTCCAGCAGGACGCCCTCGCGGCAGCCCAGAACCTGTTCCGGGATCACGACGTCGCACGCGTCCCGCTGTTTGCGGAGGAGGTCCGCGGTGAGGAGAGTCTTCAGGTCGTCGCCGCCTGCCTGTCAGCGTGATTGCCGGTCCAATATCACCGCGCGAGTTTTGTCATGAACCGGTAAGCCGCGTCCCGGAGCTGGTCGGGGAGAAAGCGCCCGAGGAGCGCGACCCTGGCGAAGGTGCCGACCGGGTACCGTGTCCCCGGCTCGGTGCAGCTCGCGGCGTCGAGGATGGTCGCAGCGACCTCGTCGGGAGCCACGGCGACGCCGCCGCCACCACCAATGACGGCACTGGCGTCGTCGAACGCCCGGTACAGTGAATCGTACGCCGGAGTGCGTTCCGCCTCGGGGACGGCCTCCGATTCCGCACGTTCGTCAAACGCCGTGTCGACCGGCCCCGGTTCGATCACGACCACGTCGACGCCGAACTCGGCCGCCTCGACCCGGAGCGCGTCGCTCATCGCCTCCAGCGCGCACTTCGAAGCGCTGTAAGCGCCCCCGAGAGGATGTGTGATCCGCCCGCTGACGCTCGAGACGTTGACGATGGTTCCGTCCTCCCGATCGCGCATGTGTGGGAGGACCGCCCGCGCGAGCCTGTGAGGGCCATAGAGGTTCACGTCGAACTGGCGGTGGAGTTCGGCGAGCGGAACGTCCTCGAGTGGGGCGTACTTCGCGTACCCGGCGTTGTTGACGAGACAGTCGATCCGGCCCGTCTCCTCGATGATCCGACCGACGACCGTATCGATCTGGGCACCGTCGGTGACGTTTAGCTCGGCGGTCTCACATCCCGCCTCGGCGAGGTCCGCAAGGTCGTCCACGTCGCGGGCGGTGGCGTAGACGGCCCAGTCCTCTTCGAGGAACGCCCGTGCCGTGGCCTCGCCAATCCCCGAGGAACACCCGGTAATCAGTACCGTCTCCATATCTCGATCTCTGCCCCCGGGGGGTTAAGCCTTACACCCGGACACGAATAGGTTAGCGCACGGATGGATTCTTCCCGGTCAACACGATGTCTCGCTCCCAATCATGAGATATACACCCAAACACGAATAGATTAACACGCGAGTCGGTTATTTCCGGTCGAAACTATTTCTCCTGGCCAATTAGGGAACAGTCATGTTGACTGGTTCGTGTCCGGGTGTACTGACCGTCCGTAGCAGAACACGCGGCCCTGTCGATATCCGGTGGAATCAAAAAACTAAAATTAGATGCCCATGTTGCCAGCAAGTATGCGACGAGACAAACTCGGGCGAGCGATCCGAGCCAACCCGTGGCTGACGGGTGTGCTCGCCGCGGCCACAGTTCTGTTCCTGTTTGGTATCTGGCGTGTCGCCCCCTACCGGACGGTTGCGGACGCGATAGTCTCGGCGACGCTCCCGTTTTCTATCCTCCGGGAGCCGTACGGACTGACCGAGTTCCTGAAAGGGGGGAACTTCCACATCTGGCTGCTCGCGATCGTCTACCTTCCCCTGGCAACGGTCTTTGGGGGCTACCTGCTAATGACCGGAGGGCTGGACACGGTACTCGACTCGGCGTTTGCGGTCGCCAGGTCCGGCGCGGGCAAACAGTGGGCGGCTGCGAACCGGCAACTCCTCGATGTCTTTCACCTGTTCGCCCTCACCGCCCGGTTCGTCTCGGCGGTCGCCGGTATCCTGACCGTGCTCGGCGTCGCGCTTCTCGCTCGCCGGATCGCCGGTCGGCCGGCCGGCGTGCTGGCCGCGGCGACGCTCTCAGTCACGCTCGGGGTCGTCCTCACGGCGAAGTTCGCGACGGAAGACATCGTCCTCTGTTGTATCGCCGTCTGGACGATGGTGATCCTCGCTCGCCACTACGAGACGGGCGCGGACCGACCGCTTTTGCTCGGCGCCGGGATGACCGGGCTCGCGACCTCGACGAAGCTGACGGGCGGGGTGCTCGGGTTCGTGGTCGCGATACTCGCGTTCCGCCGGTACGAACCTCGTGAACTTCCAACGTGGGGTGCGGTCCGCGATCTCGCTCGATACCCTGCGCTCGCTATCGCAGCGTACGTTGCGACGACGCCGTCACTGCTGGCGTATCCGGATACCTACACCGACGTCATCTCCCGGTATGCCACCGTCAAATCCGGCGGTACGACCTTCTACGTGGCACAGGAGCCGGGATGGATCGCACACCTGGGCCACCTCGTCACCGCGCTGGGCGTCCCGCTGTTCGCGCTCGCGCTCGTCGCAACGGTCGGCGTCGCCGCGCTCGCCGCGACCGACCGTGTCAGTCGCTTCGCGTGGTACCCGCTCGGGTTCGCGGTTGTGTTCTATCTGTTCGATTCGTTCACGGCGAGCACGCAGTACAACCGGATTCTGCTGGTCGTGCCGTTTCTCGCGGTGTTCGTCGGCGTTGTCGGGTCGTGGGCGGCCAACGCCGAGCGTCCCCGCGGACTCCGGACCGCGGCCCGGGGCGTGCTCGCGGTGGTTCTCGTAGTGTCGCTTGTCTACACCGCTGGCGGAGTGGCCGCGTGGGGCATGTCTCGTGAGACGGCAACCGAGTGGACACACGACAACTTCGACGACTCGACCCACGTTACAACCCTCGCCAAGGACATCTACCTTCCCAAGTTTCCCAACGAGACGAACGTAACTCAGGCGACGATCGACCCGCTGTACGACCAGCACACCCAGGCCCGGAAAGAACGTGTGCTCCAACGGGTCCGGTGCCACCGAACTGACTACCTCGTCCTCTCGAGTTTCCACTACGAGCGCTACTTCGAGGACCCGTCGCTCTCGCCAAATCGCACCGCATTCTACCGCTCACTGCTCGATGGCGAGGCGGGTTACCAAGCTGTCGCCAAGTTCGGCCCGTCGGACCCGAACCTCGAGCGCGACGCGGTAGCGAACCTCAAGCACGCACTCAAGTTACAACCCCCATCACGGAACACGAACAACCCGCTAATCGTGATCATGAAACCGACCGTTCCACCGAGTGAGGGGCCCGCCTGTCGGCGTCCTGCAGACAGTCCGGGTCCGCGGTCGGGGTGACCGCCCTCGCCGACACTGCAGACACAAAAACGCCCGCGGATATACTGTCGGACAGAGACATTGATAATTCGAAGGCCCCCCGTCCTGGGGGTTCGATTATCAATACTTCTGTCCGACAGTATACTCAAACGGTTTTTTGAGAAATTACTAAACCCCGAGAGACCCCATCCCCAGACATGCCAGCCATCGACACTGACGGGTTGACGAAGCGATACGACGGGACGACCGCCGTCAAGGCGCTCGATCTGACCGTCACCCGTGGGTCCGTCTTCGGCTTTCTCGGGCCGAACGGCGCGGGCAAGACGACCACGATTCGCATGCTCGTGACACTGCTCCGTCCGACCTCGGGAACTGCCCGAATCGCCGGCAAGCCGATAGAGGACCGCCAGGCGGTCACCGAGCGCATCGGCTACCTCCCGGAGACGCCCCCTCTGTTCGAGGAACTCACCGCCCGGGAGCAACTCGAGTACGCCGCCGGACTGCGGGACATCCCCGACGCCCAGGCCCAAGAGCGGATCGGGACTCTGCTCGATCGCTTCGATCTCGCGGGCGACGCCGACAAGCGCATCTCCGCGTACTCGAAGGGGATGAAACAGAAGACGGGAATCATACAGGCCATCCTCCACGAACCGGAGGTGGTGTTTCTCGACGAACCCACCTCCGGGCTCGACCCCCGGGCCGCGAGGACCGTCCGGGAGACAGTCTCCGAACTCGCCGCCGAGGAGACGACCGTGTTTCTCTCGACGCATATCCTCCCGGTGGTCGACGAACTCGCCGACACCATCGGCGTGCTGTTCGACGGCAGCCTCGTCGCGCAGGGAGCACCGGAATCGCTGAAACAGCGGGTGGAGGCAGGCGAGGAACGCACTCTCGAGGACGTGTTCCTCGAAGTGACCAGCGAACGGGAACTCGCGACGGCATGAACGCGGCGCACGTCTCGCTTCTGACCCGGACCGAGATACGGCGGCGCTACCGGTCGGTACGCGCCAACGATCGCAAATTCGGGATCTACATTGTCCTCGGCGTGTTTTTTTTGCTTCCGCTCGCCGCCATACTGGCCGGGCTGTACGCCTTCGGAGGGAACGTCGCCGATGGGTCGCTCCCGGAGTTCGTCTCGATGGACGGCGTCCGTGGCGGTGCCGGGGCGATCATCCTCGTGATCGCCGCGTTCAACACCATCCGGACGATCCAGACGGCCGCAACGCCCTCCAACGCGGACGGCGTCCTGATCATGGCCGACCACTCGGAGGTGGTCGCTTCGATACTTGTCGTCGAGACGCTCACCGGCGCGTGGATCGTGCTGATTCCGGGGGCGCTCGGGGCGGTCGCCTTCGGGGTCGGAGCGGGATCGGTGCTCGCCGGAGCGGCCTTTTTTGCGGCGCTCCTCTGTACCGCCGCGCTGGGGTCGGCGCTCGGAATCGCGCTCGGATTCGTCGTCAAAAACGCCCTCGCCCGCTCGGAGACTCTCTCGCGATACCGGACGCTCGCCGGCATCGCCCTCTTTCTTCTGTACATGTACGGCGTCTTCGCGACCGATTTCGAGTCGGTGTTCGACCCGATCGTCAACGTCCTCGGACCGACGCCGCTTGGCTGGTTTGGCGACCTCGCGCTCGTCACCGCCGACGTGGGCTCGACCCCGTCGCTCGCGGGCGGGTCACTCCTCGTCGCCGTCGCCGGAATCAGCGTCCTCTCGGTCGCAGTCGACCGGCTGGCCGGGTTGCTGTGGTACGTAGAGTCGGTCGAGGGGTCGACCGGCGAGACCGATTCCTCCGGCATCGGCGGGATCGCCGGACTCCCCCGGCCCGTTGCGCGGATCATCCGTCGGAGTTGGTTGCGCGCCTACCGCTCCCCGTTGCGGCTATTCTTTGTCGTCTACCCCCTGTTTTTCGTCATCGCGCCGATTTCCGATGCGATCCAGACTGGCGTCGTCCCTTCATACCTCCCCGCGTCGATCGCCCTGTACGGCGCGTGGGCGACCGGGTCGGCGTTCACTCTCAACCCTCTCGGCGAGGAGGGCGACGTCCTCCCGGTGACCCTCACCTCCCCGGTCTCGGGGCGGTCGTTCATCGCCGGGTGCTGTCTGGCGGGGGTGCTGATCGGCCTCCCCATCTCGGTGCTGGCGGTCCTCGTCGCGGCGGTGATCGCCGGAAACTCGATCCCGCTTCTCGCGGGTTCCGTCGCGCTCGCGCTGGTCCTCCCCGTGGTTGCGGTCGGGATGGCCGCCGGGGTCGGCGTCACGTTCCCCAGATTCGAGGAGGTGAACGTGACCAGAAACCGGGAGGCGGTCGTCCCCAGCCTCGTTGGGTTCGCAGTCTACAGCATCGCCCTGACGATCGCCGCCACCCCAGGGCTGGCAGTCCAGTTTGAGACCGTCCGGGAAGGACTCGCCGACGCCGTCGGAATCACGCCGGCTGGCGCGCTCGGAGTGGCAATCGGCGCGACCGTCGTCATCGGCGGGGCGTTCGCCGTCCTCGGGTTCACGCACGCGGCCCGGACGTTCGATTCACACTATCTGGAGTGATCCTCGCTCCGCGATATCCCCACCGCGTCGATCAGCCCGTCGCCCGCTTTACCTCATCCGCGTGGGCGTCCGCGAGCCGGATCGGTTCGGGGAGCTTGTAACCGACACATTGGGCCTCGGCGTGATCCGCAGCCGAAGCCGCACCGACGCGGTGGCCGGGACTGACGTACACCGGGTTGACGTGGCGATTCGAGGAGTCGTACTGGCGGGTCTGGACGGCGTGGCCGATCGGGTCGTCCACCTGGGGACCCTCTGTGTTCCCGACCCTCTCCACGTCGCCGTCGGAGTCGATCGGCACGCGAGTGCCCTCCGGCAGTTCTTCGGTCGATCTGCGGGGAGTGCCACACAGCAGGCCCTTCGCGACGCCGACGCTCGGGGTGTCGAGGACGACGCCCATGTGTGTCGCCAGTCCGGCCTGCCGGTAGTGGATCCGGCCGCTGCCGTCGAACAGGAGGAGATCCGGCTCGCAATCGAGTTCCCGCGCGGCGTCGATGATGGGGCCACCCTCACGAAAGGAGAGCAGCCCGGGCACATAAGAGAGGGACAGCGGCGAGACGGCACTCGCGCGTTCGATCACCTCGCCGTCTTCGAGAGCGACGATCGCGCTCACGGCCCAGTCGTCGAGAAACGCCTGGTCGACGCCGGCGACGACGCCGGGGCTGGCGGGGTCGATCGGAGGATCGTCGGAGAACCGTGCGACGGTCGCTATCTCCCGTTGCAGGCGCTCCATCTCCTCGGTGGTGAGGGAAGGATCCGGAACGTACTCCGGGCGGGCGGAGTCCATCAGAAGCGCCGGCGTCCACCGCCGGGGCCGCCGGGACCACCGCCGCCGCCAAAGCGGACCTGTCTGGGCGCGTCGATTCGGCTCTTGACCCGTCGCCCGTACCAGAGACCGATCAGGAGTCCGACCAGGTGGGCGCCGTTCGCGACCCCGCCGGCGACGGGACCGAGAATCCCGGCGATGCTGATGAGGGCGTATCCGCCCGTGATCACCCAGATCGGGATCGGGAAAATGAAGTAAAGATACACCTTCAGGCTGGGATTCAGTATCGTGAGCGTACCCATGATCGCCAGGCCGGCGCCGCTGGCGCCGAGGACGTTTGCCGGGACTCCCTGGAACAGGGCGATGCCGATCTGCCCGAGTCCGGCGAGGAGCCCGCTCCCGAGAAACAGCCAGGTGAACTCGCGGGAGCCGACGTAGTCTTCGACCAGACGGCCGAAAAAGAAGATCACGATGCTGTTCCCGGCGATGTGGAACAGACTGAACGGCGCGTGTGAGAACACCGACGTGACCCACGTCCAGACGTACGCCGGGTTCTCGGTGCTGACGGTAAACAGCGCATTGTGGAGTTCCACGGAACCGAGGATGATGGCGACGTGTTGCAACAGGAAGGTGACCCACATCAGCGCCAGAAATGTGTAGGTCATGTTTCCCCGGAAGTATGCGAAGAAGCTCCCCGGCCCGGTGTCGACTCCGAGACGGCCGAGAACTCCGCTCGACTTCCTGCCCGAACTCGCGACGGTATCGTCGAATCCGCTGTCGAACACCCCACCATCGTCGTCTTCCCAGACGCCGTCCGGATCGTTCCACTGGTTCAGACCCGGACAGTCGTGACTCTCCGGAAGCCGGTGATCGGCGCAGTACGTGCCACCGCAGTACCGGCACTGGTAGGGCATGTTCTCCTCGCGCCCGCACTGATCGCACTTCGCCATTGGCAGACCTTGGGAGTGTGGCCGCAAAGGGATTTGGGTCCCGGCGCGTCCATGCCCGTTTTTTCCGTCAAGCCCCGTTTTCCAGCGCGACCGACGCCAGCAGTGCCTCCAGTTGGACTCGCTCGTTGGCGCCCTCAGCGATCCGGTAGTCCGCCTCCCCGATGCGATCGAGCAGCCGGACGGCAGCCTCATCATCGAGGTCGAACTCCCAGACGGAGCGGTGTAACTGATCGATGACATCTCCGCCGGCCAGGCCCTTTTCGGTGAGCAGGGAATCGAGCGTGGCGCGTGCGGCGGTGAAGTTGCCCGCGAGCGCCTCCGTTACCATCTCCTCTATCTCCTCGGGGCGGGCCGTGGCGGTGATCGTGTACACCGCCTCCTCGTCGACGGTCTCGCCCATCACGGCCGCGGCCTGTAAGGCGTTGATCGCCTTTCGCATGTCGCCGTCGGCGGCGTACACCAGGGCGTCGATGCCGCCGTCGGTGTGGGCGATCCCCTCCTCGTCGGCGATCTCCCGGATCCGGGTCGCAACCGCCTCGTCGGCGATCCCCGCAAACCGGAAGACGGCACAGCGAGACTGGATCGGATCGATGATCTGAGAGGAGTAGTTACACGAGAGGATGAAACGGGTGTTGTGGGAGAACTGCTCCATCGTCCGGCGGAGTGCTGACTGGGCCTGGGAGGTGTTGTGGGTCAGGATTCCGTTACCGAGCATGAAGTTGGGTGTGTTCTCCATGGTGATGTTGTACGCTTTCCCGCGATGGCTGTGTTCGATACGACGTATTTCGGTGGTTTGAACCGCCCCTCGCCCCCCGTCTGATACGAGAGCGGGGTCGAATTCGCGACTGTGCCCTTCGTGCTTATACTGTCGGTCACAAGTTCGTGGAGGAATTCGCCACTCCGGGGTGTCGAATATCTCCATCAAGTCGTGACCGACAGTATTACACTCGACGGAGCAGAACCTCCCCGCCGTCCAATCCCCGCAGATATCACAGGTCGAGACGCCTATCTCGTCTTTGAAATCGGCAATTTCGTCTCCAGGGGTCAGTTCTCGCAGCTCCTTCTCGACGAGCTCGCCGTCCTCCCCGACCACGAAAAACGGATGTGTGAGACTCGCCGTGATCGTCCGTCCGTCATCGAGTTCGAGTTCGAAGAAGTCGGCGACCCCGGAATCGACCAGTCTTCCCTTGTCGGACTGTATTTCGTTCGTCTCGAAGTCGACGGAGGGGATCGGTTCTCCGTCCTCGCTCACGTCCTCGATGGGTTTGACCTCCGGCGAGGACGGATACCCGGTAACGACTTCCGTCCCGGGCGGTACGCACAGCGCGTCCGCCTCATCGAGGAATATGATGCGGTACTCCGCGCCGCCAAAAGAAGAGCGCGCGAAACTCTTGATCCGGTCGCGAACCACGTCGATCCCGCGTTCGTCGGAGGCGTTGAGTTCGAGAAAGTGCTCCGACCAGTCCTCGCCGTACAGTTCGCGGGCGACTGCGGTGGCGGAGGCCGTGTTGTGCATGACGGTAGGCACGTTTCCGGCAACGTAGTTGTGGGTCCCGGGAACCGTGAGGTCGTACACTCGCGTCTCGGTCTCGACGCACTCGACGGATTCGATGACGTCGTAATGCAGATCGGCGTCGACGATCCTCTCCAGTTCCCGGAGGTCGGCGAGCACATCGGCGGAGAGCATCTCGGCGATGTGGGACTCTACCTGATCCGTGAGCGTGAGGAAACGCGGGAGCGACCCGAGGTCGTGATCGTCGTTCTCAAGCAGGTAGTCAGTCCGGACGCCGGTCGCGTGGCTCAGATCCCGCCGGGTCTCGATGGGAGCCAGTGCGTCTCGGTTCGCTATCCATCCCGCCGGGAGGCTCGTAACGGCCCCGACGTCGTCACGGAGGCGTTGTAGCCGTTCCCGCGCGTCCTGAGCAGTTTCGAGCCGGTCGAGTGCGGCGTCACGGACACGCGTCAGGTCGTCGAGGTAGTTCTCCCGGCCCGGCGTCTCCGGATCGAGCGCTTCCGTCGTGAGCTTTGACGATTTCAGATACAGCGACTCACACAGCGCGTCGACCGATCGCTGAACGGGGATCGTGTCGTAGTTCGGATTCGGGTCCCTGGCCGCCGCGTCGGAGAGTCGATCGGCCTTCCGGTCGAGCGTGAAGCCGATGGCGTCCTCGAAGCGTTCGAGGGTCCGGGACCCGGAGATGAGGAGGGTGTGGTACTCGCGTTCGATTCCCGACGCGTTGGACCCGGCTTTTCGTTCCGTCTTCCGGCGGGCTTCGATGCCGAACGTCCCGAGCATGTACCCGAGGAGAGTGATCAGGCGTTCGTTTTTCTGTGTGAGTTCGACGATTCCGCCGGGGCTCACGTACCCTTCGGCGTCGAAGACCGCCCGGAGAAACGCGGCGCGACTCTCCTCGTCCGCGCTCTGGAGGGTCGATCCGATTCCCTCGCCCGTGGTCGTGGCCGAGAAGGCGTCGAAACACGATTCGAGAAAGTGGGTGAGCGCTTTGTTGCAGATCTCGACGAACGGGACCCCCTTGTTCTTGCCACGAGCCGTCTCGGCTCCGAATATCTCCGTGGCCGTCGCTTCGAACTCCCGTAGAAGAGATTCGTCCTCGTTGTAGAACTGGACGCGCCCGCCGTCGATCCGCGCTTCGCTGATCGCGAGGCCGACGAAGGACGCGAGTTCCGGCGAGAGTTCCCGCGGCGGCGTGATGGGACGGGAGCGCTGGTTGTTCACCAGGGAAACGTGGCGTATCGACTCGATGGCATCGAGTATCCTGGTGCGAGCCACGTCGAGTTCCGTGAGGTACGCGAGCGAGCACGTCGTGGCCGCCTCATCCAGATCCCGATCCCGGAACTCGCGCTCGTATTCCCGTATCGTCTTCCGAGGGATGTCGGTCTCCAGTTTCTCCGCGAAAGACGGTGCGAGGTCGACGAACGTCCGCTCCGGATCGAGCGCGTCGATCCACTCGAGCCGTCCATCCGTTTCCGGGGTCGGGAGGGTGAGGGGTCGGGCGATGCGATCCTCCGGTTCGAGTTCCTCGGCCGGTTTCCACGATAGCCCGTCGCCGTCGATGACGAGAAGCGGGTGTTCGGGCGTGACGTCCATCTTCCCGCCGTCGCGTGTCGACAGCGAGACCAGGCGGTCCGTGGTCTTTGCGTACGTTCGCTCTGGTTTGACAAAGCGGATCGAGCCATCGTGATCGAAGGTGGCCACCTGCAGTTCGGGATCGGGACTTCCGAATCCATCCTGCTCCTCGACCACGTCGGCCATCCGCTCGACACCCCGGTTCGTGAGGACTGGCGTCTCCCCGGTGACACACTTCCCGACGCCGGCCGGCCCGGACAGGAGCAAGTTGGGCAGGTCGTTTTTTTCCACATATCGTTTCAGCCGATCGGTGATGTCAGGGTGTCCGACCACGCCGTCCAGGGATT
>JBDGQL010000083.1:0-21137 GCA_042219105.1 Karumarchaeum halophilus (SeqCode) | reverse complement strand
GAACCCGGGCTATGAGCTTGGGAAGCTCATGTCCTACCACTAGACCACCGGCGCCGGTCTGATGCGGACGAGAATACTTCACCGGTGCACTTGAAACGCTCGGTCCGGGACGAGACAGGGGAAAACACGACCATCCGCATCCCGAAGCAGACGTCTGGAACTCTACCGCGTGCATTCCACAACGAACGTCCAAGCGGTAGTATTAGTGGTTGTGGGCCGTATATGATGTTGATGTCAGCCATCACGACGTCGAAACTCGACCTCACCTTCTCCGGGGCCGAGCTCGAGAAGCGACGCGAACACATCGTCGAGTTCATCCGCGAGCAGGCGAGCGCGGCAGGCACGGAACGGGCCGTGCTCGGGCTGTCGGGCGGGATCGACAGCACGACCACCGCCCACCTGGCGGTCGAGGCGCTCGGCGCCGACGCGGTCCACGGGCTCGTCATGCCTTCGACGGTCAACCGGGAGGCGAACATGAGCGACGCCGAACGGGTCGCCGAGATGCTGGGACTCACGTACGACGTCATCGAGATCGAGCCGATCGTGGAGGCGTTCTACGACGCTTACCCGGAGGGCGCGGACGATCAGGTCGCTGCCGGCAACGTCCGGGTCCGGGTGCGCGCGGTGTTGAACTACTTCGTCGCGAACCACGAGGACGCGCTCGTGCTGGGAACCGGCAATCGGTCGGAGGCGCTCGTGGGGTATTTCACGAAGTACGGTGACGGCGCGGTGGACTGCCTGCCGATCGGGAACCTCTACAAGGGGCAAGTGCGCCAGCTAGCCCGGAATCTGGGCGTGCCGGAGGATCTCGTGACGAAGACTCCCTCCGCAGGGATGTGGGTCGGCCAGACCGACGAGGAGGAACTCGGGATCGACTACGACACTCTGGATGCGATCCTCGCGCTCACCGTCGACGGGGGCGTCCCGAAATCGAGTGCGACGGACATACTGGCGGCCGTGAGTGAGGAGGAAATCGAGCATGTCCACGGGCTTCACGAGGCGAGCGCCCACAAGCGGCAGTTTCCCCCGGCTCCGAGTTACGGTGGGGACTGATAATGACCGTTCTCACTGTTTACCGGTGATCGCAACCCCCGTTGGCGGCGATCACTGATAAGAGACGAGAACGGTCATTATGATCGGGTTCCCAAAGGTCTTTGACGTGCCTCCCTAACCCAGCAGGTGATGGAGGATGCCGCTGTAGTGTGCGACGCGGCACGCGAAGTGCTTGCGGATGTCGGGCCACCACCGCTACGGGACCTTCTTGAGGCGCGTCTGAACGAAACCTCCGCGACGCCGGGCCTGTTGACGCTGACGAGCGCCCGCGCCGCCGGGGGCCCGGACGGATCGGCGGATATCGACCGGCGCGTGGCCGGCGTCCAGCTCATCCATGAAGGACTATCGCTCACACAGTCGATCGTCCGGTCGCCACCCTGGGACAGGACTGACGGGACAAACGGAGCGAACACCGACCTGCTCGTCGCCAACATCCTCGTCGCGCGGGGGTTCTACCTGCTGGCCCATACCGACGCGGCCGACACTGCAGTCAAGACGGTCCGCTCGTTCGCTCGCGAGGAAACCGCCCGCGAGACGGACCCCGAAGCGGGGGCCGGCCAAGACGCACTTGAGGTCGACATCTTCGAACTGGCGATTGTCGCCGGCGCGTCCGCGGCGGGCGTTGCTCCGCCCCCTGGGTCGCGGGCGGTGGCGATCGATCTCGTGGACTGCCTGGCAGACCACGACGACGGGCTTCCCGAGGGAACCGACGCTGCCTTGGAGGCACTCCTCGCTGGCGACGGACAGCCAGACGCCACCCACGATGGGGCGGAAGCTTCGAGCGCAGTGGACTTCTGATACTGCCGGGTGTGTGTTCGTGATATATACGGGTCGACAGAAGGCTCGATTATCTACACCCGGACGTGACTCTGTTAAGTGCCACGACACCAGATGAGTGCATTCGGATCGTGATGCTCCGGGTTTGTGATAATGTCTGTTGTAGCTGTTTACCGGTGATCGCCACCCCCGGTGGCGGCGAGCACCGGTAAGAGACTACAACAGACATTATACTGTCGGACAGAAGTATTGATAATCGAACCCCCGGGACGGGGGGCCTTCGAATTATCAATGTCTCTGTCCGACAGTATATGACGGCATGGCTTAACCAAATCACGTCCGGGTGTATCGAACCCCCAGGATGGAGGAGCGTCCGAGCTATCATAGGGTCGGTTGGAACTGTGTACCGAGAAGACCGCACGCATTCGTGCGGTTAATCCGGAAATGACTCACCCGACGCTGTCAATGTTTCCGTCCGACGGTGTCGTTCCACACCCCGTGGTGGCGAATGCCGGTCCCGCGCGTCCGGGATTTCGAAACCCCTAAACGAACCTGGGCGGTATCACTCGGTGCGTGCCTGGGTAGCTTAGCGGTAAAGCGCGTCCTTGGTAAGGACGAGAGCCCGGGTTCAAATCCCGGCCTAGGCTTCCTAACCCGTCTCTGTCCTGTAGTTAGCGGCTAACTCGGCGGTGAAAGAATGTACCCGTCTCAAGGACATCTCTCTGGTGACCAAACACAAGCGTATAGAACGCCTGAAACGACTGAAATTCCGAGGATCAGTGCGAGTAGTTTTGAGAGAGTATTTGTAGCAGACAATGGCCACGGTGGGTGCTGTAAGCCGAGTTATCCGACTGCACTTCGACGTACCAAGGTGGACTATGTCTGACCCAATCGACGAGAATTGGCTGACGACCGCTAAGTCCGAGCAACGCCTGAATCCCAGGGAACTGGAAGTATACCGCGAACACCGCCGGAACGTGCTGACGTGGATGCTAAACAAGGGACAGAACCCAGACGTGAATATCGGCTACGCAGAAGAAACCGTCGAGAACCGAGGCTATCGTCTCGACATGTTTTACCGATGGGTATGGGATGTTGAGAATCGCTACACAGATAACATTACAAAATCGCATGCCAACGCCTTCATGAAGTATCTGCATCCGCAGTCGTACTCCCAAGCGTACAAGGCAGCGTTCCAGAAAGCGATTCAAACCTTGTTTCGATGGCAGGAAGACCAACGGGGGAAGTCAGTGAACTGGGAACCTGCGATTCGGTTCCAGAGTTCTCTAATGCCGAGTTCGAAAGAAGCGTTGACGCGGGAGGAAAGAACCCAGCTTCGTGAGGCAGTACTGGATCACGAGTCGGTGCCGCATTACAACTCATTGACCCCGGAGCAACGTGCTCGCTGGAAACAGTACTTGGCCCAACGATTTCGCAAACCGAAGTCAGAGGTATCGAAGCAGGATTTCAAGCGGGCGAATAGCTGGAAGTGGCCGTCGCTCATATGGACTGCGCTGGACGCAGGACTCCGTCCACAGGAAATTGAGCGGGCGAAAATTTCCTGGGTGGATACGAAAAACGCGTTGCTGCGGATTCCACCCGAGGATGCGGTAAAGAACAATAAGCGGTGGAAGGTCGGCCTGCAGGATCGAACGGCGACAATACTGGAGAAGTGGATAGAAGAGCGCGAGAGCTACGAAAAATACGATGACAGCGAGTTGTTGTGGTTAACGCAGTACCGGAATCCGTACGGAAGTCAGGCGTTGAACCGCCGGTTTCGGAAACTATGTGACGAAGCAGGAATTGATCGGTCGAACCGAGACTTGTCCTGGTATTCTATTCGGCACTCAGTCGGACGCGAGATGGTCAAGGAAATGAGCATCGGGGCGGCTGCAGCGCAACTTCGACACAAATCGATGAACAGCACACTTCGATATATCAGACCGTCAGCTGAGGAACGGCAAGACGCCTTAGATAATATGGGATAACGAAGCGATACTCAATATCCTCATACATAGGCCTCAAACTCTTTTCCAAATATTAGGAAGTAGCCAGTGCCAGCGGCACCGATAACTGCCGCAATCGTGAACGCAATTTCTGGACTGACGAACTCCCACAGGTAGCCACCGAGTGCGGCGCTGGGAATTACAATCGTGTTGCGGAGGAGATAGTAGGTCCCGGTGACCCGTCCGCCAGCACCCTGTTCGGCAGGACCGACGATCAGTGCCTTGTGCGAGGGTAGTCCCGCGAACCGCAGCCCCGAAAACGCGAAAATAAGTACCATCGCCCACTGAAGCGGCATCACCGGGTCAAGAACCTCCGGTCCACCGATAAGCACAATCGGGAATAACGCGTACACCGCGAACCCTAATGCAACGACAGGTTTGAGGCCAACACGCTCGGCGACTTTCGCTGCTGGCACCATCGAGAGGAGAGCAATCAGCATCTCGACCCCAAGCAGGAAGCCGAAGAACGCCTCTGGTGAGAGATCGATCGCATACGAGAAACCAGCCAGCGATACCGTCATCTCGAAGCCTACCTCGTAAAACCGCGTAACCACAAGCACGAAGAAGACGTACACCATCCCGTTGGCGAACCGGACGAGCGTGTCACCGACTAACAGCGGACGGAGCGCGTCAGGCATATTCCGCAGATCGTGTCGGATCTGATCGATCCCCTCGAATGAATCACCGATAGAGTCCTCGCTGGCGTCGTAGAGGAAGTGCTGGGCGACCGTCCCGATAATCCCGAAGACCACGGCGACGGCGAGGACATACTGGAAGCTCACCGTGAAGTCTGGATGGAATCCGATGAGAACAGCCGCGAGTACCGGTCCGATGAGGAACGCCGTGCGGCGGAACGTCTCCGTGCTAGCGAAGCCGGCGGCAAGCCGCGAGGGGTCGGTCGCTTGCTTGACGACCGCAAACGTCGCTCCCAAGCCGAACGACTTCCAGCCCTGTGCGAGCAGGAGGCCGACGAAGATCCAAATCCAGGCCGGGATCGTCACACTGGCGATTGCGATCGTTCCGAGGATTGGCGCGGCTAACCAGACTCCGAAGCCGAGTGTCGAAATCAATCCGAAGAGGGTCAATGCGTACCGTGAGCCGATGCGGTCCGAGATTGCGCCGCCTGGGTATGGAAATACCGCGGAGATGATGTTGCTGACAGTCCCAAAGAGGCCGACGACGAACCCCGAAGCTCCAAGCGCAACTATGTATTCAGGGAGAAACCGACTGGTCATCTGGAAGCCGAGACTGAACGCGAACATCGCTAGCGACAGCACCAGCACGTCTCGCTCCAAGGCGAAGAACTGTCGGAAGGTATCCAGTGGGCCTGTCTCCTCGACGTCGACGGAAATCCGTTCCTGACTCATAAGTCGTTCCGAGTATACCGTGTTCGGTGTTGTGATTTGTCCCGCCACAGTCGTCCGATCTGCAAAAGTTTGTTTTTGACTTGAAAGGACACCGCGCTCATCACAATCATAATGTGAGGGCCTGACGTATCCACGTCCGGTTCTCCCAGTCGTTTCCAGTCATCGTGACGCTCTCCGGACTGTTGGGAGTCGTCCATCACCCATTACCGTTGCGTGTTTTGGCAGTCTATGCGAGTACACTGAGCGTAGCGAGTCCGTCTACGACTGCTAGTCCGGCGAGTGATCCGACGAGAACCAGCGGCCACACCTCGAATATGAACCCCACCACGATGATACCGCCTGCGCCGAGGAGAGTAGCGACCGGGCCGGGAACCTCCTGGGTTGGATGATGGAACCCCTCTAACGCGAGTAGCCCGAGCACCGTCAGTCCGGTCAGACTCCCCAGTTCGGGCAACAGCGGGATCTCGAACGTCACTCCGACGAAGACGAGTCCCGTAGATAGGGCACCTAGCGGCAGGAGGTCACGGATCGGCGGGGGTGCACTCTCGACTCGCTCACTCATCGGCGGCCACCCCCTCGGTGTTGATGGTCAACGCGAGTACGCCCGACAGCGCGAGTGCCCCGATAGCTGCGAGCGCAATATCGACGGCGACAGCGGGCTGCCCGAACAAGACGACAGGTTCTGCGTGACCGGTGACGGTCAACAGCAGCCGAAATGACACCGCACCGGCGAAGCCAAACGTGAGTGTCCGCGCAGAACTAACGCCGGGGCGCGTGGCCGACAGGAGGATTGCCAGTCCAGCAGCAAGGGCGAGCGCTGTCCCCGTTGGGACGGATATTGAGCCGACAACGGGAGTGGCTCCGGCAGTGAGTACCGCGGTGATCCGCTCGAGCGGAAGGGAGACCGCGGCGTAGAGTCCGACGAAGTGCCATACCGTCCGGATTGTCCGGCCGACGGCACTGTTCCACCACGACTCGTCAGCGAGTGCGTTCGGCAGCCAGTCGCTCGTCGACTCGGTCATGATGCCTCCAGCGCGAAGACGTTCGGGCCCGTGTTCCCGTCCGGGGCGTACGAGGCGTACAGTCGGTCGCCAGCGACGGCGAGTGTCTCAGTAACCTCGCCGGGAAAGAGTTCGTCGCCGAAGCGACCGATTCGACGCCCATCGGCCGCGTTGAGCGTGGTGATTCCGGGCTCTCCGAGACAGAAGACGGTCCCGTTCGCGACGACGGGACTGCCCAGGAACTCGTCGACTCGCCAGATTTCATCGCCGGTCGTGGCGTCGAGTGCCAGCGTCTCGTCGGTCCAGTACGAGGAGACAAACACACGGGTGCCGTCTACCGCCGGCTCGAAGACAGCAGTCTGGTCCTCGCTGGTCGGGACGTGGAAGCGCCATAGTTCGGTTCCATCATCCGGATTGAGCGCAATAATCGGGTTCGAGCCGATGACGATCTGGTTCCCACACGCGATCTGCCTCGTCGGCCTTTCGCCGAGATCGAGACCGGAAGCCTCGGCCGTCCAGTGTCGCTCGCCAGTCCGTGGGTCGAACGCCGCAATGCCATCTTCCGACTCGGCCACGATCGTCCCGTGGATAAAGGCAATCGGTAGCACGTGCTGGTCGGTCGACCACTCGTGTCGGCGGCCGCCGGTGGCCACATCGACCGCGATGACACCGGGTGTCCCGGAACCGGTCGAGATGAATGCGGTTCTATCGACGACGACACCCCCACGCGGATACTGGCGATTCTCTCGATACCACGCTACGGACCCGGAAGCCGCGTCGATACCGACTAAGCCACGGTACGTGCCGAGGAGCACGCGATCACCCGCAGCGAACGGTCCGATTTTGATCTCGCTGCCGTCGGAGGGCCAGAGCGTATTCGTGTCGAACTGCCACCGCTCGCGCCCGGTAGCCACATCAAGTACTGTCAGTCCCTCGTTTCCGGGCACGTAGACCGAATCACCGTCGACGGCGAGCGTCGGATTCCACGGTGTGACAGGAACAGCTGCCGTCCACGCAGTGCGGGCCTCCGTGGTGGGTGGCTCCGCCTCGGGAGCGTGGTTCGTCCGAGCCGGGGTTCGCCCCGGGACTGGCCAGGTGCCACCCGGAACGGCCGCGTCGAGGCTCGGTTCTCTTGGTGACTGACCTGGCGTATAGAGTGCCGTGCCGGCGGTCGCTGCCATTCCGACGACTGAAAGGAACCGGCGTCTCGTAGTGTGGAGGACCATGCTCCGCCGTACTCACCTGTTGTTTGTATTGTTTGATAATATGAGTATGTACGGCTCTATACTTAGCCAGCGTCCAAAGGGTCAACTCGGGGTACTGATGTATTCAATAATCTGTCTGTGAGCCTGTCTGCATTGAGATTGGCATTCTTGACTATCCAAGACCTGACGGAGTGAGAGCGACGATCAGCCGCTGAGCTCCAGTACGTTGACCGCCCCCGCGTCACAATCGCATTCGGCCAAGAGATTCATTGGATTCGAATCCCCGTTTCTGTGTCGACTCTCCCGCTGTAATCCCCGTTCTGCGATATTGCCACCGTGTTCGGCCGTCCGCTGAATACTATCGAGAAGGCGGGCGAGTCGATAGTCCGCTGTGTCGTCTCGAAACAAGCGACGATCTAACTCGACTACCTCTTCCCGGACGTGGGAACGAAGCCTGAGTGCCTCACAGACGATTTCCACACCCTCATTATCAACTATGCTACTAACTGCGTAGTCAACGACAGCCCGTGCGCGCTCTGCAAGCGATTCAAGCGCAGCTACGTGCGTTCCATCCGGAGGAGAGTCAAACTCACAAGCGATCGTACCGATACGCTCTGCGTGGTCGGCAACACGTTCCAGATCGCGAGCCACCGACCACAGTTCGAATAGTTCCGGACGTGTCACTCCGAGTGAATCCACTTCGCTGAGCCGGGCTAGTGCCCGCGTGAACGAGCGCTCGGTCATCGCAAATAGCCGATCCGCTTGATCGTCGCGGTCGGCAAGATCGAGTTCCGATCGGGGATCGGCAACCGCGGCCATCGCTGTCTTATGCATCGAAATGGCGACGTACGAGAGCTGTCGCACCAACTGGCGTACCGAGATCTCATCGGGATCGAGGAGAACGTCGATCACTAGCTCTTGTTCCGTTGTGGTGGTGACGGTCGCACCGGCGAGAACGTTCGCGACCTCGTTTGCGACCCTGCGCTGTGAGCGAGGTAACGTGTCCTTCGCAGTGAGTATAATCTCAGTATATCCCGCTGTATAGGCTGCCCACAGCGCTGCTCGTATCTGCTCGGAATCGGTATCCCGAAGTTCGATCGTTATTCCGCCGGTCGGCTCCGGCTCGCGGTCCCGCGTTTCGACAACGAGGGTTCCATCGATGTGTGTATGCAGGTCGACGACATCTCCCTGCCCGATGCCCTCTGCTTGTGCCCAGTCTTGGGGGAGCGAGACGGTGAACGTGCCGCCACCAACTTGCTGGATTTTTCGTGTTTCCATGAGCGTATTGTCTGTTAATGGTCTGTCTGTACCTCGCTCTCGGGGAGGTACTTCGATTGTGCTGCCATGTGTAACAACCCGAAGCCGACGCCTGCGACCGCCAGCGACCAGAAGTACGCCCCGTCACCGGGACCGTAGCGGGTATGCGCAAAGTTGGCTAGCAGTGCGACGACAGTTACCGCGAGCAGCGCCCACGTTGCCGACAATGTTAGCTGGTCTCGCGACGGGATCGGGAGGGTGCGGTAGTGGACGACCTTGCCGGCAGTGTTGAGAACGAGAGCGATAGCGATGATACCGACTCCACCCCAGATGATTATGGACATATCGACGAGGTGGCCGAGAGCAAGCCACGCGAGCCCGCCGAACAGAAGTACTCGGCTTCGGCCTTCGGCAGTACTCGGATTGATACTCACGAACGAACCATCGTCATCTGACTGCCGAATGGATTCTGTATTGTTGGTCATAGTTACGGGGTCGGCGAGGGGAGGATGGGAACAGTGAGGAATCCGAAATTCACGGCGACAGTTCCACCGAGGACGATCACCCCGGTTCCGAACAGGATTGCATCGCCGGCGTCGAATTTCAGGTCGTGACGGAGCTCGCGGTCCTCGCTGGAGAACGAGTAGCCCCGCATCTGCAGGACGGACATCATCGTGTTTGATCGCTGGAGCACCGACATGAACATCGGGACCGCCAGACTGGGCATGTTGCGAGCGAACTTGATCGGGTTCTTCGTCTCGATTCCGAGCCCTTTGACTTTCATGCCGTCCATGATCCGGAAGAGATCGCTGATCGTGACGTAGAACAGCAGGAAGACGTACTCAAGCGTGAAACAGGCGAGTTCCGGAACCCCCAGGCCACGGAGTCCGTCGGTGATCTCGGTCAGCTCCATCGTGGTGAACAGACTCGCACTGATCAACAGTGCGGCCTGCCAGGAGAACGCGAGTTTCAGTCCGAAGTCGAAGTCCCCGCCGAACGCGCTTCCCCCCGTCGCCATCCGTTCGATCGCCGGGAACGCGAGAATGCCGAGGATGTTGGTGACCTGCAGCGCTAAGAGGGCCCCGATCCAGAGCGGTGGCACTCTCGCAACGATGACCAGCCCGAACCCGACGACGACCATCGCCAGCATCCACTCCCAGGTGGGCGCGAGGTACAGATACAGGAGCATCAATACGAACACGCCGAGCTTCGCCCGTGGATCACGCCGATGGAACCAGGTGTCGCGGTCGTTGTAGACGACAGGGACGCGTCGCTTCATCCAGACACCTCCAGCCGCGGTGCGAACGCCTCAACGAACTTGTCGACGGTCAGGGCGTCGACACCGACGCGCCGGGCGAGCCGTGCCGCCCTGGGCGGACGCATGTGATGCTGTTCGAGCCAGTCCCAGTTGTCGCGTGCGAACACCTCGTGAGTTGACCCTTGCATCACTACATGCCCGTCTTCGAGCACGGTGACGGTGTCGGCGACTTCACAAACAAAGTCCATGTCGTGATCAATGACAACGACTCCCTTGCCCTGGTCACGTAACCGTTCGATGGTCTCAGTCATCTGTGCCCGGGCATCCGCGTCGACGCCCGCGACCGGTTCATCGAGCACCAGCACATCTGGGTCGGGAGCCAGTGCGGTCGCCATCGTCACCTGTCTGCGCACCCCCCGGGGCAGGAACATCGGATCTTCCTGAAGAACATCATCGGGGAAACCGACCTGGTCACACACCTCTTCGACCCGTTCATCAATGAACGAATCGTCGTAGCGTTTGCGTTTCCAGAGTCCGAGGAAACCAGTGCGTTCGTACTGACGTTTCTTCAGTGGGAACCGGATTTCCTTTTCGACTGTCTGTTCTGACAGTTGTTCGTCCGGGTTCTGCAACGTGATTCCGACCGACTCAGCGATGTCGCGTGCGGTCCGACCGTCGGTCGGCTCGTCGCCGACGAGTACCGTTCCGTCGTCGGGTTTGAATAATCCGACGAGGAGTTTGCTGAACGTCGTTTTGCCGGCTCCGTTCCCACCGATGATAGCGTGAACCTCTCCGCCGTGGACGGTAAACTGCAGGTCCTCGACGGCGATCTCGTCCGAAGAGTACTGATACCGGACGTCCTCGGCCCGGAGGAGCGGCGTCTCGGAGCGAGCAGCGACTGCGGACTGTCCGGTCTCTCCCTCGTGGTCGACGGCTTGGGCACTGATGAGCGAGTCGCCGAACTCGGAAGGCGGGGTATCCGCCTGGTCGCCGGGAACAGATCCTTCTTCTCTTTCCCCCATTCCGTCAGAAAGTGCTTGTTTGGGCTCGGATACGCCGTGAGCGTCGAGCGCATCGAGGAACTCTCCCGGCGTCAGTGGGGAACCCGAGATCCCAACTTCGCGGGCTGCACGAGAGCAGACTGGCGGGGCTACTCCCACATTTTTGAGGAGGTCGATATCCCGAAGCAGGTCGTCAGCGGGGCCGAACGCGATCTGTTCACCGCCGTCGAGAACGAGTAGTTGATCGGCGATTCCGACCAGTTTATCCGGGTCGTTCTCGGTGACGACGAGCGTTTTTTCACCCTTGAGCGACGCGACGAGGTTGGCGACGTCGTCGCGTCCTGCGGGATCGAGCATATCTGTCGCCGTATCGAAGACCATCACGTCTGGGTCGATCGCGAGCGCCGCGGCGATCGCAAGTCGCTGTTGTTGCCCGCCTGAGAGTTCCCAGGTGTATTTTTGTTCGTCGATCGCTTCCAGACCCACGGTGTCGAGCAACTCGCGAGCGCGTTCGGTTGCCTCCGTTCGGGTTACGCCGCGGTTCACCAGCGGGGCGATGACTTCGTCGATCACTTGGACTTGGGTGAGCTGTGCGGAGTAGTCCTCGAAGACCATCGCGACTCGGTTATCTTTCGCGTCGCGGGGATCCCGGCCAGCGACGGTAAGCGAACCGTCCGTGGCACCACCCGTGTTCTGTGGAGCGAAACTCGCGAGTGCCATGGCAAACGTCGTCTTCCCGGCTTCGACCGGCCCGACGACGCCGAGAGTTTCGCCCTCGTCGATCTCGAAAGACAGGTCAGTCAACGCCTGCCCGTCACCAGTCGGGTACCGGAAGCCGAACTCCTCAACTCGAATCATCCGCTTTTTCACCTGTCGTCTGTATGTTGGTTGTTGCCATACTGGAAAAACGGAACCGGGGGCCGCTGGTCAGTCCGCCGACTGTGCTGCCGGAGCCATCAAGCGCTCCATCCGACCGCGCAGTGCGCCGACGACCGGGATCAGCGGAATCGCACCGAGGATGATTCCGTGCGTGACGGTATTACCGGCGAGTGCAGTGGCGTACACCGAGATCGCGTCCCCGCTAACGACGACCAAGCTCAGTCCCTCGATAGCGAACTGGATGAACCCGCCAAGGACTGCGCCGATGGCGAGCTTGACCTTGTTGCTTGGGTCCTTCATGAACCAGCCGACGATGGTGAAACCGACAATGTAGCCGGTCCAGCCGAACGGTTCGTCGGGTTCGATTCCCTCGAAGAAGTCGAGGATGCCCTCGGCAATCGTTGCGCCGACTGCCGCCGCGATAGTCGGCGTCCCCCACGGGACGAACACGATGACCGTGTAGACCACGAAGAACGCCTTCCAGTCGATATCCGGTGGGATTTCGCCGAGTCCCTCACCGATAGCCAGTGCCCCTGCGAACAGGACCGCCGTGAGCCCCGCGATGACAACGAGGTCCGTCAGGTCGACGTCCGTCCTGAACTTGGCGGATTTCCCCGCCTCAGTTTCTGTTGCTTGCGCCATCACAAGAGCGATTGAGTGCTAATAAAAAGAAGTCTGCTATGAAGGGTACGTGTCACTCGTGTCCCGTCACGAGTACTACGGGTATAACAATACAGGTACAAGTTAAAAATACCAGTAAATAGCCAACAATAGCACAACTGACGCCACGAATCGGATAGTTCGCGGTACTCACCGATAGAGAAAGTATCCAATTGTGCGACCGAAGGGAAGACACCGATCCGTTGAGGGACGACCAGAAGAACCCAAGAACCATCGACCCCCGATGAAGCCGACACTCTCTTTTCCAGGGAGGCAATATAGGTATATATGCCTATAGAGTCGATTTCACAGGTGCTTCTCGTAGTACTCGTATTTGGTGGATTGATGTTCCACGAACGGGTAGCGGAGAGATTGGCGTCACTCGATGGAAACTCCAATCGCACCGATCCGGACGAGATCGAGTGATGTAACGCCGAAAAAACTTCAACGAAACAATGTGGCACGTTGAAAAAACAGAGCCCCAGTGAACCCAAGCCATAATCATTTGCTCGATTCTCATTTCCACCTGAAATCAGGGCGTGTTGAGATGACGGCTTCTTGAGGCGCTGTCGAGAACAAAACACGTAAATAAGGATTTCGTTGACGTTTGTAGCGCGCCAGGGAGAATACCGATCACCATCACAAGAGTTACTGTCTCGCCATCGCTCGGAGGGGTGATTGATCGAACCAGTCGGGCAATATTAAGACGCCTCCGGACAATAATACCGATAGATGACCAATACTGCCACGTTCGAGGTGTTTCGAGACAGGGCAGACGAGTGGCGGTGGCGTCTCGTCGCCCCGAACGGGAATATTATCGCCGACAGCGGGGAAGGCTATCGATCTAAGCAGGGCGTCAGGCGAGGGATCGACAGCGTAAAACGCAGTGCTGCGTCAGCAGAAATCCGGATTCTCGACGACGACTGATTGACTATCACCCGTGTCGAACAGCGCAGCTTCGTCCGAGTACGTCGATACGCTGTTGGGTGTTCCCTGGCAGCTGGTAGCGGGGCGGTCCACATTCGATTGCCAATCTACGCCCGAAACTGGTGAAATCTCACGGCTTAGGGCGTATTCGGAACGTATTATCCAATTACCGGTAAAGGAGGAAATCGACAGGTTCGACACTTTTTCTTCCGCGACTTCGGCCGTATACGCCATATCTTGTGGATTATATATCAGACCATCGTGACCCGAGGCAAAGGAATGAACGCTTGGATGCGACATCCGATCGTTGCCGCTGTCGTCTCGCTACTCCTGACCGTTCCCTGGATCGGGGTTTTCGTTGCGTACGGCGGATACGGAACAGTTCATCCGGGTACAAACATAGCGCCCGGTGTGGCCGTTCTTGTCGCCGGACTCGCGATACTCGGCGCGTCGTTTATGCTCGCATGGGCGGCTGAAACCGCAGAGAAAGACGTTCCCCGGGCCTTTGCTATCGCAGTACTGGCAGTACTTGCTGTAGCTCCAGAATACGCCGTGGACGCATTGTACGCATGGCAGGCAGGTGCTGGCTCCGGAGAAGCAGCCAACCTCGCGGTGGCCAACATGACCGGTGCGAATCGGATTCTGATCGGCCTCGGATGGTCAGGTATCGCACTGTTCAGTATCTACCGCGCGAAACGTACGTCCGACCCAACCGTCAAGCACAAACCGGGATTGTTCGCGGACACAGTCACACTCGACCGCGGAATCTCCCTCGAAATCGTGTTCCTACTCGCTGCCACGGCGTACGCGTTTTTAGTTCCGTTAGGTAGCGGTATCGGTCCGCTCGATACGCTCGTTCTTGTCGGATTGTATCTCCTCTATCTTCTGGTCATCATCCGTGGTGATGTAGAAGAGACTGAGGAACACATCGGAGTCCCGGCATACTTCCAGCAGTATGCGAAACTCCCTCGAGTCGTGGTTGTTCTCTTCGGGTTCGCGTTCTCGGGAGCGATCATCTTCACAGCAGTGCACCCTTTCGCCGAAGGACTCGAACGGGTCGGTCTCCAGTACGGAATCCCCGAGTTTTTCATGATCCAGTGGCTCGCACCGTTGGCTTCGGAAAGCCCCGAACTCATCGTCGTGGCCTATCTTGTCAATAAGGCGCGGACAACCGCAGGATTCAACGCTCTCATCTCGTCGAAGCTGAACCAGTGGACGCTACTCATTGGGACACTCGCCGTCGTCTATTCTATTTCCGCTGGGGCAGTCGGAACACTCCCGTTTGACTCGAAACAAGCCGCGGAGATCTGGATTACCGCGGCCCAGAGTTTCTTCGCTACCGCCGTTCTGTCGAACTTCGAAATCAGCGTTCGTGAAGCGATCGCCTTGCTTGGATTGTTCTTAACACAAGTTCTGGCGGAGTTCGCCGTAATCCAGATCGTCGGTGAAGCGACCGCTACGACCCTCAGTATGAGTATACTCTATGTCTATACTGCTGTCTATCTAGTTCTCGGTATTGGATTGTTCGTCCGCCGGCGCAGTAGTGTTCAATCCCTCTTTGATCGGACCGCTTCAACCGTCCGAGCAGCGATAGAGACCGATACCTCACAACCCGAGTACGCAGATTGAACTATTGATGACCGTGAAGCGATTAGTAGAAATTCACGACCGACAGACAAATATCACTACGGGATTACTTGATGGAGCACCTTTTGTAGTCACCGGTGTAGAAGCAAATTATTGACTGAGTTACTCTTAGTTGTTTGTATGGGTCTTAGCAATCGTCGTAAAGATCGGAAACACTACAAACAGCAAACAATTTGATTCCGGATTGTTTCGACCTTAGATTCACAAGACAGCGTCCAATCCGTCGGTAGTCTCACGGAAACCAGTCAAGCTGTTATGACCATACCTGTCTCTCTACGTTGTGTGAGCCTGTTTCAGGGTTAGGCGTACAGGTCGTTCGTTGGGGACGCGTCCCCGGTGTTTTATGTGGAAAGCTGCATACTGTTACTTTGTCGAGAAGGGCGCTAACAACGGGAAAGAAGGGAAATACAGGGACCATACCGGGACACGTCGACCGGGTTGAAAACGTGTCCTCTGAAACGGGTCAAACCCCGTTTTCTAGAACACGTGACACTATTCGTCCTTGGTAAGGACGAGAGCCCGGGTTCAAATCCCGGCCTAGGCTTAGGGTAGAACGGTTAAATCCTGTATTTATAAAGAACGGGAGCGACAGCCCTATCGCTCCCACCAGGGGTGAGCCGGCGTGACCGAGGTCCCGACCGGCCGCCGACATGGATGCCGGTTCTGCTCCGTTTCGACGACGCCGCCCTACCGCTCCCACACCGGGAAGCTTGAGCGCGTCGACGTCGACCATCTCCAGCGCGAGTGGGGTGGCTCCGTCCTCTACCGTGACGAATTCCCCGAGCAGCTGGAGTCAGCACTCGAATCTATCGACGCCGGCGACCGAGCCTTCGAGACGACGGACCGTGGTCGCGGTGTCTTCGGCATTTCGTATAGCACTGACCGGTTTATCGACGGCCGCGCCGGTGGTATACCCCGGCAGTGCGTCGAGCTCCTCGCCGAGTTCGGCCACTACGCCCGGGTCCAGACCCGGAATCCGATCCTCCCTCTCCAGGACCTCGACACTTTCCAGACGGCCGGCGAGTACATCATTGTCGGGACCTCGCTGCCGTCGCTCAACGACGCGGAGTCCACCGCAATCGAGCTGTCGGCGCCGGCGCCCAGCCACCGGCTTCAAGGCCTCGAGAAGTTCGCCGATGCTGGCGTTCAGGCCTTCGTCAGCGTCACCCCCCGGGGCGCGAACTTCGAACTCACGAAGCAAGCTGCAGCTGACGCCGGGGAAGATGATCTCCACCAGGCCCTCGTCGAGGTCGATGACCGCGAGGAACACTGGATCGGCTATCAGCTGGAGCACTTCCGCTGGGTGCAAGCGATCGGCGCTGAACTCGGTCTCCCGATCCACCTCTGGCCCGATGAACAGCTGATCAACAGTGTCGACGCGCGTGAGCGGGCGTGGCTCCAGGCCTGGACGGCTCGAGAGTCACCCGAACCCTTTGCCGACCGGGAGCCCTCGGTGGATCCACGGCCCGGACTCTCGCCACGCAGAGCCGCAGCCACCGACATTCGAGGGTGGTCGGCGTGAACGACGAAATCCCGCCCGATCGTCGGTGTCCGATCTGCGGATCGCTGAACGTCAATCCGCATCCTGATAGCCTCTGCCCTGCGCACTACCCCGGTGACGCACCCGGGATCACACCCGTTGATGAACCGGATATTGATATATCGAATGAGCTCTCGCGTGTCGAGGAGGCCCGAGCGATCGCCGGCGACGAAGCCGGCGCTGTCGCGTCGGGAGCGATCACTACCCACGAGCACGAGCTCCTCGATCAGTTCGAGAGCGGACGCTTGTCCAGTCGCGATATACGGGTCGACAGAACTGTTGATAGAATTAGCCTCCACCGTACCCGGCGAATATCTATCAGGACTTCTGTCGACCCGTATACCGGGACCACAGCCCGTGACGGCAGACGTTTGCGCTGGACGCCACGCTGGTGGTACAGGCGTCGGGTATGAAGCATTTCGGACAGGAGACGAACGACCGCGCCGTAATCGCGGTCGTTCGTGTACCGCGAGAACGTTGAGCCAGCCATGTAGTCCAGTTCGTCGGCTGAGTCGGTTGTCTGTGCGAGTTCCTCCAGGGAGTCTGATGGATCAAGGCCTTCACGGATGCCGATTTTGACGTGGTTCTCAAAGTCGTGGGTGGCGCTATGTCTGCCGATTTTATAGTCGTCGGCAATGGACTCGCTGTCGACGGAGTCGAGCAGCGAGTACACCGCACTCGGGGTGGACTGGTTAGGGTTGAAGTACTCGGTGTCCGTTACGTCTGATGGCGACCTGGCTGATAAGCTACCAGACATCAGGTCGCCACTATCGTCTCCAGGTGGTTTTAAATACTCGAAACGGCACAGCAAATTAAAGACTTCTGGTCGCCCACCGGGTCGGTTACCACACAGGCAACCTCACATTCTCCCCAGTGCTACCCGAGGATCACAGCAAACCGAACTCGCTCAGAAGAGGACCTATCTCGTAGCAGTCACTACGCGTGACAAGTACCGTCAGTTACAGCCAACGGTTATTTGAAAATTACTCAACACAACATAAGCGAATGTCGCCCGGGACACTAACGTCCGGCCTCATAGCGTCCCGTTGCGGGGCCTCGGCCGGGCTAACCCTCGTGCCGGGCGTCCGTGAGGACGGCTATGACCGCCCTCGTGTGGCGTGCCGGGGTTCTCCGTGTCGTCATCGCGCCCTGGCGGGCGTACTCTGGTGGGGACTGCGGCACGCGACCGAACGTACGGGAGGATGAGAATTAAGGGCTCGGATCGGCGGGTTCGGTCAGGGCGAACACCACCTCCTTTCCATCACACACCCCACAGACCGGTTCGACGAGCCCTACCGACTGCAAGTCGTCGATCCCGCTCTCGGCACGCTCTCTGGAGATGTACGCCTCCTGGGCGATCTCGGAAGGCGAGAGCGGGCCACAGTTCTCGAGGACCACCCGGGCGATCTTTGCCGCGCACGAGAGGTCCCGGAGACTCGCCTCGTCCATCACCCTCTAATACTCCGCTCAGGGCCTAAACAGTTATTCTCCCGCCGATTCCTGCCCCTTTCTATACACCCGGACACGAACCAGTCAACGTGATTGTGCTCTGATCGGCCGGGGGACATCGTTTCGATCGTGAATAATCAACCTGCGTGTTAAGATATTCGTGTCCGGGTGTATACATCGTCGCGGATCGGTCCCCTGGCTTTATTATGCGCCACGGGTGACCAGGAGTATGAACGTCCTCTACATCGACTGTGACTCGCTCCGACCGGATCACCTGGGATGTTACGGCTATCACCGGGACACCTCCCCCACAATCGACCGGCTCGCGGCCGACGGACGGCGGTTCACTGACTACTACGCCGCGGACGTCCCGTGTCTCCCCTCGCGGACCGGCCTGTTTCTCGGTCGCTTTGGCTTCCACACCGGCGTCGTCAATCACGGCGGCGCCTACGCCGATGCGCGCAACCTCGGGCCGGGCCGCGGCGCTGCCAACGACGGTCGGCACCAGACCTGGATGACGGCGATGCGCGATGCGGGATACCACACCGCATTCGTCAGTCCGTTTCCCCAGCGCCACGGCGCCTGGCACGTCCTCGATGGGTTCAACGAGTGGATCGACACGGGCGGCGACGGCAGCGATCGCGCCGACGTCGTCACGGCCCACGCCGTGGAGTGGCTCGAAAGCCAGCTTGAGGGCGGCGATGGGGAGGACTGGCATCTCCACGTCAACTACTGGGACCCACACACGCACTACGACACCCCCGAGTCCTACGGCAACCCGTTCGCGGACGAACCTGCACCCGAATGGCCGCCCGGCGACACCATCGCCGAGCAGTATGAGAGCTACGGCCCCCACAGCGCACAGGATCTCCACCACGGATATCTCACCGGCACGGGCACCCCGGACGACCTCCCACGGGTCCCAGACGAGATTGAGGATCGTGCGGACTTCGAGCGCTGGATCGACGGCTACGACGTCGGAATCCGGTACATGGACGACCACATCGCTGACCTGCTGGCGGTGCTGGAGGCGGCGGGCGTCCGCGAGGACACGCTCGTGATCGTCAGCGCCGATCACGGCGAGAACCAGGGCGAACTCAACGTTTACGGCGACCACCAGACCGCCGACTACTGGACGTGTCGTGTGCCCCTGATCGTCTCGGGGCCGGGCGTCGAACCCGGCGTCGACGAGGACTTGCACTACCAGCTTGACCTCCCACAAACGGTAGTCGATCTCGTCGACGGCGACGTGCCCGGCGGGTGGGACGGGATGTCGTTCGCGCCGTCGATCGAATCGGGCGACGACGACGGCCGCGACCAGCTCGTCCTCTCGCAGGGGACCTGGGCCTGCCAGCGCGCCGCCCGTTGGGGGGACTGGCTCCTGATCCGCACCCACCACGACGGGCTCAAGACGTTCGACCCCGTCGAACTGTACGACCTCGCGGCAGATCCCCACGAGACGGAGAATCTCGCGCTCGACCACCCGGACGTGGTCAGTGAGGGCCTCGCGATCATCGACGACTGGCGCGACCGGCGCCTCGCTGATGCCGCCACCGGGCGTGACGGCGGCATCCCCGACGCTCACGAGGCGCTGGTCGATCCCCTCTTTGGCGTCATTCGTGAAGGTGGTCCACACTACACGAGCGGCAACGAGGATGTCTACGCTGAACGACTCCGCGAGACCGGGCGCCCCGAACACGCCGAGGAGGTCGAACGGCGGAGAGGGGTCGTAGAACGCGAGGTCGCGTCGTATCTCGACGGGGCGTACACTGTCGGACACGAATAGATTGCGGAGGCTGCGACCCGGGAGTCGTCACGCTTTTCGCGCCCGACACGCGAGTGTCGCCCGATGGGACTGGAGGAGGAGATCGAGGCCCTCCGCGAGGAGATCCGCGAAACGCCGTACAACAAGTCGACCGAGGCACACATCGGCCGGCTGAAGGCCAAGCTCGCGGAAAAAAAGGAGGAACTCGAAAAGCAGTCCGGCAGTGGCGGCGGTCAGGGGTACGCCGTCCAGCAGACCGGCGACGCCACCGTCGCCATGGTCGGGTTCCCCAGCGTCGGCAAGTCGACCCTCCTCAACGCCCTCACGAACGCCGACAGCGAGGTCGGGGCCTACGAGTTCACCACGCTAAACGTCAACCCGGGAATGCTCCAGTACCGGGGTGCGAACATCCAGCTACTCGATGTCCCGGGGTTGATCGAGGGTGCCGCCGGGGGCCGGGGCGGCGGCAAGGAGGTCCTCTCCGTCGTGCGCTCGGCCGATCTCGTGCTCTTTGTCCTCTCGCCCTTCGAGATCGACAGCTACGAGCGGCTGGGCCGGGAGCTACACCGGAACAAGATCCGACTGGACCAGAAGCCCCCGAACGTTTCGGTGAGCAAGAAAGGCAAGGGCGGTATCCGGATCAACGCCAGCGACGACTTCGACCTCCCCGAGGAAACAGTGACCGGAGTGCTCCGGGAACACGGCGTCGTCAACGCCGACGTGACGATCCGGGGCGACCTCGATCTCGACGAACTCATCGACGGCGTGATGGACAACCGCGTGTACCTGCCCTCGATTGTCGTACTCAACAAGGCCGACCTGATCGAGGGCGACTACGCCGCCACGGTCCGCGAGGAACTCGAGGGTCACGACCTCGACCCCGAGGAGGTCGTGTTCGTCTCCGCCGAGAAGGAGCGGGGCCTGGATACGCTCAGGGAGCGCATCTGGGAGGAACTCGGGCTGGTGCGGATCTACATGGACAAACCCGGGCGGGGCGTGGACTACGAGGAGCCCCTCGTCTTGCGGGAAGGCGCGACCGTCGCGGATGCCTGCGAGCAGCTGGGGCGAAACCTCATGGAACAGTTCCGATTCGCCCGCGTCTCGGGGCCGAGCGCGAAACACGACGAACAGCGCGTCGGGATGGACCACGAGCTACAGGACGAGGACGTCCTTCGGATCGTGACCCGGCGTTGAGCAGAGGTCCTCTCATAATCATCATCAGTCGACGCGTGTCGACGACCCTCGGCCGCCCGACGCAACCACGGGACTTTTCACCGCCGCCCCGGAGAACCGGGTATGCCAGCCGACAGGCCGAACGTCCTCCTGATCCACACCGACCAGCAGC
>JBDGQL010000182.1:17027-21189 GCA_042219105.1 Karumarchaeum halophilus (SeqCode) | reverse complement strand
GGACGTCGACGATGGCTCCGGACGGGCTAACATCGACGACGTCGACACCGGCGCCAGCGCCACTCCCGAAGAAGCCGGGGGGACCGTGGATTACATCGTCGGTCCAGTGTTCTACAGTTTCAGCGAGTTCAAAATCCAGCCCAAGATCATCGACGACCTCGAACCCCCCGCGCGAACCGCTCCCGGGCAGTACAACACCGACGGTAACTACAATCCCAACGGGACGACGATTTCCCTTCTGACGTACAACGACATCCAGACCGCCGCCGCGAAGGACGGCAACTTCTCGCGGATGGTCGAACTCATCAGCCAGCGCCGCGCCGCCATCGACGACCCGGTGTACGTTGCGGGTGCAGGTGACGAGATCGGCCCCCACGCCCTCAGTCCCATCAGTCAGTGGCGCGCGCCGGTCGACGTCCTGAACGCGGTCAACCCCGACGCTGACGTCATCGGCAACCACGAGTTCGACTACGGACTCGACCCGATTTCGAACGTCACCGCCGCTTCGGAGTTCCCGTGGCTCGCGAGCAACCTGGTCAACGCATCGACCAACGAATCCTTCGACGGAACCGAGACGTACGAAATCGTCGAACGCGGTGGCGTCCGCGTCGGCTACATCGGCCTCATCGACCAGGAGGCGACCTTTGGCAAGACCAACATTCCGTTCAACGAGGAGGGACTGGCAGTCCGGAACATCTCGAGGGTCGGTCCGCAGGTCGCTGACCAGCTGAAAGAGGAGGAGAACGTCGACGTAGTGGTCGCGCTGGCACACATCGGCATCGGCGACGCGCAGGCGGTCGCCCAGGCGGACGACGGCGACATCGACGTGATCGCCGTCGGCGACGACGAGCAGTACTACCCGCCACAGGAAAGCTCGGACACCATCATCACAGAGGCCCGTGCCCGGTCACTGTATCTCGGCGAACTCAACATGTCGGTCAACACGACGACCAACGAGGTGACCGGCTGGGAGGGCACGCTCCGGGCGGTCGGCCAGGCGGAACGAAACGAGACAGCGTCTCAGATCATCAACAGTTACCGCGCGGAGATCAGCCTCGACCAGAACATCACGCGGGCGACGGTACCCCTGGACGCACGGTTCTCGACGAACTACCACCGCGAGTCACGCTACGGAAACCTGATCACGGATGCCTTCCGCGAAACCACCGACGCACAGGTCGCCATAACCAACGCCGGGGGTATCCGGTCTGACGCTATCTACGGTCCCGGCAACATCACCGGCGGTGACGTGTTCAACACGCTGCCGTTTCCCAACACCGTCGTCACACTGGAGGTGACCGGCGCGACGCTCCGGGAGGCACTCGCCAGCCAAGTCGTCACTCTACAGAGTTCGACCGGCCAGCAGTTCGGCGCCGAGATCAGCCAGCAGACCTCCGGCGTCTCCTTCGAGTGGGTCCCCCACGAGAGCGCCGAGAGACAGATTCGGGATCTCAAGGTGAACGGTGAGCCAGTCGAGTCGAACGAGACCTACACCGTCGCGGTCAACTCCTTCATGGCTGGTGGCGGCTCCAGCTACCCCTTCGAGAACGCGACGGTGCTGAACGAGACGGGCGTGTTGTACGCAGAGTCGGTTATCAGCTACATGGAGGACCGCGACACGGTTTCCCCCGAGATCGAGAGCCGGATGCGCCGGGTTGACGTCACCGTCGGCCCGATCGACCACACGGTCGATCCCGACGCCGACCGTACCACCATCTCGATGAGCGTCCCCGACAGGGTCCAGGCGATGAACACCTCGTCGATGCACCTGCTGGATGGCGACGGGACCCGGGTCGATGCGGTCTCTGCGACCCACGATCCGGAGAACGACACCGTCTCGGCGACGTTCCGGACCGACGACGTGATGAGTCTCGGCGAGGATGTCGACCTCTACGTGGCCTACAACGACAGCCAGTTCGCGGGTGATCGCGTGTACTTCGAGAACTCGGTGCTCAATGCCGAGCTGAACATGACCCAGGAGAGCGATGAGGGAACGGCAACTCCGACGGCGACGGCGACGCAGACCGCGACAGGGACACAGTCGGACGCCGAGTCGATCGTCCCACAGCCCGGCTTCGGGATCGAGGTCGCCGTGATCGCGCTCGTCGGCGTGTGGCTTCTCGTATACCGGCGCACCGAGTGATCGGATTCGCCGACCCCGGAACTCATAAATAGAGTTCGACCGATGTACCGTTCGACATGCCGCCTTCAGCGAGCGTGCGTTCCTCCGCCCTGCGGGCTGCCCTGATCGCGGGGGTGGTGATCGCGGTTGTGGTGGCGCTGGCCGGGTCGACGGCGGCGGCGCCGACGACCGTGGTCGAATGCCGCACGCTGCAGGAACCGGGGACGTACGAGCTCGCGGGAGACCTTCTTCAGGAGATCACGGGGAACCTGACCACGGGGTCGTGCCTGGTGATCGATTCGCCAAACGTCACACTGCTGGGGAACGGGCACGCCGTCAGCGGGAGCGGGTCCGCGAGCGTCGGCGTCGAGGTGCGCGCCCACCAGAACGTGACGGTGTCGAACCTCACCGTGGAGGGGTTCGATTCGGTGGGCGTGTGGGCGACGGGCACCACCGGCTTCGAGGCCCGGAACCTCTCCGTGAACGCGACCGGGACCGGTCTCAAGATCGAGGACGGGGACGCGCCGACGCTGACGCAGGTACGGGTGTCGAACGCCACCGGGGTCGGAATCGCGGTTTTCAACACTACGAACGCCACCGCGAGCGACATTCTCACGCGGTCGAACCAGGGCGCGGGCGTGGGCCTGCGGAACACGTCGGACGCGACCGTGCGCGGTCTCGATTCGCGGGCGGACGGGATGGGTGTGAACGTGACCGACTCGGCGCAGGTCACGGTGCGCAACGCGACCGTGCGGAATCCGGCGTCACAGGGAATCCGTGCGGTGGCGAGTCCGGACGCGCTCCTGGCGGACAACACCGTGCGGGGGGCGGGACTGGCCGGCATACTCGTGCGCGACGCGGCAGCGCGCCTCGAGCGGAACGTGGTCCGGGAGGGCATCCGCGGGGTCGTTCTCGACGCGGCGAACGGGTCGGTGAGCCTCAACGACACTGCGACCGGGACCCTGGACGGCGCCGGGTTGTTCGTGGACGGCGCGCGGAACGTGACCGTGCGCGGATTCAACACGACTGGAAACCTCGTGGGCGTGAGTGTGCAGAACGCGAATACCACACGGCTTGACGGCGTGCTCGCACAGCAAAACGACCTCGAGGGGATCGTCGTTCACGCGTCGACAGCGACGCTCACGGACGTGATCGCACGCGGGAACGGCGTCGGGGGCGTGCGCGTCGTCGCCGGAAGCGCCGGTTCGGGATCGAACCTCACGGTGCGGCAAAACCCCGTCGGACTGTGGTTGCAGTCGAGCCCCGACTGGGTGACAGAGGGAGTCGTCGCGGCGGACAACGGGGGGAGCGGAAGCGCGGTGCGCGTGACGGGTGCGCCGGGGACCGTGCGCGGGCTCGAATTGGTCAACGGGACGCTGGACGTGGGCAACCGGACGCTGGACCTGCGTGCCCGGGGCATCGCGCTCGGGGTCGACGCGCCGCCGCCGGACGCCCCCGCCGCCCACCGATACCTGGGGTCGGCGCTGGAGGTGCAGAACGTGTCCGGGGGAGCGTCGGCGTGGTTGAACGCGTCGGCGGCGTGGTCTCCGGCCGAGGTCGATGCCTACCAAGTCGAGGAGCCGCGGTGGCAGCGCTGGAATGGGACCGCGTGGGAAACGGTGTCCGGGTTCAATCGGGCGTTCCCGACCGATCGGCGGGTGGTGGCGAACGCCACGGAGTTCGGCGTGCTCGCGCCCCTGGTGCGCGACGACGTGACCCCGCCGGACGCGACGGTGCGCGTGAACGGGACCCGCGGCGACAACGGGTGGTGGATCACGCCCCCGGAGGTGCGCGTGAACGCGACCGACGCGTACGCGGGCGTTGCCTCCCGCGAGCTTCGCGTCGACGGGAACTGGATCTCCATCACCGACCCCGTCACACTCGATGAGGGGGTAACGGTGGTTCGCGGTCGCGCCACCGATCTCGCCGGGCTCAGCGAACTCACGGACAACCGCACGGTTCGCGTCGACATCGAGCCCCCACGCACCAACGCCACCGCGCCGACGGGGTGGGTGAACCGGACGGTGAACGTGACACTGA
>JBDGQL010000182.1:0-16927 GCA_042219105.1 Karumarchaeum halophilus (SeqCode) | reverse complement strand
ACGTGAACGCGACTGGCAACCACACCGTGACCGCGGCGGCGACCGATCTCGCCGGAAACCGGGAACTGGCCCTGGCGAATTTCACGGTGGTCGACCTCGAACCGCCGAACACGACTCTCCTCGTGGACCCGTCGATGCCGGACGGCGAGAACGGGTGGTACCAGACCCGCCCCGAGTTCCGGCTCGAGCCGACGCTCGAGAACGCAACGCCACAGTACCGGATCGACGACGGCGAACTCCAAACGTACGATGGACCCGTGCAGGTGCCGGAGGGAAACCACACGATCACGTACAGGAGCACGCACCCGATTCGACCCAACGAGTTGTTCAACGAGACGCAGTTCCGCGTCGACATTGAGCCGCCACGAACCAACGCCACCGCGCCGACGGGGTGGGTGAACCGGACGGTGAACGTGACACTGACGGCGTCGGACGCGATCAGCGGCGTGAACCGGACCACGTGGCGCCTCGACGACGGCGACCTCCGGACCTACGAGGGGAGCGTTCGCGTCGAGACCGAGGGGATACACGAGATCAGATACCGGAGTCACGACCTGGCGGGGATCCGCGAGCGTATCCGGAACGTGACGGTCCGCGTCGACCGCACCGTCCCCGTGGTGGAGGCGTCGGTGTCCGGGAACCGCACGAGCGACGGCGAGTTCGTCGAGGCGGCGACGGTGGAGGTGAACGCCTCCGACGCGCTGGCCGGCCTGAACCGGACGCGGGTGCGCGTCGACGGCGGGGCCTGGCGCACGTACGACGGGCCGATTCACGTGAACGCGACTGGCAACCACACCGTGACCGCGGCGGCGACCGATCTCGCCGGCAATCGAGAACTGGCGGTGGTGCAGTTCACCGTGGGTGACCGCGAGCCCCCGAGCACGCGCCTCATCGCGGACCCGTCGACGCCGGACGGCGAGAACGGGTGGTACCAGACCCGCCCCGAGTTCCGGCTCGAACCGACGCCGGAGAACGCAACGCCACAGTACCGGATCGACGACGGCGAACTCCAGACATACGAAAGCCCCGTGCAGGTGCCGGAAGGAAACCACACGATTGCGTACAGGAGCGTACACCCGATTCGACCCAACGAGTCGTTCAACGAGACGCAGTTCCGCGTCGACCGCACCGTTCCCGTCGTGGAGGCGTCAGTGTCCGGGGATCGCACGAGCAACGGCGAGTTCGCGAACGCGGCGACGGTGGAAGTGAACGCCTCTGACGCGCTGGCCGGCCTGAACCTGACACGGGTGCGCGTCGACGGCGGGGCCTGGCGCACGTACGACGGGCCGATTCACGTGAACGCGACTGGCAACCACACCGTGACCGCGGCGGCGACCGATCTCGCCGGCAATCGAGAACTGGCGGTGGTGCAGTTCACCGTGGGTGACCGCGAGCCCCCGAGCACGCGCCTCATCGCGGACCCGTCGACGCCGGACGGCGAGAACGGGTGGTACCAGACCCGCCCCGAGTTCCGGCTCGAACCGACGCCGGAGAACGCAACGCCGGAGTACCGGCTCGACGACGACGCGTTTCAGGTGTACAAAACCCCCGTGCAGATCCCGGAGGGAATCCACACGGTCGCGTACAGGAGCACGCACCCGATCCGGCCAAACGAATCGGTGAAGGAGGCGCAGTTCCGGGTGGACACGGAGCCCCCACGCACCAACGCCACCGCGCCGGCGGGGTGGGTGAACCGGACGGCGAACGTGACGCTGACGGCGTCGGACGCGACCAGCGGCGTGAACCGGACTACCTGGCGCCTCAACGACGGTGATCTCCGGACCTACGAGGGGAGCGTGCGCGTCGAGTTGGAGGGCATACACGAGATTCGCTACCGGAGTCGCGACCTGGCGGGGAATCGAGAGCGAGAGCGAAACGTGACGGTCCGCATCGACCGAACCGCTCCCGTGGTGGAGGCGTCGGTGTCCGGGAACCGCACGAGCGACGGCGAGTTCGTCGAGGCGGCGACGGTGGAGGTGAACGCCTCCGACGCGCTGGCCGGCCTGAACCGGACGCGGGTGCGCGTCGACGGCGGGGCCTGGCGCACGTACGACGGGCCGATTCACGTGAACGCGACTGGCAACCACACCGTGACCGTGGAGGCGACAGATATCGCCGGGAACCGGGAGCGGACCATGGTGGAGTTCACCGTGGCCTGCCCGGACGGCGAGGTGTACCGGGACGGAGCCTGCGAACCGGCGAATGACCCCGCGAGCGAACCGCGTGTCGAGGTGCAAACGCAGGACGGGAACACGGTGGTGGTGGCAGTGGAGAACGTCACCGGCGGCGATATCCGGCTGGTGGCGGTACACCCGAACGGGAGTGAGGAGCCGGTGGGCACCGGGCAGTCCGCCACGTGGAACACGAGCGGGTTCGAGAACGGTCGGTACCGCATCGAGGCGCGAAACGAAACCAACGTCACCGTCGCGTCGGCGTCGTACCTCATCGAGCGCGCACGGGTCTCGACAGAGGCGGCGACGTTCGCGGTGGGTCTTGGCGTCGTGCTTTCCGCTCTCGTCCAGTCGCTTTCGATCTTCAGCCAGTCGTTCTCGGTCCTCGGGCAGTCGACGACGGGGCTGTCGGGTCGCGTCGTGCGCTTCGTCGATCTGGTCGTCAGGGTAGTGCGGCGCATCCTCAGCATCGAGTACCGGGAGTACACCAAGGACACTGCGACCATCCGACGCGTCCGCCAGACCCTGGCCGTCGGCGTCGCCGGTGCGGCGCTCGCGTCCGCGAGCACGCTCGCCGGCTTCCAACCGTGGACGCTCTCCGGGTTCCTGTCGAACCTGCCAACCCTCGGCGGCGCCGCTCTCCTCTTCAGCGGCGTGTGGTACGGCGGCGACTGGCTCGTCGGCCAGCTCATCGACGAGGACCCCGAGTACGTGCTCCTGGGGTCGGGGATGGTGAGCCTCCTCGCCACCACGATCCTGTTCAGGTCGCCGTTTGGTACCCCGGGATACGTGGACCGGTCCAGCGATACGCCCGCGTCGGGCAGTGTGCGTGAGCGCGAGGAGGCGATTCGTGCGCTGGCGGACCTCGGCCTGGTGGCGGTCGCCGCGCTCGCGTTCCTGCCCGCCATGCGCCTCTGGATCTACGGGTTCGGCGAAACCGGGCTCCTGCTCGTCGTGATGACACTGTCCAGTGGTAGCGTGCCCGTCCCCCCGCTCCCGAACTATCGCGTGTGGCGGTGGAACAAGCCCGCAGGACTGTGCGTGTTCGCGCTCGGGATCGTACTGTACGTGAGCTGGCAGCTGGCCGTGCTCCCCGACGCGCTCGTCGTCGGCGTCGGGCTCGGGGGCGTCGTCGCCGTCAGCGGGTTCGTGAACCGGGAGCGGCGGCGGAGAGACGGCGATTCGGATCGAGGGGAACGTGATGCTGCTCGGGACGAAAGCGACTCCGATCGGGATGGCGGCGGTCCCGACTGATACTGATTGATCAGTCGTCCGACTCGGCTCCGGCCTCGATCGCGTCCTCGTCGATCTCCGCACGGCGTTCGCGGGCGCGCTCGACGAACTCCTCGGGTAGCTCGTCGATCTCGCCGGCCTGGACGCCCCAGAGGTGGGCGTAGAGGCCGTCCTCCGCGAGCAACTCCTCGTGGGTGCCACGCTCGGCGACCCGGCCGTCGTCGATGACGACTATCTCGTCGGCGTCCTTGATAGTCGAGAGGCGGTGGGCGATGGCGAAGGTGGTGCGATTCTCGGTGAGGCGATCGAGGCTGCGCTGGATCAGCATCTCCGTCTCCGTGTCGACGTCGGAGGTCGCCTCATCGAGGATCAGAATCTCGGGATCTTTCAGGATCGCCCGCGCGATGGCGATGCGCTGGCGCTGACCGCCGGAGAGTTTGACGCCGCGCTCGCCGACCATGGTGTCGTAGCCATCGGGGAGCTTCTGGATGAAATCGTGGGCCTCCGCCATTCGCGCGGCGCGCTTTACCTCTTTTCGGTCCGCGTCGAAGGTGCCGTACGTGATGTTCTCCTCGACAGTGCCGTAAAACAGGAACGTGTCCTGGGAGACGTAGCCAAGCGACTGGCGGAGACTCGGCAGGGTCACGTCGCGCACGTCCATCCCGTCGATGCTGATCTCGCCCGAATCGACGTCGTACATCCGGAGCAGGAGTTTGAGAACCGTGGATTTCCCGGCACCGGTGGGGCCGACCAGCGCCAGCGTCTCCCCACCCCCGACCTCGAAGTTCACCTCCTCCAGGGTTTTCTCGTCGTCGTAACCGAAGCTCACGTCTTCGTAGACGACGGTGCCCTCCTCTACCTCGAGTTCGTGGGCGCCGGGGTCCTCCTCGATCACGTCGGGTTCGTCCATCAGGCCGAAGATGCGCTCGGCGGCAGCGCGGGCGCGCTGGTACATGTTAATTATCTGTCCGAACTGGGCCATCGGCCAGATAAACCGCTGGGTGAGCAGGATGAAGGTCACGAACTCCCCGAGCCTGAGCGTGCCGGTGAAAGGGCCGGGACCGGTCCCGTTGACGACCCACAGGCCGCCGACGGCGAACGTGAGGACGAACCCGATTCCGGAGATAATCCGCAGTCCGGGGAAGAACTTGATCCGGGTGCCGATGGCGTCCCAGTTGGCGTCGAAGTACTCCCGGGAGACGTCCTCGACGCGGTCGGACTCGTAGGACTCGGTGTTCGCGGTCTTGATGACCTGGATGCCCCCGAGGTTGTTCTCCAGCCGGGAGTTGACGTGGCCAACCGAGGAGCGCACGTCCTGATACTTTGGCTGGATTATCTTGACGAACTGGTAGGTGAAAAACGTGATAAGGGGGACTGCGACGAGCGCGACTAGAGCGAGTTGCCAGTTGAGCCACAGGAGGATGGCGGCGACCCCGAACACCATGACCGACAGCCGGAACGTGGCGTTCATCCCCTCGTTGAGGAACCGTTCTAGCCTGTTCACGTCGTTCGAGAGCACCGACATCATCTCCCCGGTTTGCTTGTCGGAGAAGAACTCCATGTTGAGCCGCTGCATCTTGTCGTAGGTGTCGGTGCGAATGGAGTGCTGGATGTTCTGTGCGAAGGAGTTCCAGCCCCAGTTGCGCCCCCAGTGGAAGGCGGCGCCGCCGAAGAAGGCGACCGCGATGATTGCGACGACGAGCAGAAGCTGTTCGTCACGGGCTGCCGGAAGCGCCGCGTCGGGGACGAGCGGGAGGGAAAAGGCCTGCTCGTTTCTGATGACGGCGTCGATTGCGAACCCGAGCAACAGCGGCGGCAGCAAATCGAGCACGCGGGCGACGACGCTTCCGGCCAGTCCGACCAGAAAGTACCACGCGTTCGGACGACCGTACTCGGCGAACAGACGGATCATGGCGCTGTCGGCCTGCTCGCGTTGCTCCAAGAACGGATCGTCCTCGTCGTCCTCGACTGCAGCCATTAATACGTTAGAATGGGCTGGTAGTGCAAAGGGGTTTGTCCCCCGGCAAACTGGCCCCGGACGACCTACAGCGACCGCCTTTCGACCGCAGGGTCGATCCCTGCCTCGCCAAGATCCTGTCGGATGCGCTCCCGGAGGGGGGTCGGGACGACGTCGCGGCCCACCGGCACCGCCGTCTCGCCGTCACCTTTTACCCGCCAGTACAGCACACAGTCGGAGGGTTCGTAGTACTCGACGCTGTAGCGATCGCCCTCGCCGCGGTAGTGGACGCGGGCGGCGAACCCCTCGACGCGCCAGCCGTCACGCGACTCGAGATCCGACAGGCCCATACGCTGTCGTTCGCCGCCCCCGCGTGTATCGTTTTCGGCCCGCCAGACGTGACCGGACGTTACCGGCCTCTTCGATCGAGCGCCGCGAGCGTCTCCGCGGCCTCGCGAGCAGCCGCGAGGAGGTCACGTGCGAGCCGGGGATCCTCCGTGGCCTCGGCCCGCGCCGCGAGGTCGGACAGCGTCCGCACGAGCGAATCGCGCGCCTCGCCGAGATCACCCCCCGGCGGGCGCTCGGAGCGAGGCGTCTCCGGCGTCCGCCCCGTGTTTTGCTCCGCCGGTCGGGCGGTGGTGGGCGCACGAGCCGCGCTCGCCCCGGTCGATCGCTCGCTCTCCCTGGCGGGCTCCCCGTGGCCCGCCGGCGACGGTTCGGCGTCGGCCGTCCCGCCGTCGTCGGTCTCCGGGTCCTCCGACTCGGTTGGCGCCGCCCCGTCGTCCTCCGACTCGGTTGGCGCCGACCCGTCGTCCTCGACTGTCTCGCCACAGGTCGGACAGAACTCCTGGCCGTCGTACCGGAAGACGGGGTCACCACACGTGTCGCAGTGGAGGTTTGTCATCGTTGCCCCCTTCAACAGCAGGTCGCTCATGTGCTCGGTCGCCTTCCGGGACTCCTGGTCGTCCTCGAGTTTTTCGCGGAGCCGCTCCTTCTCCGCCTCTCGGTCGAAATCATCACTCATGCGCGAATCGTGGTCGCGAGCGAGCAAAAGCGTTGAGATGCGCACCCGATCCGTGTCAGTCGTCGCCAGTCGGATATACTGTCGGACAGAAGTATTGATAATTCGAAGGCCCCCGTCCCGGGGGTTCGATTATCAATGTCTCTGTCCGACAGTATACTCCGCGTCGAGCACGCCTTCGGGGCCGCTTTCGGTCTCCCCCGGGCTCACGCTACCCGTCTGGTACCCGTGCAGGTCGAGGGTCACGTGCTCGAAGCCGAGATCCGAGAGGTGCTCGCGGGCAGCTTTCGCGAACTCGGGGGACAGTGCCGCCTCGAGTTCCTCGGTGGCAACCTCGATCCGGGCGAGGCCGTCGTGATCGCGCACGCGAAACTGCGAGAAGCCCCACGTCCGCAGCAGGCGTTCGGCCTTCTCGATGCGGCCGAGGCGTTCCTCGGTCACCTCGATCCCGGTCGGGATGCGCGAGGAGAGACACGCCATCGAGGGCTTATCGGCGACCGAGAGGTCGTACCGTTCGGCGATCTCCCGGACTTCCTCCTTGTCGATGCCGTGGGCCAGAAGCGGCGAGCAGGCGTCGAGTTCGTCGACGGCCTGTAGACCCGGCCTGTGGCCCTCGCCGGGATCGCTCGCGTTCGTGCCGTCACACACCGTGTCGATGCCCAGGTCACGGGCGGCCTCGAACATCCGTCCGAGGCGCATCGACCGGCAGTGATAACACCGATCGCCGTCGTTTTCGACGAACGCCGGGTCGTCGAGTTCCGAGAAGGCGACGATCTCGTGGCGGATCCCGATCTCCCTCGCGACGCGCTTGGCATCTTCGAGTTCCGCCTCCGGCAGCGTCTCGCTCCTGGCGGTGCAGGCGACGGCCGCCTCCCCGAGGGCGTCGTTGGCGACGGCTGCGACGACGCTCGAATCCACCCCCCCGGAGAAGGCGATCAGGACCCCCTCTCGTCCCGCCAGGTCCGCTCGCATCGCGGCCAGTTTGTCCTCGACGGCGTCAGTCATGCCCCCTCGTTGACGCTCACAGCAAAAAAGGGTGCTGACCGCAGGCCAGTCTGTCGTGGGCGATCAGACCGACTCTATGCGGTCGATCGCGGTGACCATGGAGTCGACGGCCTCCTCGACGGCGCCGTCGTTGGGGACGAGCTGGACGGGCACCCCCGAGCTTATCGAGTACCCCATCGCGGCCGCCCTGGAGAGCTGCTGGTGGAAGGTGACCATTAGCTCCGTCTCCTCGGGGTAGTCGCGGTAATCACTCTGGTCGCGGCGCTCACAGATGGTCGTCGCCTCGGCCTCGACGAGAAGTATCGATGTCGGGTCGATGTCGTTGAGGACCGGATCGGGCAGCCCCGGGAGGAACCCGTAGGGGGTCTGGACGACGAGGTGGGTGTTGGCGATGACCGGGCCGTTCCGGGCCTCCCGGCGGATGTACTCCCCGGCGCGTCGCTGGAGCACCCGCTGTTCGGGAAGCGGGAGTTCCGCCAGATCGCCCCGGTTGTTCGCGAGCCCGCGTTCGAGCGCCACCTCGAGCATCACGTCCCCCGAGTTGACGAGCGTGTACGCATCGCCCAGCTCGCGGCGGGCTTCCTCACAGACCTTCGAGACGCCGACGCCCGGAATGCCGGAGACGACTGTCACGCCCATCAGAACGTCACCCCCTCGTCGTCGGGAACGCCGACGTTCGATCCCCGGTCGTCGTAGTACTTCCGGCCGATGTACTGATCGCCGACGTAGGTCATGATGGTGTCGTACAGTTCGTCGGCCGAGCGAAACGTCTCCTGGTCGGTGCGCTCGAGAACGTCGCTGATGGAATCGGGTTCGCCAGCCGGAGCATCGAGTTCGACGTCGCCGATCCGGTCGATTACCGCCGTGCGCTCGACCGGAAACGTGAATTCGGTGACGAACCGGTCGCGCGTCTTCGCGAGGCGCATGGTCACCGCCCCCCGCCCCGGATCGCCGGAGCGGCCGGTCGCGGTCGGGTACGGTGGGCGCCTTGCTCGGGTGTATGGGTTCGGGGCATCGTCCGTTCGATTGATTCGTGCCTCGGGGTCATAAGAGCACGCTGTTTTCTACTGTCGAACAGAGACATTGATAATCCGAAGACCCCCGTCCTTGGGGATTCGATTAGTATTAGCCGTCTTCGATGCTGACGGTGGCGCGCTCGTGAATGGGTGACTTGCGCTGTCGGAGGTGCTGGGGAGTGCGGTCGTTGTGTACCGCGAGCGCCTCGGTGACGATCCCCATCGCGATCTGGTAGGGAGCGCCGCCGCCGATGTCGAGTCCGATGGGCGTGTAGACTCGCCCCAGTTCCGCGTCGGTCAACTCGCAGCCCTCGGCCTCGAAGGCTTTTATCATCTCGTCGAACCGCTCCTGTGGCCCCATCAACCCGATGTACTCCACTGGCGTGTCGAGTAGCGACTCTAAGGCGAGCCGGTCGTCGACGAAGTTGTGAGTCATCAGTACGGCGTAGGAGTCCTCGTCGAGGTCGAACTCGTCGCCGATCCGGGGGGCTGACGCCGAAACGACCTGTTCTGCTCTCGGGAACGCGTCAGTCTCGGCGCGACCGCCCCGGACGGCGACGACCGTCACCCGGAAGTTGGCCTTCGCCGCGAGGTCGCTCACCGGCCTGGCGTCGTTCCCGCTGCCGATCACGTACATCTCGGGCGGCGCCGTCACCGCGTCGACAAACACGTCAACGTCGTCGTCGGGACGCTCGGCGGTGACGACCCCCGACTTCTCCCGGTCGTAGAGGTCCCGGGCCGGTGCCCGAACGCCGTCGACGAGCCATCCGGGCAGCGACTCGACCGCCGAGAGGTCGCCCTCGGGCGCGTAGCCGCGGTCACCCATCGCCACGTCACCAGCGTCGTCGAGGACGGTCAACGCGAGGCCGTCCCGTCGGTCGGCGTACCGGTCGAGCGTCTCTCGGAACCGGTCGTCGAGCGGTTCCAGCAACAGGTCGATGATCCCGTTACAGCCCAGTCCGAGGCCCCACTCCGCGTCGTCGGTGAGGTCGAACCGCTCCAGTCGCGGCTGGCCCGTCTCCAGCACGTTCTGGGCGATGTCGACCACCTCGTCTTCGAGACAGCCCGCGGTGATGCTCCCCACTCCCGACTCGTCGTCGATCAGCATCTTCGCCCCGGGCCGGCGGTACGCGTTTCCTTCGACGGCGGCGATCGTCGCGACCACCGCCGGGCGGTCAGCGTCCAGTGCCTCGCGGGTGTTGGCCATCACCCCCGATTCGGGGACGAGCCAGTCGTCGTCAGATGTCCTGATCATGTGTCGTCGCGTACTGTCTCCACAATTGAATCAGTTCCGGCTCGATCAGGCTCGCTGACGGAGTCTCCGTCACTCTCCCGCCGGTCCGCCAGTCGGGGGTCGTACTCGTAGCCGAGTCGCGTCCGGTCGTGACGGTTGAGCTGGCGGGCGAGTTCCGCCACGTCGTCGGCGCCCGCGAACGCGAACAGGCCGTCGACGGCCGGCAGCGCCGCCGCAATGCCGCGGGCGACCGGCTCGTAAGACGGGCTGGCCGCCAGCGGGTTCAGCCAGAGAAGGAGGCGCCCCTGCCGGGAGAGCCAGGCCGCGCCGCGTTCGAGATCGTCGACCTCGCCGCGCTCGACTCCATCGCTGACGACCAGTACGACCGTCCGGCGGTCGACGGCATCCGGATGGGACCGCCGGACCGTCTCGAAGGCGCCCCCGATCTGCGTCCCGCCACCCCAGGCCGCCTCCGCGCGCGCCAGCGCCTCGGAGACGTCGACGACCGTCCGCTCGTCGAACGCATCGGTCACCTCCCGCATGACCGTGTCGAAAAAGAACACCCGGAGCGACCGCCATTCGGCGGCCAGCAGCCGCAACCACTCAAGCAGGAACCCACGGTCAACTCTGTCCAGCACCGACTGGCTCACGTCCACCAAGACGGTCCCGCGGACTGCGCTGTCGGCCCGCTCGGACTCGGGGAGCGACGCTACGATCCCGCCGGTCCCGAAGCTGTCTCTGAGTGCGCGCCTGGCATCGACGTGGCGACCGTCTCGCGTGCGCTTGCGCCGCCGCCCCGGGAGCGTCGCGACCGCTCCCGTCAACCGTGTCACCGCCCGTTCGAGCCCGTAACTACCGACCCCGGCCCCGGCGGTCCGCTCGACCGTCTTGGACTCGCCCCCCGGGCTGTACCTCGCCACCTCTATTGCCTCGCCGTCGATACCGGCATCCTCTGAGAGCCCGCCGCCAAGGCGCGTGGACTGGGTTTCGTAGGGATGATTGTCACTATCGGCGTCGTCGTTCGTTCCCTCTTCGAGCCTTGTCTCGTCGGCTCCCCCCTCGAGTGTATTCGTGCCGAAGGCCCCGGCCGCGTCCGCGGGCCTGTTGAACTCGTCCGGGGGCTCCGTTCCGGCAGTCTCGAGTTCCTGCCAGAACTGGTCGAACAGTTCCTCGAACGTCTCGACGTCACGCTCCCGGGAGAGCATCGACGCCTTCGTCGCCGCGTTCACCCGTGTTTTCTTCGAGAGCCCGACCTCGGCGATGGCCTCGGCGGCGACGAGGACCCCGTCGGCCGGGACGGCGACGCCAGCGCGCCGGAGCGCCCGCGCGAACCGCACGACGGACTCGATGACATCTTCGCGGGCGTCGACGATGTCCGAAAGCGCCGCCTCCACGCCGTCCTCGCCCGCCCGCGGTCCGGAATCAGTCCCGGTCATGATCGTGGTCCTCTCCCGTCCGACCCGGCGAATCATACACACCCGGACGTGATTTCGAGTCGTGACCGACAGTATCAATCGTCGTCATCGTTGGCCACCGTGGTCCGGGCGCCGGCGGCTGCCTCCAGGAGGTCGTCCAACATCTCCTCGTCGACGCGGTCGACGTCCTCGGCTTCCTTCAGGACGGTCCCCACGGCGTTTTGTAACTCCGACCGGCTGATAGGGTCGTCGCCGTCGCTCCGGAGCGTCGCCAGCGCCCGAGCCAGGTCGAGCGCCTCCGCGACGCCCGGACGCTTCAACAGCGGTTCGTCCCGGAGTCGCTGTGTCACGCCACACAGTTCCGCGGCGACGGCGTCGTCGAGTTGTGGCACTTTCCGGCGGACGATCTCGCGTTCTTTCTCGAAGGAGGGCGGCTCGACGTGGAGGTAGAGACACCGGCGCTTGAGCGCGTCGCTCAGCCCCCGGGTCCGGTTGGAGGTGATCACGACGACCGGCGGCGTCTCGGCCGCCACCGTCCCGAGTTCCGGGACGGACACCTGGAAGTCCGACAGCACTTCGAGCAAGAGCGCCTCGAACTCCTCGTCGGCGCGGTCGACCTCGTCGATGAGCAACACTGGGGGCACGTCATCGCCGCTCCGGAGCGCCTCAAGAAGCGGGCGCTCGAGCAGGAACTCCTCGTCGAACACCGAGGCGTCCTCGTCGGCGACGCCACGGTCGTCTGCCTGGACTGTCAGGAGTTGCTTGGTGTAGTTCCACTCATAGAGGGCGTTCTCGGCGGACAGCCCCTCATAACACTGTAGCCTGACGAGGTCGCTCCCCACGCCCGCAGCCAGCACCTTCGCGAGTTCTGTCTTGCCGGCGCCGGGGCTGCCCTCCACCAGGAGCGGTTTGCCAAGCCGCAATGAAAGCAGGACCGTCGTGACGATCTCCTCCCCGGCGACGTAGTCCTGGGCCTCGAAGCGCTCGCGCAACTCCTCTGCGGTCATGTCCGCGAACGCCGTCGCCTGCGTGCCCTCGCGCATGGGTGGGGAAACGCAGTCGAACTACAAGAGGCCTGCGCGTCCCAATGAGCCGTACTCGATGGAGAACTCGGAAATTGACGGGGTCACGCGCCCGCCAACTACAGGATGCCCGCCCGCTCGCCGGCCGTCGTCAGCGCTCGCTCGGTGTAGACCGAGAGCAACTGGAGACGGAACTCGGCGGAGGCCTGTTGATCCTCCATGATCATGTACTTATCAAGGCTGTCCCCGGCCGCGTCGCGGGCGTCCTCGACCGTTTCCTCGTCCAACGTCGCCCCCTCGACGACGTCCTCGACGTCCGAGAGCCGGGTGCCGTGGTCCATCACGCCGTTTGCCGCGATTCGCGCGTCGGAGACGGTGTCACCATTTAGCGACACGCGGGCAGCGACGCCGACCATCGCGTACCCCGACGAGGGGCTGGGTTTCTTTTCGTAAGCGCCTGCGGTGTCGGCCCCACCGTGGGGCAGGTCGATCGCCGTGAGCACCTCGTCCTCGCTGACGGCCGTGTCGAACATCCCGAGGAAGAAGTCGTCGATGTCGACCTCCCGCTCGCCGTCGTGACCCTCGACGTGGACGGTCGCGTCCGCGGCCAGCATCGCCGCCGGCAGGTCAGAGGCGGGGTCTGCGTGGGCGATGTTGCCTCCGACGGTGCCGCGGTTGCGGACTTGAACGTCGCCGATTCGGCTCGCCGCCTCCGCGACGACCATCGACTCGCTCCAGAGCGTGTCGTCGTCGGCCACGTCGGCGTACCTGGTCATCGCGCCGACGCGACTGATTCCGTCCCCGTCCCTGTGGTCGATACCGTCGAGCCCGTCGACGTCGCCGATGTCGACCAGCGCGTCGGGGCTGGCCAGCCCGGCCTTCATGGTCGGCAGGAGACTGTGCCCACCGGCGATGAGTTCGGCGTCCGGGTTCTGCGAGAGCAGGTCGACCGCTTCGGAGACGCTCTCGGCGCTGTGGTACTCGAACTGGTCGGGGTACATATCAGTCACCACCCCCGTTCTCGTGAATGGCCCGCCAGACCCGTTCTTCGGTCAGCGGCATGTCGATGTGTTCGACCCCGAACGGTTCGAGCGCGTCGACGACGGCGTTGACGGCGGTCTGTGGCGCGGCAATGGTGCCGGCCTCGCCGACGCCCTTGACACCCAGCGGGTTGTGTGGGCTCTCGGTAACCGTCGAGTCGGTCTCTATGTCCGGGACGTGCATCGCTTTGGGCACCGTGTAATCCTGCATCGACCCCGTGAGGAGCTGGCCGTTCTCGTCGTACTCGGCACCCTCATACAGCGCCTGGCCCAGCCCCTGTGCGATGCCGCCGTGGATCTGACCCTCAACGATCTTCGGATTGATCTGGGGGCCACAGTCGTCGACTGCGACGTATCGCTCGACGTCGATCTCGCCGGTGTCGGGGTCGACCTCGACCACGCAGATGTGGGTACCGAACGGGAAGGTGTAGTTATCCGGGTCGAAGTAGGTCGTCGCCTCCAGCCCGGGCTCCATGTCCTCGGGGACGTCCCCGGTAAGGTAGGCGCCCGCGGCGAGGTCGGCCCAGCCGACCGACTCCTCGGGCGCACCGGCGAGATGGAACTCGCCGTCGTCGAACTCGATGTCCTCGGGGTCGGCTTCGAGCTGGTGGGCCGCGAGCTCGTGGCCCTTCTCTATGACCTTGTCACAGCTTTTGGCGATGGCGCTGCCGCCGACGGCAGCGCTACGGGAACCGTACGTGCCGGTTCCCTCGGGTATCTCGTCGGTGTCACCTTCGACGACCTCGATGTTCTCGTAGGGGACGCCCAGCCTGTCGGCGGCGATCTGCGCGAAGGAGGTCAGGTGTCCCTGGCCGTGGCCGGACGTGCCGACGTGGACCTTGACGGTGCCGGTGCGCTTGAACCGGACGACGCTACACTCCCAGTGGCCGACCCCGGCGCCCCAGTCCGACCACTGCTGTGACGGTGCGACGCCACAGGCCTCGATGTAGTGGGACACGCCAATCCCGATGTAACGGTCCTCCTCGCGGAGTTCGGCCTGGCGGTTCTTCTGGTCCTCGTAGCCGACCATCTCCAGCGCGCGGTCCAACGTCTTCTCGTAGTCGCCGCTGTCGTATGGGAACGGATGACTTACGGGCGTCTCGTAGGGGAACTTTTCGGGCGGGATGAAGTTCTCCCGGCGGAACTCCGCCGGGTCGACGCCGAGTTCGCGGGCCGCCTTGTCGACGATCCGCTCGACGACGTACAGCGCCTCGGGCCGGCCGGCCCCGCGGTAGGCGTCGGTCGGCGACGTGTTGGTGTGGGCGCCGGTGACGTGACAGCAGACCGCGGGAATCTCGTAGGCACCCGACAGGACCGGTCCGTAGAGGTAAGTCGGGATCAGCGGCGCGAACGTCGAGAGGTACCCCCCCATGTTCGCGTAGGTCTCGACGTCGAGGCCGGTGATGCTGTTGTCCTCGTCGACAGCGAGCCGGGCCGTCGTCGAGTGGGCGCGGCCGTGGGCGTCGGTCAGGTACGTCTCCGTGCGGGTCGCCTGCCATTTGACGGGTCGTTCGAGTCGTTTGGCCGTCCACGCGGTGAGGACTTCACCGGCGTACTGGTGGATCTTGCTACCGAATCCGCCGCCGACATCGGGCGCGACCACGCGGGTCTTGTGTTCGGGGTGGCCGATCGTCAGCGTGAACAGCACCCGGTGGAGATGGGGGTTCTGGGAGGTCATGTGGACCTCCAGCTCGTCGTCCGATGGGTTGTAGTCGGCCACCGCGGCGCGTGACTCCATCGCGTTCGGGATGAGCCGCTGGTTCTCCAGTTCGATTTCGACCACTTCGTCGGCCTCCTCGAGGGCCTGTTTTGTCTCGTCCTCGTTGCCGATGTCCCACTCGAAGGCAACGTTGTCGGGACACTCCTCGTGGAGGGTTGGCGCGTCGCCCTCGACGGCCTCGACGGGGTCGACCACGGCGTCGAGTCGGTCGTATTCGACGTCGATCCGGTCGGTGGCCTCGCCGGCCGTGTACCGGTCCTCCGCGACGACGGCGGCGATGTAGTCACCCTGATAGCGTACCCGTTCGCTGGCCAGAGCCGGGAACGGGGCGTCGTTCAGCCCTTCCAGCTGGAACCCGCAGGGCAACGCGACGTCCATCTCCTCGTGGGTGTAGACATCGATGACGCCGTCCATGGCCTCGGCCTCGCTCGTGTCGATGCTCTCGATGCGGGCGTGACCGTGCTGGCTCGGCAGGAACGACAGGTGGACCATGTTCCGCTTCTGGATGTCGTCGGTGAACTCGGCGTCGCCCGTCAGTAACGCCGGGTCCTCGCGGCGTTCGATGGCCGAACCCAGGATCTCGTCGGCGTCGACCTCGTCGGCGTCAATCGACCGGACGCCCTCGGAGGTGTCGGCTTCTTCGGCCGCCATCTCAGTCACCCCCCTCCTCGATGACGCCGCCGTCGGTCGCCGTGGCGCCGTGCATCTTGTCCGCCGCCGTCTCGACGGCGTTGACGATGTTCTGATATCCCGTACACCGGCAGAGGTTGCCCTCGAGCGCCTCGCGAATCTCCTCGCGTTCGGGGTCGGCGTTGTCCTCCAGAAAGCCCACGCCGGTCATGACCATCCCGGGCGTGCAGTAGCCACACTGCAGGCCGTGTTCTTCCTGGAAGCTCTTCTGAAGGGGATGCATCTTGCCGTCCTCGCCGAGGCCCTCGATGGTCGTGACCTCGGACCCGTCGGCCTGGACCGACAGGATGGTACACGCCTTGACGGGGTCCCCGTCCATGTGGACCGTACAGGCCCCACACATGCTGGTCTCACAACCGACGTTCGGGCCCGTATACCCCATCTCGTCGCGGAGTGTGTGTATCAAAAGCTCGCGCGGTTCGACGTCCAGTTCGTGTTCGTTGCCGTTTACCGTGAGTGTTATGTCTGTCATGGTTAGACTGTGGCGTTTGTTTTGAGTGTCATCTCCGTCATGGTTAGAATAGTCCGGAGATCCGGTTGCGGAGCCCGCCGGTGGACTCCGTGCTGACGTCCCGCAGCTGGTTCTCGATGCGGTCGAAAAACCGGCCGACGACACGGTTGGCGACTGGGTTTATCACCCGCTGGCCCATCTGTGCGATGCGGCCGAACACGTCCGCTTCGGCCCACCACTCCACATCGACCCCGTCCCCGGTCTCGACGAGTTCCATCCCCGAGGACATCTCGAAGGAACTGCTCGACGCGTCGCCTCCGCCGGACGCGCGCATCTCGGGGAAGTCCCGTTCCTCGATCGTGACGATGGCATCGAACGTGGGCTTGACGCTCCCCACGCTGAGTTGCATCCGCGCGGCGTAGCGCCCGCCCTCGACGAACGCCCGTTCGGCGATGTCCTCGGGTTCGGCCTCCGGGAGCGTCGGCGGGTCCTCCTCCGACGCCGACCCCGCCAGCGCGTCGAAGTCGGGCGACCCCTCCTCGACCGCCGTGAGGAACTGACATCCCGGTAGCGCCTGTTTTATGATTACCGGGTCCGACAGCGCCAGCCAGACCTCCTCGTCCGAGACATCCTCAATGGATGCTGTTCCATCAAATTCCATACATCACTCCTCACCCCGTTCGGAGCGTATCGAAAGTTTCATGCCTGTATCCGTTGGCACCCACTCGCTTTATCTCCCGAAGATAAGTTAATAATTTCCCCTGAACAACCCCCGGCTCGTGTCCCGTGAGGTTTCTCGACGACGCGGGATACACGGGGTGGCGAACATCTCCATCGAGTCACGGCCGACAGTATTATACTGTCGGACAGAGACATTGATAATCGAACCCCCAGGACGGGGGGCCTTCGAATTATCAATACTTCTGTCCGACAGTATAGCCTCGTGGGGCGA
>JBDGQL010000273.1:0-21428 GCA_042219105.1 Karumarchaeum halophilus (SeqCode) | reverse complement strand
GTACGACGGGCCGCTCCGCCTCGATTCTGGCACGACCGTTCGGGTGGCGACGAAAGCCATCAGGTACGGCTACGCGGAAAGCGACGTGCGGGAAGCGACCATCACCGTCGACTGACACGGACTGGTATCACGAAGCAAGGACTGTGAGGGCGTGCTCCGGGTCGCCGTCCATCCGTTCGAGGAGATCCCGCGCACGGCTCCGGGTCTCGGGGGTCACTCGAACGTGGACCATTCCCTCCCCGGGCTGGCCGTACGCGACGCTCGCGCCGTCGGGCGCGGCGACGATCGCAGGCAGCGTCGCGAGATCCTCCTCGCCGGCGACGCGGATCGCCACCGGCGCGTCGTCGTCGATCGCCGCACGGATCGCGGAGAGAAGCTCATGGGTGAGCGTTCCGGCCGGGTTCGCTACTGACGCGTCCGCGTTCGAGAGGGCCGCCTCGATCTCCTCGGCGACCGGTTCGCGCTCCGTCCGGTCGTCGAACAGTGCGACGGCAGGCGATACCCCGGCCGCCTCGATGTGGTAGGTGACGATGTCGCCGACGGTGATCAGCGGGCCATCGATCGAGGCGAGGAGCGTCTCCACGTCAGTTTCAACCGGGCCAAGCGGCTCCTTGAGGTCCGCGCGGAGCGACTTCGGGAGTTCGAGGGTGACGCGAGGCACGTCACCGCACCTTGAGGGCGTACTTGCCGGGTTCCGTGGCCTCCATCTCGCGTGCGATTTCCGAGTCCGCGGGATGGAGGATGATCACGTAGCCGTCCCAGTCGTCGGTGAGACTGGAGGAGCCACACGTCGGGCAGATCTCGGGGTCCTCGTCGTCGATCACCGAGTGACAGTCCCGGCAAACGAGCCTGTCTCCTGCCATTATTCTGCGTCCGCGGGCTGGCGCCGTTCGCGTTCCTCCTTCAGCCAGCCGTGCTTGCCGAGGCCGACCTGCTTTGCGGTCAGGCCGATCTTGGAGTCACGCGGATTGCGCTCATCGATGCTTTTGGTCACGATACGTGCCCGCACCGCGTCCTCGACCGTCAGGGTCCGGTTCGACTCCCCCGACGCGAGTTGCTGGTTTTCGGCGTCGTAACTCAGGTACTCATCGGAGATCTGTGAGACGTGCAACAGGCCGTCGATCGGGCCGATCCCGACGAAAGCGCCGAACTCTACTACCTCGACGACCGTCCCGTCGACGACCTCCTGCATCTCCGGATCGAACGTGATAGCGTCGAAGTCGGCCTCGTAATACACGCCGGGGCGACTGGGTAACACCGCGCCCTCGCCGATGTCGTGGACGTTAACCACGCTCACGACGCTGCCGACGTCCTCGTCCATGCGGCCCTCGAGTTTCTCCTGTAGTAACCGTTTCACCAGATCCGTGGAGACGTCGCCCAGTTCCTCCGGCGGTACCTCGACCGTATCCTTGAGTCTGACCCGTTTGTACATGCTATGGTTCCGTTATTTCGAGCCTGGTTCGGCCCCGCGTCTCGACGACGGGGACGCCCGCGGCGAGCAGGCGGTCCCGGAGGGGGCGATCAGTCGTGACGACGTACTCGACCTCGCCGGCCTCCGCGAGCGCCACCAGTGCGTCGTCACCGTTTCGTTCGCTCGTGTCAACCGTTCGACCCCGCTCGGCCAAATCACTTCCGACCCGCGCAGCGTTCGATTCCGTGCTCGCGCCGGCGGCGAGCCGGGCGAGTTCCGTACGCACCGCGTCGGGGACGACCAGCTCGACCTCGCCCAGCAGCCGGTCGAGTTCCTCGAACAGCCGCAGATCGAGTTCGACCGGCGCCATGAGCGCGCTCGCGTCCAGAGCCACGGTCTTCATTCCCCCGCGAGCGTGCCGACGCCGATGAGTCGCCACCGGGCGCCGACGCGGCGGTTGATGGCAATCTTCGCACCCGGCTCGGCGCACACGGGGCGCTTGAGTCGCACGTCACAGTCCCCGGACCGGGCGCTCGTGACCGAGCCGACCGTCGTCGCCGTCCCCACGGTGAGCATCAGCGGCTCGCCGGTGCTGATCTCCTCGACCGCATCGGACTCGCCAACGATCCGATCTAGCAGGTCGACGTCCATCGTGAACTCGTTCCACGTCGGCGGGAGAGTTCCGGGAGGACCGGCGATCTGACCGGCCAGCCCGTCGCCTTTCGTGAGGCTCGGATCGAGGCCGGTGCCGGCACCGATCAGGCCGCCGGGGGTTGCCTCCTCGACGAACTCGCCGCCGGCCTGCAGCGAGCGCACCGTCGTCTCAATCGGGCGGTACTCAGCGGACCCGCCTTCCTCGACCTCGCGGCCGGGGCGGAGCTGGATGTCGTCGTCAGTCGCCAGGCGACCCTGTGCTAAGCTGCCGCCGATCACGCCACCCAGGAGATCGTCCCACTCGGTGCCCGGGCGGTTGATGTCGAAGCTCCGGGCGGCGTACAGCCGGGCGTCGGCATCCGGGTCGCGCTCCGGCGTCGGTATCTCCGCCTCCAGAGCCTCGATCAGGTACGCCAGGTTGACCTCCTGGCCGGCGCTGACGGGGACGATCGGTGCGTCCTCCGCGACGGTGTCCTCGACGAACTCCGTGATCGCCTCGTAGTTCTTTCGGGCCCCCCCGCGGTCGACCAGATCGATCTTGTTCTGGACGATGACGACGTCGTCGATCCCGATGATGTCGAGCGCCATCAGGTGCTCCTCGGTCTGGGGCTGGGGCACCGGCTCGTCGGCGGAGACCACCAGCACCGCGCCGTCCATGATCGCGGCGCCCGAAAGCATCGTCGCCATCAGCGTCTCGTGGCCGGGCGCGTCGACGAACGATACCGTCCGGAGCACCTCCGTCTCGACGCCGTGTTCGGGACAGGTCTCTTCGACGGTGTAACACGCCGGCTCCGAACAGTCCGGGCAGCGCCGCAGCGTCGCGTCGGCATAACCCAGCCTGATCGAGATGCCACGTTTCATCTCCTCGGAGTGCTGGTCGGTCCACTCGCCCGACAAGGCCTCGACCAGCGTGGTCTTGCCGTGGTCGACGTGGCCGACCAAGCCGATGTTCACCTCGGGTTGTCGATGTGTGTCCGTCACGGTTGAAGGTAACTGCTATGTCTTCGCCACGAACGATTCATAAACCTGCTGTTCTCGGGGCGTCACGTCGCGGGTCGCGTGCGTCGTACTGTCGGCTATACTCACGTGAGCACGTTCGCCACCCCGGGATGGCGAAATCGCTCACGGAGGTATAGCCGACAGTATCAGTCGGATTCGACGCCGTCGACCTCGATGCGGTCGGTTTCCGCGGCAGCGTGGCTGCCGACCCGGTCCTGGAGCTTTCCCGCGGCCACCGCCAGGACGTAGATCCCGACCGCCACGAGCACGATCACGCCCCCGGCAGTCGCCCCACCGTAATAGGAGATCCCGATTCCAAGCAGGACGGCGAGTTCCGCGAGAACGACCGAGACGAGGATCGACTCCCTGAAACTCCGCGAGACCTGGGTCGCCCCGGCGACCGGCACGACCAACATCGCGGCCACGAGAATCACGCCCATGATCTGCATCGCCCCGACCACGACCAGCGCCGTCAGCACCACGAGCACCCGGTTGTACCACGCCACGGGGATTCCCGAGACCGCCGCCGCCGTCTCGTCGAAGGTGATGTAAAGCAGTTGGTTGCGGGTGACCCCGACCGTGGCGACGACGACTGCGAACAGCACGAGCATGATCGCGGCGTTCCCGGGAGAGACGGTCGCGAGGTTGCCAAAGAGGTACTGGTTGACGCCGACCGCGAGGCCGCCGGCGTTCAGGCTGATGAGGACGGTTCCCAGAGCGAAGCCCGTCGAGAGCACGATCGCCATCGAGACGTCGTTGTAGGCGTCGGTCACCTCCGAGATCACCTCGATCAGCAGGGCGGCGATCGCCGCAACTACCACCGCCGTCAGGTACGGAGACACCCCGAGTTCGAGAACGCCGTTCAGGAACAGGCCAACGGCGACGCCGGCGAAGGCGGTGTGGGCCAGGGCGTCTCCGATCAGCGCGAGCTGGCGGTGGACGAGAAAGGTGCCGATCAGCGGCGCCATCACGCCGATACAGAGCCCGACCAGGACTGCCCGGTGCATGAACCGGTATTCGGAGTTGATCACGTCGAGTCCCGTCACGCCATACAGCAGGTCCATCAGCCAGTACCACGCCGACAGGACGGGCGAGAGCAGATCGAGGACAGGGCCGGTCCCGCCCGACTGCAGGAGGATCGGATCGACGGGAAAGGCAGCGAGGAGTCCGGGCGCACTCGTTACGAGCGCCGCGTCGCTCATTCGTCCACCCCCGCGAGCGACCGGGCCGTGGCGCCGAAGGCACGCGCTAAGGCCGCGCTGTCGAGAAACTCCCCGGTGGGGCCATCGAAGTACACCTCGCGGTTGAGACAGACCACCCGACGAGCGTGTTCGGCGACTGCGCCGAGGTCGTGCTCGATGAGGACGACCGTGATACCCCGGCCGTTGAGGCATTCGAGCAGGTCGTAGAAGGCGTCGACGGACTCGGCGTCGACCCCGACGGTCGGCTCGTCGAGGACGAGCAGGTCGGCCTCCCCCGAAAGCGCCCGGGCGATGAACGCGCGCTGGCGCTGACCGCCCGAGAGCCGGGTGATCCGGCGGTCCGCGAAGTCGCTCATGCCGACCGTCTCCAGTGCGTCCGCGACGATCCGGCGGTCCCCGGCGTCGAGCCGGCCGACCCCGACGTGGGGGAACCGTCCCATTTCGACGACCTCGCGAACGGTGATCGGCATCTCCCTGGCGGCGCTTGCGTGCTGGGCGACGAAGCCCAGGCGCTCGCCGTCGTCGAAGGCGCGTGCGGGCTCGCCGAACAGCCGGGCCGCCCCGGCGTCGGGGCGAAACAAGCCGAGGGCGATCCGTATCAGCGTGGACTTGCCCGAGCCGTTCGGGCCGACGACGGCGACGTACTCGCCGGGATCGATCCACAGGGAGACGTCCTCGATCACCGGCGTCGCCGTGTACCCGAACGTCACTCCCGAGAGGTCGATCACCGGTCCATCAGGGTCCGTACCGGAACCCCCCTCGACCGCGTTTGCGTCGGCGTTCCCACTCATCGTCACTCGAAGTTACGCCAGGTTTCGACCCAGTCAGCTTCGGGCGCGGCCTCCGCCGGCGACGCCGTCCCGAGGACGATCTCGAAGGTGGGCATGTTGACGTTGTACGCGATCTCCTCGTAGCCCCAGCCGGCCTCGACCCACGCCTCGCGGACGCCGGCGTATGGGGTCACCGGAAAGTACGCCTCGACGGGCGTCTCCCGGAGGAGCTGTTCGGCGGGCTTTCGCGTCTCGAAGACGCCCGCGCCGATGTATCGGATGTCGTTGTCCTCGATAACCCGCTTGGCCTCGGTGACGTCCTCCGGCTTGACGTCGCCGCTGGCCGCGAGATTGACCACCAGCGGGCGCATCCGGACGCCGTACCGCTTTCCGACGTACTGAAAGGCGTTGTGGGCCGCGAGTTGGACCACGTCCCTCTCGGCGGACTCGAAGATCGCCGCGTAGTCGTCGTCGATCCGGTCGAGCACGTCAGTCTTGTACGTCTCCGCGTTCTCGCGGAACTGCGACTCCCGATCGGGCAGGAGTTCGACGAACCCCTCCGTGATGTTGTCGACCGACTGCTTCGCGCGCTCGGGATCGAGCCAGAAGTGTGGGTCCTTCCCCCGCCTCTCACCGACGCCCTCCTCCTCGGGATCGAGACTGGCCGCCAGGGAGGCGAGTTCGATCCCCTCCCGGGAGTTGATGAGTTGCGTGTCGACGTCGTCGGCCTCGATCGTCTCGATGGCCCGGTCGGCCCACGGCTGGAAGTCCGGACCGACGTGAACGAACGCGTCGGCCTCGATGATGTCCCGGGTGATCCGGGAGTTGGGCTCCCAGCCGTGGCCGTGCAGCCCCGTCGGAACCAGGTTACGCACCTCCAGGGGCGTGTCGGCAGCGATCTTCCGCCCGAAATCGTAGAAACTGAAGAAGGACGCCACCGCGACGGCGCCGTCAGACTCGCTCCCGCCGGCACTGCCGAGACAGCCGGCGATACCCGTCACGAGCAGGCCGGCTCCCCCCACAAGCGCCCCCCGCCGGGTGAGTCCGTCCTGCCGGGGGCCACTGGCGACCCGCGCTTCTCCATCCGTGTTAACGTCCATTACTCGAATGACAACCCTCAAAAGATATAATAGTTATGTTCGAATCTATATTTTTGATGTCTCAAAATATTGTGGGCGGGCCGGGCGTTTCTTCGGGCGGAGTCCCGGGTGCTCCGGCCGCGACTCTTTTTGTTACGGCACCCGGACGGTCGCTCGTGTCGGAGTTCGACTTCGAGATGCGGCTGTGTGCGTGTCTCGAAACCAACGGACACCCCCAGGGGGCGATATCCGGGGGGGGTCCGATCGTCGCCCGCCAGATCGGGGGCGGGGTCCACGACCTCGGAAGTCGGGTGATCGACACCGTGCTCGTGGCGCCGGCACCCGGGTTTGCAAAACGGGCCGCAATCACGCCGGAGACGATCCCCGACCCGGCGATCGAGGCCGCGATCCCGACCGGACGGGCCATTTCACGGCGGGAGGCGTTCGCCGATTTCGACGTCTCCCCGGAGCGCCAGCGCGCCGTCATCGAGCGCGCCGCCGGGATCGGGTTCCTCGAACGCGAACGCCGCGACGGCCACGAGTACGTCCGGCAGTCCGCCCCCTACCCGGACTGGTACGGCGATCTGATCGCGGTCGAGAACAAGCCCGACCTCGCGAAGCCAGGTGATCTCGACCGCCAGCTCAGGTTCGACGTCGCCCTCTCACTGTTCGATCGCGTCGTCCTCGCCACTGCGAGCCACGTCACCCGTGGCCACCTCAACCGGATCCCCGAGGACGTCGGCGTCTGGCGGTTCCGCGAGGGTTCGATCGAGGTGGTTCGCGAGGCGACGCCGCTCTCCACGGACGCCCCGGGCACCGAAATTAGCGCCGAGCGTGCGGGCCGGACCGGGATCGCCCCGGTCTCCGCAGCCGCGAAAGCCCGCCGCCGCCGCCGGATCGCCGAGCGCGCGTACGGCAAGGGGTTCCGGACCGACGGATTCCCGGCCTGCGAACACGTCGAAGCCACGCGCCGGCACGGCGCCGGAGGGCTGCCCTACTGTACGTTTTACGATCGGCTCGTCGATCCGGGCAGCGAGTGTGGCCCGGACTGTCCCGGACACGCGCCCGCCGAGCCCCCGGCGGTCGATCTCGCAGCACTGCGGGCAGAAAACTCCCCCTGGACCGCCGATCCGGAGGGGCGCGCCCGAACACAGAGCGGGCTGGATCAGTTCTGACCGTTGCGTGCTTGGACTATCACAGCACGTACGTCTCGCCGTCGACCGCGAGAGGCTCCTCGAAGGCCTCGCTGGCGTCGTAGAAGTGCGAAACGTGGACGAGCCGCGTCTCGGTCGCCCCGAGATCGTCGGCCAGATCGAGCGCGCCCTCGCGGGTCATGTGCTTCGTGCCGAAGGTCCGGGGGACCCCATCGGCGTCGTGGTGTGCACCGCCGGCAGGGTGGTACGTACAGGACGACGCCGGCACGATCGCGTCAGCGAGCAGGAGGTCAGGATCCCGGAGCACCTCCCGCGATTCGTCGGGTACGGCGTAGGTCGTGTCCCCCGAAATGGAGAGTTTCGCCCCGGTTTCGGGATCTCGAACCGCCAGCCCGTAGCAGGCAAGCGGTGGGTGATCGACCGGAACCAGCCGGACGTCGAGCCCATGGATCCGCGTTTGCTCGAAGGGGGCACAGTCGCTGACGGTGATCCGGTCGAGGTAATCGTACCGGCTCCGGACCGTGTCGGCGACGCTCTCACCGGTGGCGGGATCGACCTTGCCGGGGGCGTACACCTCGAGGTCGTCGAACAGGCGGTACGCGTTTCCAAGCCCGTGGAGGTGGTCGAAGTGGATGTGGGTGATCAAGACGGCATCGGGGAGGGAGACGTCGTGATCGAGGAACTGCTGGCGGAAGTCGGGACTGGCGTCGATCAGCAGAGACTCGCCGGTGCGTTCGTTTTCCACGTGGACGGAAAACCGGGAGCGCTCGATCCCGCGCTCGCGGGCTTCCCGACAGACATCACAGCCACACCCGGGCGTGGGGGTGCCCGTCGTGTCACCGGTGCCCAAGAGCGTGACCTCCATCACCCCAAAACAGGGCGTCGACCGTCTAAAGCACCTGGGTCGCGGCCATCGAACGAGCGAGATACGCGCCGTCACCCAAGGGCAACGGTCCACCGCTCAAACGGCTGTCTCTGTCGCGTTCTGATACTGTCGGCTGTGACTCGGTGGAGATATTCGCCACCCCGGAGTGGCGAATTCCTCCACGAACTTACAGCCGACAGTATCAGCAAACCCGCAAGTTCACAGCCGGGGGAATCACTCGCTTGGATTCCCCACGGAGGAATCTTCGCCCGTTAGGGCGGAGAGGAGGTCAAAAACCCCCCTATACTATCGTGTGAGAAAGTACACCTGCTTGCGGGCGTCCCGGAAGCTGTAGCGTGCGTCGACCAGGTCGACGTCTTCGAGACGATTGAGAGCGTACCGGACGGTCCGGTCCGGCAACAGTGACTTCTCGGCAAGTTGGCCCTGGGAGAGGGGGTCTGATCCGTCCAAAACCTTCGCGACGAGCTTCGCGCTGGGCGGCAGCTCACGAAGTCGCTCGCGAACGTCAGGGTCGGCGAGAATGGCTCCGTCAACTGGATCAATATTCGTACTCATATTTTGAAGAAATCTGTACGTACTAGTAAAAGTTACGAATATATAAGTTCATATGCTGTATAATGTATAAGGTATACTAGCGCGGGGTCCGCCTGGGGTTCCGTTGGGGGATGCCCGGGGCACTTCTCGGCATCGCGACTCTCCATCCTGCGGGGACGACCTGGTTCCAGTACGGTTTTATCACCCCATCCAGTAGATCCACGGCGTGAAGGGACGGGAGTGGTACCAGGAAGACACGATCGCGGAAGCCTACGATGACAAGCGCTTCTCAGGGGGCGGACGCCTCATCGACCGCCGCGAGAAACGGGCCGTCCTCGATGCTGTCGCCCCCTTCGAGGACGAGCGTGTTCTCGAGGTCGCTTGTGGCACCGGGCGCTTCTCAGTGATGCTCGCCGAGCGGGGCGCGGACGTGACCGGGATAGACATCTCCGGGGCGATGCTCGGACAGGCCCGCGAGAAGGCCCGCGCTGCTGGTGTCTCCGATACCGTCGAGTTCCTGCGCGGCGACGCCGCCCGACTCCCTTTCCCAGACGACGCTTTCGGTGTCACATTCGCGGTCCGGTTTTTCCACCTCGCAGACACGCCCGAGACGTTCCTCTCGGAGATGCGCCGGATCACCCGCGAGACGATCCTCTTTGATACGTTCATGGCCCGGAGCGCCCGATCGATCTACAACCGGCTGCTCCCGATGGGGTCGCGACTGTACACCTCCGCAGAGGTACACGGCCTCATCGAAGCCGCTGGCCTCGACCTCCGGGACACCACCCGCGACTTCATCGTCCCCTACGGCCTCTACCGCCAGCTCCCGGGGGCGATCGCCGGTCCAGTCCGCTCGCTCGACAACGCACTCCTCCGGACGTCACTCGCCCACCGGCTCGCATCCGTGTCTTACTGGTCGGTCGACGTTTCCCCGTGATTCCGCTTTCACTCCGGGCGTGGGTTTATACTGTCGGCTGTGCGTCCGTGACGTAATTCGACACCCCGAGGTGGCGAATATCTTCATCGAGTCACAGCCGACAGTATTAATCATAGACCGCCCGAATCAGAAGGTATGAGCCAGACGACACTCGACGACGACGACCTATTCGACGAAGCGGCCGACGAGATGCGTGCGGACGTCGAGGAGGCACTCGGGAAAGCCCGGACGGCGCTCCCCGACGGCGAGTCGGTCTGGGACGTCGACGCCGACGCGGACAACGCCCTTGGCGTCCTCAACGGGCTCCGGACCGCGCTCGACACCGACGCCGCCGCCGACCACTTCCGGGACGCAAAAAAGTGGTACACGATGGGCGAACGCGCCGACGCCTTCGAGAACGCCGACGACCTCCAGGCGGACATCGAGGAACTCGAGGAACTGTTCGAAACGATCACGACCGCCCGCGAGGAGGCCAGCGATCTCGCCTCCACCTTGCCTGCACTCCGCGGGGACCTCAACGACGCTCACGAGAGCGCCGGCGAGAACCCGGACGCTGACAACGCCGAGTCCGAGACGAAGTAATCAGCGCTCCGACGAAACGTCCCGCCCCGCGATCGCCTCGAACAGATCCGCGAGCGCGTCACCCGCCTCCGCCGTGAGTTTTGTCCCGCGCTTTGCCGTCGCCGTCGAGGGGTCGCCGATCACTCCGTTCTCCGTGAACGCCGCGCTGTCGTACGCCAGGTTCACCCCCGACACCCACTCCCCCCAGCCGTCGCTGGCGCCGTCTGCGGCCTCCTCAAATCGATTTTCGCGGAGGAGATGGGGGGCGTGGTGCATGACGACCGAGGTCTCGACGGAACCGGCGTGGCCCATTTCGTCGGGATCGGGGGCGTCGCCCACGTCTTCGGGATCGACCGCGTCAAACCACGTGAATGCGGCGGCGTAGGCGGTGCCCTCCCGGGACACCGACGCGGCGACCTCCCGAAGGGCGTCGGTGTTTCCGCCGTGGCCGTTGACGATCACGACGCGGTCCCAGCCGTGGTGTGTGAGGCTCTCGATCACGTCCCGGACGGCGTCACGGAACGTGTCCGGCGAGAGCCAGAGCGTTCCCGAAAAGTGGCGGTGTTCCTTTGAAATCCCATACGGCAGCGCCGGCGCCACCACGACCTCGTCGTCGTACGCGTCGGCGCCAGCCTCGGCGACGGCCGCCGCGGACAGCGTATCGGTCGAGAGGGGAGCGTGGGGGCCGTGCTGTTCGGTGCTCCCGACTGGCAGGACGGCGAGATCCGTGTCGACATCGGCCGCGTCGGGCCAGGTCGTCTCGGCGAGGTGCATACCGGATGAGTGCTCGCCAGGCAATAAAGCCTCGCGCTTCACAGGTCGCCCTTCGTGCTCGGAACGCCCCGGCGCTCGTCGATCCGGGTGGCGTCATCAAGCGCGCGGGCGAGGGACTTGAACAGCGCCTCGATCTCGTGGTGGGCGTTGTCACCTTCGACCTCGGCCTGCAAAGTGAGTCCGGCGTTCTCCGCAAAGGAGCGCAGGAAGTGTCGCGCCATGACGCTCGTGAACGCCCCGACGCGGGCTTGGCTGAACGACCCCTCGAAGTCGAAGTAGGGACGACCGCTCAGGTCCAGAACGATCCGCGCCTGTGCCTCGTCCATCGGGATCCGCCGGTCCGCGAAGCGCTCGACGCCGCGCTTCTCGCCGACAGCGTCGGCGAACGCCTCCCCGAGGACGATTCCGACGTCCTCGATCGTGTGGTGGTCGTCCACCCCGAGGTCGCCGTCGGCCCGGACCGTCAGGTCGAACAGCCCGTGTCGGGCGAGGGAATCGAGCATGTGATCGAAAAATCCGATCCCGGTGTCGACGGTCGCGTCACCGTCGCCGTCGACATCAAGCGTGACCTCGATCGCCGTCTCGCTCGTCTCTCGCTTCGCGGCCGCCGTGCGGTCACTCATACCTCTATGGCCGGCCGCCGGCTATTTGGCGGTTGTGGCTCTCGATGTGCTCGCGGAGGCGCTCGACGAGTCCGGGCGCATCCGCGGCGAAATCTACCGTCTCGAAGACGTCCCGTTCTAGATCGAACAGCAGCGGGTCGGCGCCGGCGTCCATCTCCGCATCGATGTCGCCAGCGTCCGGATCAAATCCGGTGATCAACTTGTAACGACCGTCGTAGGCCATTCGCCAGGTGCCCAGCCCTGCGTAGACATAATCGCGGTGGTCATCTGTTTCGCCCGAGAGGTACGGCCGGAGCGAGCGGCTGTCCACGCGGTCGTAATCGAGCCCGGCATAGTTTAGCGCGGTCGCGTGGAGGTCGAGGGTGCTCACCGGTTCGTCGCTGACGTGACCGTCGCGGATGCCGGGGCCACCCATCACGAGGGGGACGGCGACTGACGGATGATAGGGTCGTTCCTTTTTCCAGTGGCCCTGATCACCCAGCATCTCGCCGTGGTCGCTCGTGAACGCGACGATCGTGTTCTCCCATTCACCCCGTTCCCGGAGTTTCTCACGGTAGCGCCCGAGGTGGCGGTCGATGTTCTCGACCATCGCAGCGTAGTTGCGCCGGATTTCGTTGTGCTTCTCACCGGTGCGCCCGTCCGTCTCGCCGACGGGTGCCGGCCCGGGGAAATCAATGGCGTTCTCCCCGCGATACCACCCGTACATGTCGTGGGTAACGTCCCAGGGGTCGTGTGGGCCCGAGAAATTGACTTGCAGAAACCAGGGATCGCCCTCGGGAGCGTCGGCCAGAAGCTCTAGCCCGGTTTCCGCGACGACGTTGTCGGCATAGGCCTCATCCGGGAGTGGCGTCGGCCACGTGTCGTTGGGCGATTTCGACCGGCGCTGCTCGAAGTCAGCGATGTGCGCTTCTGCCAACCCCTCGCGGTCGAGAAACGCCATGTACGGGTCGTTCGGGCCGTCGTGTTCCACCCAACTGTTCCGTGTCGCCCACTTGCCGGCGCTGTCCCGGCCGGCTGAGAAGCCCCATTCCTCGAGGCAGTGCTGGCCGTCAACGCCCCAGTTAAACTCAGGCTTGTGGAGATCGAACTTCCCACATCCCATGACGTGGTATCCGGCCTCGTCGCGCAATCGCCCGTACAGCGTTTCCTGGTCGAGTGGGTAGTTCTGTGAGTGGTCAAGAACGCCACAATCGTCGTACTCCATACCGGAAGCCAGACAGGCACGCGATGGACCACAGAGCGGTGACGGACAGACCACCTCCCGAAAGTATACTCCCTCATCGGCCATTCGCTCGACGTTTGGTGTGCGAACCGGCACCCTGGGGTGCATCCCGACCCAGTCGTACCGTTGCTGATCGGTAATAAAAAAGAGGATGTTCGGACGTTCGCTCATGCGACGTCATGAATCAGCACGAATAAATAGGCTTTGATCGCAGTCGGATATAACTTTCCCCCAGATATTTAATCTTAAGTGTAAAATACTAATTTTCATATTTATTTGATAATCGAAGTTTTACTCGGGGTTTGTATAAGGACGGATGTGACTGTTTTCGTCGCGCGCTCGCCGAGCCGGCGGATATCGACCGAATCAGCCGGCCTCACGCGAGCGCATCGGTAAAGACTCACATCCGTCCTTATAAAACAGCGCCGACGGCTATTCGAGAATCAGTTCATAATGTCTGTTGTAGCTGTTTACCGGTGATCGCCACCCCCGGTGGCGGCGAGCACCGGTAAGAGACTACAACAGACATTATCAGGAGCGACGATAGTGGTATAGAGACGTTCATAAGTCATCACAGGATCGACCGCAAGCTGCGTGCGGTCGCCCCGGAAAACGCTTACGAACGTCCCTATAGCGAACAGTATCACCCATCCAGCGCGCGCCGCGCCTCAGCGAGCGTGAACCGCCCCTCGTACAGCGCAGAACCGACGACGACAGCTGCCGCTCCCGCCTCGCGCAACGCGAGGACGTCCTCGATCGTCGCGACGCCGCCGCTAGCGACGACCGGAATCTCGACCGCCTCCACGACCGACCGGACCGGCTCCGTTCGCACGCCTTCCAGTCGGCCCTCCACGTCGACGTCGGTGAACAGGATCGCCGCCGCACCGAGTTCCTCGTAGCGCGTCGCTGCGTCGGCGGGATCTATCCCGGTGCCCTCGGTCCAGCCCTCGACGACGACTTCCCCACCCTTCGCGTCGAGGCTTACCACCACGCCCTCCGGGTAGTCGTCCGCGATCTTGGCGACGAGACCGGGGTTCTCGACCGCGGCGGTGCCGAGGATCACTCGGTCGACGCCCGCCGAGAGGAGGGCGCGGGCGTCCGCGGCGGTGCGGATCCCGCCCCCGACCTGTACGTCCGCATCGACCGCACCGGCGATCGCCTCGATCGCGTCGGCGTTCGCCCGCTCGCCCTCGAATGCGCCGTCGAGGTCGATCAGGTGCAGGGTTTCGGCGCCGGCGTCAATCCACCGCCGGGCCGCCGCCGCCGGATCGCCGTACTCCCGTCCTGTCCCGCGCTCCCCGCCGACGAGCTGGACGACCCGTCCGTCCCGGACATCGACCGCCGGGATCACCGCGAACTCATCGAACATGCCTCCGGGTTCGTCCCCGGGCGTCTAATAGTGATTGTTCTTGTGATATCTCCATCGAGTCCACCGCCGATCACGGGTCGCTCAGCGTCGCCAGCGATATACCCCCTCAGCCGCAACACCGTGTATGCGCATCGAGTACGACCGGGAGACGTGTACGGGGATGTTCCAGTGCGTCCACGAGTGGGACGCGTTCACCGAGAACCGCAACACCGGCAAGGCAGAACTCGACGCTGCCACCGAAGAGGAAGACGGCATCTTCGCCAGGGAGATCCCCGAGGACGCCGAGTTCGACGCGAAGATGGCGGCGCGGGTCTGTCCCGTCGAGGCGATCACCGTTTACGACGAGGACGGCGAACAGATCATTCCGTGATCGCTCCGGACGGAACCACCTCGAATCGCCCCGCGGTGAAAACCTTTTAGTGAGTTACTCACGCACTGAGTAACTATGACTGTATTACTCACGGGTGCGGACGGTTACCTCGGGTGGCCGACTGCGCTCAGACTCGCGGATCGGCTCGATCAACGGATCGTCGGCGTGGACAACCTCGCCCGCCGGGACTGGGTCGAGGAGAGCGGCAGCGTCTCGGCAGTTCCGGTCGACGGTCCGGAGACGCGCTTTGCCGCCGCACCGAACCTGAGTTTCGTCGAGGGCGATCTGGCAGACCGGGAATTCGTGGACCAGATTCTCTCGGTCCATCAGCCCGAAACGGTGCTTCACCTGGCCGCCCAGCCGAGCGCGCCGTACTCCTCGATCAACGGCGAGCGGGCGCTGTACACGCAGCGGAACAACCTCTCGATGAACCTCAATCTCCTGCACGGCCTGCGGGAGAACGGCCTCGAAGAGACGCACTTCATCGAGACGACGACGACGGGCATCTACGGCGCCCCGGAGTTCCCGATCCCGGAGGGGGGCCTGTCCGTCGAGCGCGGTGACGGACAGGACGAGGTTCCGTTCCCGGCTCTCGGAGGTAGCTGGTACCACGCTGCCAAAAGCTTCGACAACGCGAACATGCGGCTGGCCACGACGGAGTGGGACCAGCCGATCAGCGAGGTGCGGACGGCCATCGTGTACGGCACCGAAACCGAGGAGACCACCGAGACGGAACTCGCGACCCGGTTTGACTTCGATTACTACTTCGGGACCGTGGTGAATCGCTTCTGTGCGCAGGCGGTGGCGGGGTATCCACTCACCGTCTACGGCAAGGGCGAGCAGCGCAAGCCGATGGTGAGCCTGCGCGACGCGGTCGAGAGCCACGCCGCCCTCGTCGAGGACGGGTACGGTGGCGCCCCGGAGTTTGGCGGCGTCGAGGTGTACAACCAGGTCACCCGCCCGGTCGCGATCGTCGAACTCGCGGAGACGATCGCCGAGGTGGCCGCGGAGTTCGGGATCGACGCCGACGTCGAGCACTTCGAGAACCCCCGCGAGGAGGACGAAGAGCACAAAATGGAGATGGAAAACGAGGCGTTCCTCGATCTCGTGGGGGGCCAGAAACAGGAACTCGAGGCGGGTATCCGGGACACGCTGGAGTCGCTGGTGGTCTACGAGGACCGAATCACGGCACGCGAGGACCGCTTCCTCCCGGGCGTCCTCACTGAGTAGTCCCAACAAAGGAGTAGTTGCACCATACCAAAGTCTCATGTCGACACCAGTAAAACTGAATCAAACATGAAGGCAGTCATTCTCGCGGCCGGGGAAGGTCAACGCCTCGAACCCCTGACGGACACCCGGCCAAAGCCGATGCTGCCCGTCGCGAACCGCCCCCTGCTCGAACACGTCGTCGAATCGGTCGTCGCGGCCGGAATCGACGAGATCGTTCTCGTGGTCGGCTACAAACGCGAGCGCATCCAGAGCCACTTCGGGAACGGCGATGACTGGGGAATCGACATCGAGTACGCGATCCAGGAGAAACAGCTGGGCACAGGTCACGCGGTTCTCCAGACCGAGCACCTGATCGATGACACGTTTCTCGTCCTCAACGGCGACAGGATCATCGATCCCTCGATCGTGGAGCGGGCGGCCAACGCGGAGGACGACGGCGAGACGCTGCTCGCGGTGACCAGAACGAAGGACCCGAGCGGCCTCGGCGTCGTCGAAACGGAGGGCGAGCGCATGACCGGGGTCACTGAAAAACCTCCGGAGCACGCCATCACCTCCGAGGTCGTCAACGCCGGCGTGTACCGGTTCGAGCCGGACGTCTTCGACGCCATCCGGAACACCGACACGCCCGGCGAGCTCACGATCACAGCCACGCTGGACCGGCTCGCGGCGACCGAAACCGTCCGGGTACTCCGGTACCGGGGTGCGTGGCTCGACGTCTCCCACCTCTGGGACCTCCTGTCGGTGAACGCGAGCCTGCTGAACAGCGATCCGCCCGACGTTCCTGAGACGACCCGGGTCGGAACGACCGCCGTGCTGACAGACGGGATCGCCGTCGGAGCGAACGTCCGGATCGCTCCCGGCGCGACCGTCCTCTCGGGGACATCGATCGGCCACAACGCCCGGGTCGGCGCGAACGCCGTCCTCGACAACGCCGTCGTCCTGCCCGACGCGACGGTGGGCGCCGGTGCGGTCCTCCGGGACTGCGTGGTCGGGGAGAACGCGCAAGTCGGCCCGAACACCACCGCCGAGGGCGGCCCGGCCGATGTCGTCATCGACGGGACCGTCCACGAGGACGTGAAGCTGGGTGCCGTCGTCGGCGACAACACCCGCGTCGGCGGAGCGGTGAGCGTCGCCCCCGGTGCGGTGATCGGAAATCTAGCCACGATAGCAGGGGGCACAACCATCGACGGCAGGGTTCCGTCGGGCGCGGAGGTGCGGAGGGGGTAACATGTGTGGAATCATTGGGTACGTCGGCGACTCCGACGCCCTTCCCATCGTCGCGACCGGACTGAAGAATCTGGAGTACCGCGGGTACGACTCCGCGGGGATCGCGCTGCGGAACGGAGACCTCTCGGTGTACAAAAGCGCCGGCGAGATCGACGATCTCGGGATTCCTGACGCCTCGGAGGCGTTCTGTGGGATCGGTCACACCCGGTGGTCGACCCACGGCGAGCCAACCGACGCGAACGCCCACCCACACACCGACTGCACGGACACGGTCGCGGTCGTCCACAACGGCATCATCGACAACTACGACGCCCTGAAGAACGAACTCGCCAGCCACACCTTCACCAGCGAGACCGACACCGAGGTCATTCCCCACCTCATCGAGGAGTACAGGGACGCGGGCGCGACGCTTCCGGAGGCGGTCGAGGCGACGATCGACCGCCTGGAGGGGAGCTTCGCGTTCGCCGCGGTCACCGAGGACGAGGACGGCATCGTCGCGGCCCGGCGGGACAGTCCCCTGGTGCTCGGGCGCGGCGAGAGCGCGAACTTCGTCGCCTCGGACGTGACGGCGTTTCTGGAACACACCCGCGACGTGACGTACCTCGATGACGGTGACGTGGTCCAGGTCGGTGGCGGGGACGTCTCTATCAGGAACGGTGGCGAGGCCATCGAGCGCGAGATCGAGACCGTCGAGTGGGAGGCCGAGGCTGCCGAGAAGGGAGGCTACGACCACTACATGCTCAAGGAGATCCACGAACAGCCCTACGCGCTACGGCAGACCCTCTCCGGGCGGATCGACGAACTCGGCGGCGACGTCGACCTCGACGTCTCCCTGCCGGCGGAGTACCTGAACTCCCTGGAGGAAATCCAGATCGTCGCCTGTGGGACGTCTTACCACGCGGGGCTGTACGCGGCAAACCTCATCGAGCGCCACGCGGACGTGCGCGCCTCGGCAACGGTCGCAAGCGAGTACGAGTTCGACGGGGGACGGGACCCCTGGCGAACGCTCGTAATCGCGGTGACCCAGAGCGGCGAGACGGCCGACACGCTGTCGGCGATCCGCGCCGCCGACCGCGCCGGCGCGCGCACCCTCGCCGTGACGAACACGCTGGGAAGCACGGTGACCCGAGAGACCGACGACACGGTGTACATCCGCGCCGGCCCCGAGATCGGCGTCGCCGCGACCAAGACCTTCGCCTCCCAGGTCGCGACGCTTTCCCTGCTGTCGGTGTACCTGGCGCGGGTGCGCGGGACGATCGGGACCGACACAGCGAGGGGAGTTCTCGCGAACCTCCGGGAACTCCCCGGAGCCGTCCAGCAGGTCCTCGACCGCACTGACGCGATCGAGGCGGCCGCCGAACAGTACGCCGACGGCGACGCGTTCTTCTTTATCGGGCGCGGTCTGGGGAGTCCCGTCGCCCTGGAAGGGGCTCTGAAACTCAAGGAGATCTCCTATGACCACGCCGAGGGGTTTCCGGCGGGCGAACTCAAACACGGGCCGCTCGCGCTCGTCACGGGGGAGACGCCGGTGCTCGCCGTGCTCACCGACGGGAGCCGGCCAGCGGAGACGCTCAACAACGTCAAGGAGGTCGAATCACGGGGCGCGCCGGTGATCGGGCTCTCCTCGCACCCGCCCGCCGAGAAGTTCCTCGACACCACGCTGGAGGTACCCGATCTCGGCATTCTGGAGCCGCTGGTTGCGAACGTGTACCTCCAGCTGTTCGCCTACTACGTCGCGGACCTGAAGGGGCGAGCGATCGACAAGCCACGGAATCTCGCCAAGAGCGTGACTGTGAAGTGATATACGGGTCGACAGAAGTCCTGATAGATATTCGCCGGGTACGGTGGAGGCTAATTCTATCAACAGTTCTGTCGACCCGTATAAGGTCGGATGTAAGTCTTTACCGACGCGCTCGCGTGAGGCCGGCGGATTCGGCCGATATCCGCGGGCTCGGCGAGCGCGCGACGAAAACAGTCACATCCCCAGGGCGGGAGGGCTTCGAATTATCAATACTTCTGTCCGACAGCGTACCCCGCACCGCGGGGACCAACGTTTTTATTGGTGGCGTCGTAGCGGTGGTCATGAGTTACGTCATCGTCGGCGGCGGCCGGGTCGGATTGCGGTCGGCGCGGATCATGCGCGAGGAGGGCTACGGCGTAGTGATCGTCGAGCGCGACCCTGACAAGATCGACCGGATCGAGGCGGAGGGTCTTCGCGTTATCGAGGGCGACGGGGCTGACCCCGATGTTCTGAAGGCCGCCGGGGTCGCGGACGCGACTGCCGTTGCGGGGCTGACGGGCGATCTCAACACCAACTTCGCGGCGTGCGCGATCGGCAACGAGCACGGCTGTCTCACGGTGCTCCGGGTCGACGCCGACTACCGCAAGCCGATATACGAGGCCTACGCCGACCAGGTGAACGAGGTGATCTACCCCGAACAGCTCGGTGCGACCGGGGCGAAGACGGCGCTTCTGGGCGGGAACTTCAGCGCGCTTGCGGATCTGACCGAGAGACTCCGGCTGCTGTCCATCCGCATCCCCGAGGAGTCGCCCGTGATCGGCGAGCGGGTCAACGCTCTGACCGATGCAATCGACGTCGCTGACGCGCGCATATACGCCCACGGCCGGGCCGGAGAGTCGATGGCAATACCGCTACCCGGAACGGACATCGAGCCGGGCGATCGGGTCGCCGTGATCGCGAACCGGGACGTCGTCAACCGCGTCCGGAGCGGCCTGATCGGTGACGGGGCGGACGCCTGACGTGACCTGGTCGGATCTGTTCGAGCGCGCCGGACGGCAGGACGTGACCCGCGCGGCGATCACCGCCGCGCTCACACGGCGACGCGAAGAGAGATCGGGAGACGGAACGACCGGCCGCCGGGAGTCCGGTATCGACGCGGACCCCATGGCGCGCGTCGTCGCGGACGCCGACGTGCTCGCGGCCGACCTGCTCCTCGGAGAAGCGAGCCGCGAGGCGCTCGATGTCGTCGCCGGGCACGACTGGATCCGGCTGGTCACGAGTGAGGCGTTGCTGTCCGACGCCGAGGCAGTGATCGGCGAGGTAGCCGACAGCGACCTCGCCGACGTGTGGCGGGCGCGAATCGACGGCCTTGCCGCCCTCGTCGACCATCCCGCGGGTGATCATCCGGCGCTCGCGTCGGCGCGTTCCGGTGACGCCCGACACATTCTCAGTCTCGACGACCGGCTGCAGAGCGTCGGCGTGGGAACAGCACTCAGGCGGGAGGCGAACGTCGAAACGAGCGTTCGGAGCCCCGACGCGTTCGCCCGGCTGTTCGACCCGGCGAGCGTCTACGAAGCGCTCCACGACGACGCATATCCCGGGCCGGACTGTGGCTCACGATCCTGATAATGTCTGTTGTAGTCTCTTACCGGTGCTCGCCGCCACCGGGGGTGGCGATCACCGGTAAACAGCTACAACAGACATTATGATAAGGACAGATATTCGCCGGGTACGGCAGAGGCTAATTCTATCAACAGTTCTGTCGACCCGTATCCCCGGCGAGCCAGTCGGCGAACGTCGCGAGCGCCCGGCCGCGGTGTGAGACCGCGTTCTTCTCCTTCGTGTTCATCTCCGCGAAGGTCCGGCCGTCGTGTTCGAAGATGGGATCGTAACCGAACCCGCCCACGCCGCGAGGTTCGACGATCCGGCCCACGACCGTCCCCTCGAAGGTCTCGAGGGTTTCGCCGTCACAGTAGGCGATCACCGACCGAAAGCGGGCGGCGTGATCGTCCTCTCCCCGAGTGAGATCTGCGACCCGGGCGATCCCAAGCGTGTCGTAGACGAACGAGGAGTACGGCCCTGGAAAGCCATCGAGGGCGTCCACGAACAGCCCCGAGTCCTCGACGAACACCGGGTCCCCGGTCTCCGCCGCCGCTTCGCGTGCGCCTCGTGTTGCGATTTCCGCAAGATTCTTTGACTGAATCTCGGCGTAGTCGTACTCGAGTTGCTCGATCTCGTCGGGGAGATAGGTGCGGGCCTCCCGGACCTTGCCGGGATTCGTCGTGACGAACCGGAGCATACCGAAACGGAGGACCGGGCCGTCATAATGTCTGTTGTAGTCTCTTACCGGTGCTCGCCGCCACCGGGGGTGGCGATCACCGGTAAACAGCTACAACAGACATTATCAAAACAACCTCGATTGGCGCGTGACAGAGTCACGTCCGGGTGTATAATCGAACCCCCAGGACGGGGGGTCGTTCGAATTATCGATGTCTCTGTCCGACAGTGTAGTCAGCGTCAATCGCCTCGGGGTCAAGCCCCGAGGTATCCGCCTTGACAGCCGATGAAAAGCCCATGTCACCCACCGTCCCTCATCCCGACGTTCGTGCCTCGAGATCCTTGTACCACTCTGTCAACAACCCCACCCTACTGCGCTCGGGCAGATGAACTGCCACTCGCTTGTTG
>JBDGQL010000118.1:0-21875 GCA_042219105.1 Karumarchaeum halophilus (SeqCode) | reverse complement strand
GATACTCGGCACCCCGGGGTTGCGAGTTCCTCCACGAACTTACAGCCGACAGTATAATTCGACACCCCGGAGGTGCGAATATCTTCATCGAGTTACAGCCGACAGTATACGGGTCGACAGAACTGTTGATAGAATTAGCCTCCACCGTACCCGGCGAATATCTATCAGGACTTCTGTCGACCCGTATACGACGTGGATCCGGGTACGACCGTGTGTGGACTGCGTACATGTTGATACCTGCTGTAAGGGAGTTATCGTCACGGTCGTGCTCCTGATTCTGGGAGTCTACGTGGCCGACGCGACGACGATCATAGATACAGCGCGGTACCGCCCGTTCGTGTCCAACGGGGCGGGCGGCGTCGTTACGGCCGCTGCATTCGTGTTCGTCTCCTACGCCGGCATCGGTGAGGTGGCTTCCGTCGCGGAGGAGGTCACGAACCCGGGCCGCAACCTCCCCCTGGCGATGCTGATCTCCATCGGGATCATGATGGCAGTATACACCGCCGTGGTCGCGGTCATCGTCGGCATCGTCTCGCCGAACACCCTTCTGCATGGAGGGCCCGCGGGCGGGCCGTCACTGACGCCGATGGCTGACGGGGCCGGCAACCTGTTCGACGGCTTCGGCGTGATGGTCATCTCGTTGGCCGCCGTGTTTGCGCTGACGAGCATGGCAAACGCCGGCATTCTGGGAACCTCTCGATTCCTTCTTGCGATGGGTCGTGACTCGCTACTGCCCGACTGGCTCGGGCACATCGATGGGCGGTTTGCAACGCCCCGAAACGCGGTGATCGTCACTGGCGTCGTCCTGCTCACGCTCATCGCGTTCGTCCCAGTGGTCAATCTGGCGAAGTTGGCCAGCGCGTTTCTCGTTCTCGTGTTTTCGATGGAAAACCTCGCCGTCATCGTCTTTCGCGAGGCTGACGAAGCATCCTATCACCCGGAGTTCGAGACCCCGGGGTACCCCTACGTCCAGATCCTCGGGTTTCTCGCCGGGGCGGTACTGATCACGCAGATGGGTACGCTCCCGATCCTCGGCGCGGTCGGAATTATCGCCGGCGGCCTCGTCGTTTATCTCGTCTACGGCCGCTCCCGGACCGACCGGACCGGGGCGATCGACACGCTATTCGATCGCTGGGGCGATGACCAGAAGCCGGGGCAGCCGGCAGACACCGACTGATAATGATTACACGAGCCGAACGCATTGATCTGGTGTCGTGGCGCGTAACAGAGTCACGTCCGGGTGTATAATTAGCCGGGAGAAATAGTTTCGACAGGAAATAGCTGACTCGCGTGTTAATCTATTCGTGTCTGGGTGTAGTGGTCGTTCGGGGCGGAACACGCAGTGTGGTGCTATCGGTCCCCGTCGAGCCCACCCGGTTCGTCCCTCAGGCAGACCACGATGAGGACGAACGCGCCGAGTATCACGGCGCCGATCAGGAGTTGAAAGGGCAGCGTTGGTGGCACCAGGCCCGACGCCAGCGTCCCGACGCTCACCATGATCGCGGCGACGAGGAAGCAGACGACCTCGCGATCCATCCAGTCCGGAAGGCGAAGAGCCATGTCAGTGGATTGGTCGGGGCGGTTCTATACGCGTCGGTTCTCATACTGTCGGTCACGACTCCAGTTCGTCGAATAGGTCCTCAACCCGGCCTTCGATGTCTTCTCGGATCTCCCGAACCACGTCGATCGGCTGGCCGCCGGGGTCATCGAGATCCCAGTCGCGGTTCTCGCCCCCCCAGCCCGCCGGGCAGACGTCCGACGCGGAGCAGCCCATCGTGATGACGTACTCACAGTCGGAGAGTTCTTGAGGGGTCACCTCCCGGGGTTCGCGGTCGGAGACGTCGATTCCGAGTTCGCCCATCGCCTCGGCCACGACCCCGTGAACGTGCTCCGCCGGATCCGTTCCGCCGGTAACGATGCCGATCTCGGGTTCGAGCTTCCGTGTGGCGCGCTCGCGCTCGGCGAACGCGGTCGCCATCTGACTTCGTCCGGCGTTTCGGACACAGACGAACGCCACGCGCGTCCGGTCAGTCACTGCCACCTCCCCCCACGCCGGCTTCCCCACCGAGCGCCGCCAACAGCGTCTCGCCCGCGAACGTCCCGGGAACGGCAATGTTCTCCTCGACACCACACTCCCCGGGTTCCCCGGGCAGGAGGCGTTCGAGGCGACCGCTGGATCGATTCATGATTTCCGCTTGGACGACCGTTCATATGATACTGTCGGACGGAGACATCGATAATCGAACCCCCAGGACGGGGGACCTTCGAATTATCAATATTTTTTCGACAGTATACGGGTCGACAGAAGTCCTGATAGATATTCGCCGGGTACGGTGGAGGCTAATTCTATCAACAGTTCTGTCGACCCGTATATCATACTGTCGGCTGTGACTCGGTGGAGATATTCGCCACCCCGGGGTGGCGAATTCCTCCACGAACTTACAGCCGACAGTATCAGCCACCCGCGAGCTCCGGAAACGCTAGCTCGAGGTCGCCGTTGAGGGTGTAATCATCCCCGAGGACGCCGCCCTCCGCGAGTTCGATTGTAACGTCGATCGCGAGTTCCGTGGCCGTCTCGTCGATTGGCTTGATGATGAACTCGAGCGTGTCGATCGTCTCGTCGGCGAGGTCGTCCAGATCAGTGACCTCGATGACCGTGCCGGTCGCATCGTCGGGCGTGTAGAGGGCCAGGGAGGGCGGCGAGGAGCTATCGCCTTCGACCGGCGACACGACGGCGACGTCCGCGGCGGCGTCGGCGTCCGGCATCCAGACGCGGAGTTCGATCCGGGTCACCTCGGTTCCGTCCCGGTGTGACAGCTCGGTCTGAAAGAGATCGACGATGCCCGAGGCGACGCCCCCCGTGACGCCGAAGCTGGCGACCGACTCCCCCTCATCCGACCACTCCAAGTACTTCCGGCCCGGGGAGTCTTCCCCGACGGACGGCTCCGAGAGCACCACGTCACCCGAGACCGCGCCACAGCCGGCGGTCCCGGCGATCCCGGCAGCCCCGAGGGCGGCGATGAACTCACGCCGCTGCATGGATCCCTCCCCTCTCGGGAGCGCAGTCGTGTTCGTCGGAACGACTCCGTGTATCGTGAGCCAGCATCGGGACGCCTCGCGCGAGTGCCCCGGTAGTTGTCTTTTCCATACAGCAGGATAGACCGACAGCGGGAATAAAACTGGTTTATGTACAAACGGCTGTTTGACTTTCCGTCAGCCGGCAACACACAACCTATTTGTAGACGACACCCGGCGGCAGTCACATGAGCGACAGGCCAGGGTACGAGGACATGCCGACCCTCCCGAACGCGCCGTACCGCGTCCACGACCCGGATCGCCCCCACCCGCCGACGGTCGACCCCGGTGGACTCGTTGAGAAGGTACCGCCGGACGACGCGACCGTCCTGCTAGACGGTAGCGGACTGGACGGCTGGGAGCACCCCGACGGCGAACCGCCCGGATGGAACGCCACGGGCACGTACGCCGAGGTCGAACCCGGCACCGGCGATGTCCGGACGACGGCGACGATCGGCGACTGTCAACTGCACGTCGAGTGGGCGGCTCCGGGGGAGCCGATGGAGGACGGCCAGGGTCGTGGCAACAGCGGCGTGTTCCTCATGGATCGCTACGAGGTACAGGTGCTGGACTGTTATCAGAACCCGACCTACGCGGACGGATATGCTGGGGCGGTGTACGGCCAGCATCCGCCGCTCGCGAACGCGTGTCGGGAGCCGGGAGCCTGGCAGAGTTACGACATCACCTGGCGCGGCCCGCGGTTCGACGAGGACGGGAACCTCCTCCGCCCGGCCCAGGTGACCGTTCTGCACAACGGGGTGCTCGTCCAGGACGCGGCGGAACTCATCGGGACGACGACGCACCGTGCCGTCGGCGAGTACGATCCACACCCACCGGAGGCACCGCTCCGCCTGCAGGACCACGGCGACCGCGTGCGGTTCCGGAACCTCTGGTATCGGTCACTCGATTGACCGCCAGGAGACGCGCCGAATACACTGTCGGATCACGAGCCGAATGTACTAATCTGGTGTCGTGGCAGTTAACAGAGTCACGTCCGGGTGTATATCATGATGACTACTCTCACTTTTTACCGCCGATCGTTCCCCCGTTGGCGGCGATCGGCTGTAAGAGCCGACAGTATCATCATCAGGCCTGCTGCACTTCCGCGACGCTCTCCTCGATGTCCTCCTCGATGCGCCACAGGTAGACGGTCGCGTAACTCCGGTAGGGGACCCACCGATCCGCGCGCTCGACCATCTCACCGCGAGTCATGTCCGCCTCGAACAGCGCCCACATGCCCTTCCGGACGCCCAGATCACCCACCGGGAACACGTCCTCCCGGCCGAGCGAGAACAGGAGTTGCATCCGCGCGGTCCAGGGCCCGATTCCCGTGATCGAGGTGAGTTCCTCCATCACGGCGTCATCGTCCATTCCCTGGAAGTACGCTTTCGAGTAGCTCCGTTCGCGGAACGCCTCGGCGAGGTTGCGGACGTACCGCGTCTTCGCCGCCGAGAGCCCGGCGTCCCTGAGCGTCTCGGGATCCGCGGCCAGCACGCCGGACGGAGTCATCTCTACCGCGTCGAACAGGCGCTCACGGACGGCCGCCGCGGACTCCATGGACACCTGCTGGCGCAGAATTGAGGTGACGAAACGGGGAAAAAACCCCGGCGCCGGCTCGATCGTGAGCCGGCCGTGCTCCTCGATCAGCGGGCGCAACGCGGGGTCGGCTCGCAACGACCCGATCGGATCCTCTGGCATTACGGCGTCGTCAGTCCTGGAACGATTTAACCGGCCCGTTAGCGTGAATTATATCTCGACCGCCACCGAGCCCATATCGAAGAAGGCAGTCTCGTACCCCTCGTGGCGGGCGGCTCCCGGCGGAGAGTCTACGGTCAGTGTGAGGGTGTCTCCGGACCCAATCTCTCTCACGGCCGCGCCGTAGTGGTACCCCAGGTCAGGGTGAAGCGTCTCGGTGAGCTGGTCGTCGAACCGGGTTCCGTCGGGCCCCTCCAGCGTCGCCGACAGCGACATCAGCGCGAGCGGGTATCGGTTGTACGGCGTCCGCGCCGACACCGCGAGATACGACCTACTGCCGCCGGCGTCAGACGTCTCTCCGAACCCCGCCGGCGGTGCGTCCAGGGCGCGGACGGCAAAGACGCCGTCTCCCATCTCCGGCTCCCCGACCGATCGGCCGGGAAGATCCTCTATGGGCGGGAGCTGGGATTTCTCCACGGACGTCATCCCCATCGGGTCGAGAGCTGCCCGGGTGCCGGCTTTATCATCGAACTGCGTGAACTCCAGTGATCGGACGGTCTCCGGGTCGAACTCGAGTTCGAACGACGCCGAAACCGACTCACCGAAATCGTTGCTGAGTGATTTGGTCCGTGTGCTCGTCGGCGGCGGGAGGGTGACCTCGACGTCGTACGTGTCGCTTTCGGGGAGCTGGAAATTATCACCGAAGTGAAATCCCATCGGCTGTGAGAGCATCTGCCAGGGCGGTTTGCTTTCGACCACGTCATCGTCCCGGCTGATCTTGACGGAGGGCTCTACGGTCGGGGGGACGACGCCCGTCTCGCCGTGCCACACGCTCGTCATCAGGTGCATCGAATCGTCTCGATCGACGGTGACCTTCGAGGTGTCCCCACCCTCGACAGTCCAGAAGCGGTGTGGGAAGGCATACGACAGCGCGATCTTGTACGGCCCGGCGGTCTTCATGTTGACCATCTTCATCGCCTCGTTGTGGGTCGGATGATACACCGCGTCCGGGCGGTCATCGACGAGCGGCGGGGCGCGCGCTGACTCCTCCTCGAATCCGAGTTCGGAGAGACAGCCAGCCGTCGTCGCCACGCCGAGTAGACTCCCGGTCAGAGCGAGGAATCGCCGCCTGTTGGTTCGTCCTCCGAGCCGTGTCTTCCCATCTGTTGGTGTCGTATCTCGTACCATGTGATCTCACTCGGGTCGTGGCGTCGGGAACGCCCGGTGTTCCCGCGGCGGGAGCAGGAAGTTCCCGCGGCGCTGTACGGTCATGTACCGGAGGATGCCGTTGTTCGAGCGCCGGCCGACCCCGCCCGTCTCGGCGATGTCCGAGCCGGTCATGGCGGTCCGTGTGCCGACGAAATCGGCGATCTCCCGTTGCAGGGAGAGAAAGTGGACAGACGCCCGGTCGTCGTCGGTCGAGTCGAAGTCCCGGCGCAGGATGATGGGATCGCCATCCTCCCGGGCCCGACCGGCCTTCTGTGCGTGGCCGACGACGCCCTCCTCGCGTGCGTCCTCCACAGCGTGGGCTGGACACCCGTTCTCGGCGACGCCGTTCGTGTTGCCGAGGTTCTCGCCCGTCCCCTCGACCAGCCCCTTGTTGGCGTGGGCCGGACAGAACATCGACGCCACCCGGTGGGATCGACTGTCCTGCTCGTACCACTGATCGAGGTTGAGGGTTATCTTCGAAACCTGCTGGGTCGTCCCGCCCGCGAATGGACCCTCCGAAATCGTCACGCGGTCCTCGCTCGCTTGCGCCTTCTTCATCCCCGATTCGAACCCCATGAACAGCGGCGACTCCTCGGGAACCGGCTCGGAGTCGGGGATCCCCTCGACATCCTGGTTGTCGGCCGGGAGTCCTTCGCCGATGAAGCCGGTGCGGCGGTCGACGCGGTCGAAGACGCCATCGAGACTCTCCGAAATCTCGACCCCATTCAGTTCGTCGGTCTCACCGAGAAGCGCTTCCTCCGCGCCGAGCACGACTGAGGCGTAGTTACTCGCCAGGTGAACGAGTGCGTCGGGCGTGTCGAACGCGGGATTCTCGAGGGGCGTGAGCGCGGTCGGTCCGGGCAGGTCAACGGAGTCGGGGAGGTCAACGCCGAACCGGTCGAAGTAGCCCGGCGAGTAGCTGATCGTCGCGAACAGCCCCTCGGCCGTGCGGGCGTAGGCGCCTTCGAGTGCGCCGAGCGCCGCCGAGAGCGTCTCGCGATCAGCATCGTCAGGTAGTCCCTCGCCGGCGTAATCGAGATACAGGAGCACCCGGTGGCTGGGCGGGACGTGATTGCCGTGGTCGTCCGTCTCGAGGGCGTCGTTCCAGGCGTGTTGCCGGGAGGGAAGCGTCGAGGGGTCGGAGACGCCCGTCTTGAGATCCAGGTCGCTCTCCCGGTCGAGACAGGCTGACAGCGCGGAGGCGCCGCCGATGGCGACTGCCGTCTTCAGGAACTGTCTGCGCGGGATGGACCGTGCCATTACACGTGGCTTAGGAAGTTCCGAGAAAAAGGGTTCTGGTAGGGCTGTCGAATCAGCGGCTGCTGGCGACCTCGTCGGCGTACACCCGGCTTCCGTCCCGGCGACCCCGGATCGTCACCTCCTCGCCGAGCTCGAGATCCTCGCCGGTCGCGACGCTGATCGTCTCCTCGCCGTCGTCGAGGACTACCGGATCGCCCTCCTGAACCACGACGCCGGTGAACTCGACGGCCTCCTCGTCGCCGTTCTCTCCGTTCCCGGCCGCAGCCGTCGGTGACTCGCCGTTGCCGAAGGCGTCGAGACCGACCGTTCCGGTGTCGGTCCGCCCCTCCGAGCCGTCCCCGCCGTTGCTCGGCGCCGCTTCTGGCTCCGTCGCGCCGGTGCCGTCGTCGGTACTGGCCGTCGATCCGTCCTCGAGCACTGTGAGCGTCGAACGCCAGCTCGCGGAGGCTTCGAGGTCGTCCTGGAAGCCGTCCTGGATCTCGACGTCGGTGAGCTGGACCTCGTCGCCGGGGGCGACATCGCGGTCGGCCAGATCACCCCAGAGGGCAACGCGAATGTCGCCGGTGTCGTCTTGGACGCGCACGTTCCGGACCTGACCTTCCGAGCCGTCGTCCCGATCGAAGGTGCGCTTGGGGTCCGCCGAACGAACCACGCCCGCGATGTCGACCGTCTGATCGATTTCCACGTCGTCGATGTCCGTCGACTCGGGGACGTAGGTCACCTCCTCCTCGATTGCCTCGATCGTGCCCCGATCGCCCACGTGGAGTTCGAGGTCGCCCTCGCGCTCGCGAACGTAGCCGTCAATGAGCTCGACGGAATCACCCGGGTCGAACGCATCGATCAGCTCCGTGTTCTCATCCCAGAGTGTGACCCGAATCCGCCCGGTCTCGTCCCCGAGCACGAGGTTCGCGACTCGGCCCTCCGAGCCGTCGTCCCGGTCGAAGGTGCGCACGCGGTCGTCGGTATCAAGCATCTGCCCGCGGACGGTCACATCCGAGAGACCCATCGAGAGGTCCTTGATCGCGTGCCCCTCCGTGAGATCGACCTCGATCTCCGCGTCCGGGGCGGGTTCGGCCTTGCTGACGCTCACTTCGAGGCCGCTGTACCCCTCCTTGGGACGGCCCTGGAGCTTGAGATCCTGCCCGGGTTCGATTTCCTCCGTTATCGACCGTGCCATCTCGTCCCAGAACGCGGCGCGAACCGATCCGGTTTCGTCGGCGAGTTCGAGATTGACGACCTGTCCCGGTTCGTCGGACTCATCGCGCTCGAACTCCCGCACGTCACCGATAGAGACGACCTTCGCGAGGAATTTCACCTCCTCCATACCGGATTCGATGTCCGCGATGCCCTCGACCTCGCCCTCAGCGAGTTCGTGGGCAATCAACATCGCGGCGGTTTCCTCGTCGGCTAATCCCCCCATCTGTTCGACTTTCTGTTCGACTGCCTCCCGGAACTCCTCCTCTGAAACGTCGGCGTCGACGTCGGCGTAGATCTCCTCGATCGCTCCCATGGGTTTGCTCGTTTTTCACACGAGGCGTCCGCATAAGGGTTGCCGTCCCGTCCGCGGTGGCACTTCGCTGACAGGACGCCCCGGCGTGCCATCTTACTGTGGCTCCCACCCGCATATAAACGTTCACCCGCTGATACTGTCGGCTATGACTCGATGGAGATATTCGACACCCTGGGGTGGCGAATTCTTCCACGAACGTGTGACCGACAGTATGAATCCCATGACGTGGTCGGACCGAAATCCTCTTTACTCGACCGGCGGTACCGGTAGTGAGTCCTGGTAGGGTAGTGGACCATCCTCCGGGCTTGCGGAGCCCGGGACCGGAGTTCAAATCTCCGTCAGGACGTTTTCGCGGCGCTATACGACGAGCGAAGCGAGTTGTCGGCGCCGCGAAAACTCACCGGAAGATTTGAGCAGGCGAGTCGCAGCCCGCGCAGCGAGCGAAGCGAGCGAGCAGGACCGTCTCGACGAGTTCAAATCTCCGTCAGGACGCTCACTGTGTTCGCTTCTAAACTGCATTGACCTCCTCCTCCGCGTGGTCGGAACACTCGTCACTCACGGGAAGACGGGGGTATGCGCTCGGATCTCTATCACAGAGAGCCGAGATCACTGGGAGCACCCCGTCTGAGTTCACGGGTTTCGCCAGGTCTTTTCGGGCCTCCGTCCTCGGCTGCTGCAACAGCCGCATAGCACAGTTCGAGACTGCGGAGGTTATTCCGACCGCTGTTCCTCGGTTCCCGATCGTTCTCAATCGCCATCATGAGTTCTCCCATCGCTCCACGAAATCCATCCGGGAACCACGACCCCGACAGATCAGGGGAGACGCTACCGCCGCTGACGTGTAACGATACCGTCTGGTTCTTGTAGGGCCCCTCTCCACGGATGGTTCCCTGGGTGCCAGCGACGTATATACGATCAGCATCCCCGCGCTTGACGTTCCCATCAAAGACGAGCGATGCCTGCGCGCCGGGATAGTCAATGATCGCTTGGCCGAGGAGGGGCGGCTTTGCATGTTGTGCTGGCGAGCGTGCGAGGGTTGCATGGACTCGTTGAGGGCTTCGGTCGTCCAGCAAGCATGCGACCAAGTCGAAATGGTGGATCGCGTAATCATAGAGGAGTGCGTGGCGAACGTCATTCCATACAGCGTCTCGGTTTGCATCGTGGTTCCAGTGCACGTCAAGATGGACACCGAATATCTCGCCGACCCGACCCTCGGTAGCGGCATTTCGAATCCAGCTATAGTGTGGTGCCCACCGGGCGTTCTGATTGACAGCTAGCTTCACACCAGCATCCTCGGCAAGTTCGATCAGTCGTTCGCCGACATCCAGATCAAGAACGAATGGTTTCTGGGAGAGCACGTGCGTCTCAGCTCGGAGAGCGTCCTCGATTAGCGGTACTCGCGAATCGGGCGGTGTCGCGATATCCACTACCCCGACATCATCACGAGCGAGGAGATTGTGAAAATCAGTGTAGATATCAGCGTCCGGATAGTATTCCTCGCGACGCTTTCGGGCAGCCGATCGATCGATATCACAGAACGCGACGACATCCCATCCGGCGTCGGTGTACGCTTCGAGGTGGTGTTCCGTAATGTCGCCACATCCAACGAGTCCGATGTTCGGTGTCGCGTCTGGTTTCGGCGGTCGATACGGAACCTCCGGGACGACGCTGTTCTCTCTCACACGGACGAGATACGAAAACCCGGTTGTTAAGTCCTTATATCAGCAAACTGGCCTGAATCTATTCGCTTGCCGGAACGAGATCCGACTTTTCAAGCCTGGTATCCGGCTCAAGCAGCTCGTCCCACGGTTCGTCGAACGTTCGGACCAACGCTGGAACCTTTCTGATGGCTTCCTGTGCTTCGTACCGTAGCTGATAGTGGAGTTCGCCGTCGATCCGTCGTCGCTTGATGAATGCGTCTATCCCGGGTCGGCCAGGAATCTCGTCGGTCGCGTTTATTCGATTTGCAAATGCCCCGAGAACGCCGTTCAGACTCCGTCCGGTGTCTTCGTGAATCCCGGCACGGAGTTTCGTCGCGAGGTCTTCTCGCGGAATCGGGTCGTCGTGCTCGTGTAGCATCTTCAGCAACGTGATCTGTCCGCGCTTGAGATCGGCCCGACAGAGAACACTCACGAGGTGTGATGGTGGGATCTGCGGTGTCAACTGCTGGATGAACTCGTGGACCGTCTCCCTCGCTTCCTCAACATCCGATGTCGAAACGGAGAACGCGCTGCTGATCTGTTCCGTGTAGCCCGGGCGATGATAGTCCGGCCCGGCCGTTTCTGTCGCCGTGATGTGCCATTCCCGGGCCCTGTACTGAAGATCAACGGCACGGATCGGGGCATCGGCCCCGACCACCCAAATGTCGTCTTCATCGGGGTCCCAGTCGTATTCGTCGTCGTGCATCGGCCTCATCCACTGGAAACTACCAGCGTCATACGTCTCTCGCGTCCACGTATGGCCGTGAACCTCGACCGATTCAGGGGGTAGATTAGCTATATCGTACTCAGTATCCATGGGATGGGATACATACGTTGTTAAAATAAAACTTTGCGATGGATCCACTCACGCGCTCCGTTCTGCGAGCCGATCGCGGAGAGCTTCGGCGACGCCGGTCAGGTGGACCTGTCCGAACACCGCGATGAGGAGCGCCCCCAGAGAGTTGAACATCAGATCGCGAACGGTGTCGTCGAGACCCTTCTGGGCGAGGGGCATCGTCAGCCCGGTTGCGTCGGCGACGACATCGAGTCCGAACTCGAACAGTTCCCAGATGACGCCAAAGGAGAGAACGACGACGAAGATGTAGACGAAGAGGAATCGCCGCGGGATGTGGATATCGTCGGTGTGGAGGTCGATCGCCCGGGCGACGGTGTAGCCCGCGCCCGCGATGAGCGTCGCCGACATCGCGTGGGTGAGGTTGTCCCACCTGGGGATCCGGCCGTACAGGCCCGCCGAACCGAGCGTGTGGAGAAACACCGCCGTGGTGATCCACAGTCCGAGCCAGGGATCGAGCGGGAAGTCGTAGTTGCGCCGCAACACCGCGGGGATGAACGTGATCACCAGGGCCATATACTGTCGGACAGAAGTATTGATAATTCGAAGGCCCCCCGTCCCGGGGGTTCGATTATCAATGTCTCTGTCCGACAGTATACCGCCGTTGACGATCGCCTTCGGCTGGCGCGCGATGAGTCCGTACGCGACCAGCGAAAACAGCACGAACTGCATCCCCCGCATCAGGCGTTTCTGGTTTCGGGGCGACGGTCGAGGTAGAAGCGTCACCGTCCCACCGCTCTGTGGATGGCCAGCCAGAGCCAGCGGTCCCGGCGCCTGAAGTACCCATCAAACAGCACGCCCGCAGCGAGACCGGCGAGCGTGACGTACACCCACTCGATCATGAGCGTCTCGTTGTCGAGGAGAAACGAGGTGCCAAGCAGATTGTCGGCGTTCCACCGGAAAATCGTCCACGCCGCCTCCGCAGAAAGCGTCGTCAGCACGACGAGACCGACGGCAAACCAGCTGGTGACCGAAAGCGACGTGAACGTGTGAAGCTGGACGATAACGAGCAGTGCCACCGCCGCGAGCGAGAGGTACGTGGCGAAGGTCCCGACCGTCCCCCCGAACAGCGCCCGGACGAGGATCGGAAGCAGGGCGAGCACGAGCAACTCCCACGGGAGCATTACCCGCCAGTCGCGGTACGCGACCAGCGGAATGAGGACGATGACGCCAACGGTGCCGACGAACAGAATCCACCCATAATCGACATCGAGGGCGCTCTCGACGAACACCGTCGCGAGGATGCCGACCAGCACCCACGCGAGAACGGCGTTGGTGTGACTGTCTCGAAAGAGGGCTTCGAGCGCATCCTCGAGTTCCACCATGGCGTCGGGAGGATCGTTGCCACTCATTCGCGTACCGGATGGACGATGCGGAGATGTGTAAAACGAGCGATGTTGCCGACACACGGGGTCGCCAGTGCCGATGGCCGCAGGCAGCCTACGGTCCGTCACCGGAGAGCGTTGACAGTGTGCTTTTTAGGCCACAGGGCGTTCCGCCGGTAATGCCAGTAGAGAGCGATGCGGAACTCCGTGAGATACTCGGGCTCGAAACAGTCGCCGTCGTCGGCTGTTCCTCGACTCCCGGGAAGGACGCCCACGACGTGCCGGCGTATCTCCGCCAGCAAGGGTACGAGGTGGTCCCGGTCAACCCCTTCGCAGAGGAGATATTCGGGCGGACGGCGTACGATTCGCTCGCGGATGTCGAGGAGGAGGTCGACATCACGAACGTGTTCCGCCCCTCCGAGGAAGTGTCGGGGATCGTCGACGACGTCTTACACCGGGACGACGTGAGGGTGGTCTGGACACAACTCGGCATCAGCGACCCGGAGGCGACACAGCGTGCCGAGGACGCCGGGAGGACGGTCGTCCAGGACCGCTGCATGAAGGTCGAACACGAACGACTGATCGGCTGATACGGTCGGTCACAAGTCAGTTCGGGACGGACGTGGACTCCGTCTCTTCCTGACCCGCGTCGGACAGCGTCGACTCATCACCGGAGTCGTCGACGTCGGCTTCGGGGTCGTCAATCTCGAGCTCGTCGACGTCAATCTCGTGATCGTCGGCGATCGCTTCCAGTAGGGCCCGTTGCTCGGCGAGTTCGGTCTCCAGTTTCGCGACGCGATCGCTCGTATCGTTGACCGTCTTGGTCGTCTCCTCGACGCGTGTCTGGAGTTCGTTCACTTTCTCGTAGAGCTTCTCCGCGAGGGTCGAGAGCTTCTGGATCTTCTTGGTCGCGTCTCCAAGCATATCCTCTTTTCGTGCGAAGCAGGTTTGTGCGTTATGATACTGTCGGTCACGACTCGATGGAGATATTCGCCGCTCCGGGGCGGCGAATTCTTCCACGAACGTGTGACCGACAGTATGACTCTCCTCCGCACGCTTCCGGACGGGTGGCGACCCAACCCGGCGTGGCTGGCGGTTCGTATGGCTTATTGCTGGCGCTCCCGGAGCGACGCCCGTGACACGCGAGCGCTTGGCGGCCCGTCTCGGCGTCGTCGCGGCCGCGGCCGTGGTCGTTCTCACGGCGATCCCGTACGCGCTGACGGAGTCGACCGGGATCAGCACGTACTACGGGGTCGGAGTCGCGAGTCCGGTGTTCGTCTCGTTGCTCGCCGTGGTCGGCGCGATCACGCTCCTCTCCGCGGCGAAGGGGCGATCGGATCCGGCACTCGCCGCGGGCGCCGCGGTAACCGTGGCCGCCTTTGCAGTCGTCATCGCGCTCCTCTGGGCGATCCCGGCACGGGACGTGGCGTTCGGCCTGAACCTGCGTGCGGATCCGCTCTTCGGGAGCGACCCGACGACCTGGTTCTCATATCACCCCGTTCTCGTCGTCCTGTCGACGCTCGTGCTTGCGGCGGCCTCCGCGCTTTACACCCGGACGGTCCTGTGATCGGACGGAGGAGCGTCTTCGAAAGGCCCTTATGAATTACCGCGGTAGATTCATATGGACTAGGTCGGGCGGTTAGGCCACCGCTCCCTGCCCGAAACGGTCTTCACGGGGGCCGAACGCCGGGGCGTCAGGTCAGACCTGCGCGGGCCCCGGGAACCGACGTAGAAGCCTCGTCCGCCGGGGACGGCGGTCCACGGCGTGCACCCGAAGGAGTGTTCCGTCGTGGTTAATCGGCGACACCGAGCCAGGCACGGAAGTGAGCAGCTCATCGCCGAACACCCGTCGCTCGTCGGGCCGCGGGGTGGAGGAGGTAACCGGGACTACCCGTGCCGGAACGCCTGGCAACGCCGGTCGTCCACCCATTCATTCGGTCTTTGAGCCGGCGAGCGGCGGCGCAAGCGCGTCCGGATGTCTCCTGGGACGCCCGGGTGTCGATGCGAAAACCGTCACCGTCGAAGATACTGTCGGTCACGACTCGATGGAGATATTCGACGCCCCGGAGTGGCGAATTCCTCTACGAACGTGTGACCGACAGTATTAGTATCGTGGCTCATAACAGAGTCACGTATCGGGTTGTATATACGCCCAAACGACTCAAGACGGGCGGGTGGATAAACAACACATGGTATCACCGGACTACGATCTCAGCACGCCTAAGGGTCGGGCGAAGGCGGCGGCACGGTTGATGGACGACGCGATTCGGATTCCAGTGATCGACTACCGCGTCGGTCTCGATCCAATCTTGACGCTCCTGCCGATCGCCGGCGACGTGATCGCGGCGCTAATATCGTTGTACGTTGTTTTCGAGGGCTGGCGTGCTGGTGCCGGCCCCCTCGCGGTCGCCCTGATGCTCGGGATCGCCGCTGTCGATGCTGCCGCCGGATTCGTCCCGCTCGTCGGCCCGCTCCTTGATACGGTCTGGAAAGCCAACTCTTGGAACGTCTGGATTATCGAACGGGCGACGTGATGGAACGGGTGACGACCAGCAAAGCGGAGTCACCCGCCCCGGGGGGACAGTTCGACCCGTCCACGCTCGTCCAGACGGGGGAGATGCCGTTCTAAGCCCTCGATCAGCGAATTCTCGTCGTCGACCTCCTCGCGTTCGAACGACCCCGCCGGGAGGTACCACTGGGAGCGCACCAGTTCGATTTCGTCGTCAGTCAGGCGATACCCTTCGAAATCATCCCAGGTGGTGAAGCTCCGGTCGATGCGGAGTCCACGGTCAGTCACAGCAATCTCGGTGGCGTCGTCGTCGGCAAAGAGGAGAAACAACGTGGAGATCCCGCCAAGGGCGGGCGTGACCGCACTCATGCTGACGTCTCCGCCCACGAGAACGATCACTCCGGCGACGACGATGGACAGCGAGACCACGCTCACACCAGCGACGACGGCCCAGTTCGTCCCGTCGTCGTCCTCGCCGCCACCGACGGTGACGACCGCTACCTCGGTCGCGGCCTCGCGCAGCCGTCGGTTCCGGATAACCGCGCCCCCGATCGGGACGCCGATGCCGGGCAGAAAGGCGACTAGACCGACAAGCGAGACGAGAGCTGCGGGTGACTCCGGTTCCGCCGCGAGGATCATGTAGGGAAGGTACGCCAAGGGCGGCAGAACGCTTGCGGCGACGACAGGCGCCGAGGCAACGGTGTCGGCGAGGTCCTCGACGGTCCGGGCCATCCTGGCCACGAGGACGGCGACGATGAGGCCGGCAACCACGAGAACCAGCGCCCCATCAGCGTCGACCGTCCCCGTGAACAGCGCGGCCCCGGGAATCAACAGCGTCGCAACGTACGCGCCGAGCAGGGCTTCGAGGACTCGTCGCTCCTGCATGGTCCGTCGTTGGCCGTCGACGGTCAAGAATGCCATGCCACCGACCCTATCACCCCCCGATCACGAACCGCTCCCGGACGACGAGCAGTCCCGGGAGCATGGTCACGACCGCGACGAACGCGAAGATGATCGCCAGTCCGGTCACGGTGCCGAACCGTCGCAAGGGCGGCGAGAGCGCGAGCGCGAGAACGCCGAAGGCGGCAGCCGTCGTGGCCGCGCTCGCCAGCAGCGTTCCGCCGGTTCCGGTGATCGTCCGCCGGATCGCCACCTCGAGTCCGTCACGGCGCTCCCGTTCCTCCATGAATCGCTCGCCAGCGTGGATGCTGTAGTCCACGCCCAGCCCAATGGCGAGGCTCGTGATGACCGCCGTCTCGCTGTTGAAGGGGATGCCGAGCACGGACATCGTCCCGAGCAGCCACGCGAGTGACGCGACGACGGGGGCGAGCACGATCGGTCCGAGCGACCACGATCCATAGCGCACCCTGAAGAGCGCAGTCAGAAACACCAGGATGACCACGAGAGTCACTATGAAGGCCTCGATCAGGGTTTCGAGGAGCGCGTCCTGGATCACGGCGTCCGTCACCGGCGATCCCGTGGCGGTCGCGGTAATTCCGTCGACGTCGCTCTCGATTCGCTCTGCGAAGGCACGGGTGTCACCGGCGATCGTCTGGACCGATTCGGCGCTCTGGACAGACACGAGGAGGCGTGCCGACGTTATCTCGCCATCCTCGGACCGGCTCAGCACGTTCGCCGCCGCCTCCTGGTCCGCCGCGAACAGCATCTCGTAGACGGCCGCGACGTCCTCCTCGGGGAGCCCGTCACCGTCCGGGTCGCGCTCATCGACGAACGCCGCGAACGTCCCGTTGTCGGCCGCCACCTGCCGGATCACGGTGTGTGGCCCTTCGACCGCCCCCGACCCATCGGGTCGACGCTGGATCGAACTCGCCGCCGACACGTTCCCCATCGCGTCGTCGACGGCTCCCAACGTTGCAGGGCCGGTCACGTTCCCGCGTATCAGCACCTGTGACTGGCCGCCGTCACCACGAAGCTGGAAGTCGTTGCTGAGATACGCGAAGTCGTCGGCGATCGTGTACGTGTCGGGTTCCAGCGGTCCCGGAAGGATCCCCGCCCAGTCCGGCGCGTCCTGTGGCAGGAAGTCGGCCTGGTTGAACTCGGTGTCGATGGTCGTGGCGCCGAGACTCCCGACGCTCGCCAGCAGGAGGGAGACGACCACGATGGCGACCGGCGCCCGGGTCGAGAGGGAGCCGAGTCGTTCTAGGACCGCGTTCGCGCGCCCGCTCTCGACGCCGAAGGCCCCCTTGTTTCGGTCCCACCCGAGACGCCCTTCGAGGGTCGAATCCACTTCGATCTTGAGCGCCGGCAGGAAGACGCCGAAGGCGACGAACGTCGCGAGGATGCCTCCCGAACTGAGAACCGCGAAATCACGGATCGCCGGCAGCGGGCTAACGACGTTCGAGAAGAATCCGACGCCCGTCGAGACCGTCGCCGCGGCCAGCGCGAGGACGACGCTCCCGAACCCGACTGCCATCGCGGCCCGGATGCCTCGATCCGGGGTGTCCGCCGCGTCTCCGTCCGACCGGTGGTCGCTATCGAGTGTCCCTTCCCGTGCCTCGCGGTAGCGCATCACCACGTGGAGCGCGTAGTCGATGCTCAGCCCGATCAGGAGAAACGGGACGGCGATGAGGATGACGTTCATCGGGATCGAGAGCCAGCCCATGACCCCCGCCTGCCACGCCAGCACGACGCCGATACCGACGAACGCGAGGACGACGTCGAGGGCGTCGCGGTAGGTGATCCCGAGGACGAGCAAGACGAGGACGAGCGCAAAGGGGGTGATGATGGCGAAGCTGTCGGCGGTTGCCCTGGAGGACGCGTCGTCCCGGATACCCTGCCCGAACACGAACGCGTCGTCGAACCGCTGCTGGGCAATCTCGTCGAGCTTGACCTGCGCGTCGTAGGCCGCCTGTGGCGCCTCTTCCCCCCCACTGTCGTCGACCTGCGTGATGAACGTCAGGCGGGCCTCGGCCCGGGTGTCGCCCGGTTCGTAGTCCCGCGGGAGAAACGAGTACGGGTCCTGGTCACCCAGCACGTCCGCCTCCGGATCGAGAATCCGCCCCAGCAACGCCTCGACCTGCGAGGCGTTTCGCTCCTTAAGTGCCTGGATCTGATCGTCGAGAGACGGCTGGCCGGTCGGTGGCGCGTCGTCCCCGGCGTCGGCGTTCACCGCAGCCGTGGCCACGATGTTCTCGACGCCGATGAAGCCGCGTTCGGCCAGCGTCCCGTTCAGTTCCGTGTCGTTTCGGGCCTCCTGCTGGAGATACAGCCCTTCGAGCAACGACTCCCGCGTGAGGACGTCGCCGCTCTCGTTTCGCACGACCAACTGTGCCACGACGCCCTGATCACTCGAATAATTGCTCCGGATGAAATCCGCGGCGGCCGTCTCGGGCGAGTCGACCGAGAACTCGCCCAGTCCCGCCTCGCCCGGGTCGCTAGTCGCCGCGCCGGCGGCGACCACCGCCGTGACGGCCAGCACGACGACGATGACCACCTTGCTGTGGCTCGCGATCCAGTCGGCGTACCGGCGGGAGAGCCTTCCGGACATACTCCAGTCGTTTACCTCCCCCGGGGAGGCGCGAGCGACGGCGCGTCCCCTGCCTGTCGACACCGCACCACCCTGCCGAACTCCCGTGAGTTCCCGTGCATGTCCCGTGAGTTGCCGTACATGATTCGTCGTATCCTCCGGTTGCACGGGGAAACTACTTAACTGTTTGTAGGATCCTACTATTTTTATCGAGCCCCGGTGGATCGTCGAATCTCGGGTGGATCATCGAATCCCCGGTGGATCGTCGAGCCTCCGGCGACACCGCCGGGCGACGGGCCAGTCAACAAAGCGGAGAGACCAACACGACTTATAATGTCTGTTGTAGTCTCTTACCGGTGCTCGCCGCCACCGGGGGTGGCGATCACCGGTAAACAGCTACAACAGACATTATTAACAAAGTAGGGCCAACACGACACATGAGCGAACGGGAGGCGGTTGAATCGCTGCAGACGCTCGGCCTCTCCGGGTACGAGGCACGGGTGTTCGTTGCCCTCCAGCAACTCGGCGGGGGCACCGCACAGGCGGTGAGCGAGCGCTCGGAGGTTCCGCGGTCGCAGGTGTACGGCGCGGCCGACGACCTGGCGGAGCGTGGCCTGATCGAGGTCGTCGAGTCATCGCCGAAGGCGTACAGGCCGGTCGACCTCGCCACTGCGCGGGACCTTCTCATGGAGCGTCTCGAAGGGGAGACCGCACGGGCGTTCGAGACCCTTGAGTCGATCCGCGCGTCCGATCCCGACCCCGCCACGGACCAGGGCGTGTCGACGCTTCGCGGTCGGGGGCCGATCGACGATCGTATCGCCGCGCTCGTAGGCACCGCCGACCACACGGTCGTTCTGGTCGCCCCGACGGCCGACGCGCTGACTGCGGCAATCACGGGCGCCCTCCGGGAGGCCGCGGCTACAGGCGTCGACGTCACCGTCCTCACCGCGGATCGCGCCCTTCCGGAGCGCTTCGCTGGCGACGACATCGAGGTTGTCGTCATGTCCGAGGACAACCCCGCGGACTTCGCGGGCCGGGCGCTGATGATCGACGACGGGACCGTCCTGCTGGCCGCCGAAACGCGGGACGAACCGGTGGACGAGGAGGCGATGTGGACCGGCGATTCGAGCATCGGGCGGATCCTGGCGGAGTTCATGCGGTCGGGAATGGAGTCCGGGCGAAAGCGACAGTCCGGCGATCGGTAAGCCGGACTCCGGCGGTCGGTGACCTGGAGGCGAGACCGGCGTCGACCACCGTCCACCCGGTGAGTACATATCAGTCGCGCGCGAAGATTATCCATGCATGGGGAGTCAGAGTCCAGAGGCGAACTACACCCGTTCTCATTTGCCGGGGAACTGGCCGGCGCCGAAACCGTCGACGCGGCGGTGACGGCTGCAGTCGAGGCGACGACCGGCCCGTTCGATCAGCCGGCCACTACCGTCTGTTCGTTCGATCCGGACGGGGAGGCAGTGACGTGCGTTGACCGATCGACCACCGCGGCGGAGAGACCGGTTCCGCCGCCGTCCACCGAACGGATCGCCAGCGTCCAAGAGAGCGAGTCGGCGCTCCGGGTCGGCGAAACAGCCGAGGCAGAATCGACGACCGGCCCCAGGGAGCCACTCCGCGAGGAAATCGTCGCACCGGTCGGATCGTTCGGCGCACTGAGCGTCGGATCGACGGCGGCCGGGGCGTTCGACGAGGACGACGTGAGTATCGTCGAGGGCATCGCATCGGCGCTCGGGTCGGCGCTCGACCGGATCGAGGGGGACGGCGAACCCGGGGAGACTGCCGCCGGGACGGAGTTGGCGAGCGGTGACGCGGACGACACCGACGCGGCCGCTCTCGGGCGGCTGAACGAACTCACGACCGACGCCGGCGACGTGGACACGACCATCGAGGCGATGTTATCGCTCGGCTGCGATCACCTCGGACTCGAGGCCGGAATCCTCTCTCGCGTCGAGGGAACGGACTACCACGTCGAGTCCGTGGTGGACGCGACCGGGAGTTACGATGAGGGAGCGACGTTCGCCCTCGACGAGACGATGTGTGCGGCCACGCTCGCGAACCGGACGACCGAACCGCTGTCCTTCAGCGACGTGCGTGATACGGAACACGCCGAGCACCCGGCGGCCGGCGGCGTTCGCGCGTACGTCGGGGTGCCGGTCGTCGTGGACGGGGAGACGTACGGAACGGTGAACTTCTCCAGCACGACGGCGCGGGAGAACGCGTTTCGTCCCGCCGAGCGGGAGTTCGTCACGTTCATCGCCGGGTGGATCGGCAACGCAATCGAGCGACGGCGGCGCTTTGCCGAACTCGAGCGCTACGAAACCATTCTCGAGGCGGTCGACGATCCGGTGTACGCCCTGGACACCGAGGGCCGGTTCACGTTCGTCAACCCGGCCGCGAAACGGGAGTTCGGCTACGGCGAGGAGATCCTCGGCGAGGACGTCTCGATCGGGATGCGCGAGGAGGACATCGAACGGATCAGCGACGCCCGGAGGGCCCTGACGGAGACGGACGAGCGATCGGTGCGGTCGCAGTTCACACTCGAAACGGCCGGCGGCAAAGAGCGGACAGTCGAGAACCGCCTGGCGGTGATCGGCGACGAGGAGTTCCGCGGGACCGCGGGCGTTCTCCGCGACGTGACCGAGCGCGAGAAACGCAAACGGGAACGTGAGGCGACCGTCGAGGTCTTCGAACGCGCCTATACTGTCGGACAGAAGTATTGATAATTCGAAGGCCCCCCGTCCTGGGGGTTCGATTATCAATGTCTCTGTCCGACAGTATATCAGGTGACGATCGATCCCGACCGCTCCTTCGAGGAGAAAGTCGACGGCCTGCTCGCGGCCGGCCAGGAGTATCTCGACCTGCCGAACGGGTTTCTGACGCGGATCGAACCCGACACCGGGGACGGAACCCAGACGATCGTCGACGCACGCGGCTCCCACGACCTGCTCCAGCCGGGCGAGTCGTGTCCGCTTCCACAATCGTACTGCCGAAGGACGATCGGGCGCGACGACCTCATGACGATCACCAACGCCGCCAAGACGGGGTGGGAGGGCGATCCGGCCCACGACCTGTTCGGTCTGGAGACGTACATCGGTGGCGAGGTGACCGCCGGCGGCGAACTGTACGGGACGCTGTGTTTCGCCGCCACGGAGTCCCGAAGCAAGGAGTTCACCGAGACGGAACGGTCCTTCGTGGGCCTGCTCCGGCGCTGGGCGGGCTACGAGATCGAGCGCGAGAACGACC
>JBDGQL010000254.1:0-23415 GCA_042219105.1 Karumarchaeum halophilus (SeqCode) | reverse complement strand
CATTTCACCGGGTCGGTTGTCCGGGAGATAGTGCTGACGAAATCTTTGGCATATACTACAAAAATTCCCCAAAGCACGATACAGCCAAATATGTTCGAAGCAATAGACGACGAATTGAAAGCTGACCTCAACGACGCAGACGCAGTCATCGTAGATCACCGTGTCATTCATTGATCAGCAAAATCAAGGTTGGGGAGAATATTTTCTCGGTTCGTTAGCCAACTTCGTTGAGTCTGCCCGAAAACTTCATCAATTCAGGCAGGAACTCAAACGCTGGTGTGCCGATCTGCCGTTTGACAACGCACAGGAGGAGCAGGATTATCAACACATTTTGCTGGGGGGTGTCACAAGTGGCGGTGATTTCAAAGAGTGATTGGAAGACAGCGTTTGGAAGCCGTAACTGGTATGGTTTGTCTCTTCCAGAGCGAAAGTATGTCAGAGAACGGCCTAAGCGGTCTGCCTAATCGACCGTTGACAAATTCCGATCTTCGTTCGTTGGCTTCACATCCGGATATTGGGATGTGCGATCCGACCTACCAGTTAGAGGATGATCCTAATGCAATCATCGCATTTTTCCTTGAACTAAATGATCAAATCAATGTTCTTATGTTCAATCCTGAAGATGAGTCTTGGGAAGCCGTTGAATCTATCAGCGAACCAGACTCACTGACTGAGGAGTCGGAACTTGACGGGGCTGCGATTCAAGATCGTTTTGAGCTATACTACGATGAGGGGGAGGTCGAGGTGGCGGAGTCAGTTCAAGATGTGACACGTATCATGGAGGCGTTCGCAGCAAACTTTCCGCAGATGCCGCTTACTGAAGACCAGCTTAGAGATGTTAATGAACGTGATTTCATCTTAGCCGTGACACCGTTCGTGGTGCGGAAATCGGATGACCGCATCATCTCGCTGATTCTGTCGTTTGATTCTCCGACTGAGGGCAAGCGCATGGTCGGTACGTATGGCTATGATCCGATGAGTGGGTCTTGGCAACTCATCAGCACAGCTGCTCGATCTGACGAAGAGGAAGTCTTCGAAGCAGTCGGTGAAGAAACGGACAGCTGGTTGTTTTCGGAAAGCCGATATTCCAGGGACGAACTTCGTACTGCTGATGATCCGGAAAGCTGGATTCCGTCTGGATGATTCGCAAAACGAGCGTTAGGTCACCACCCAGCCGCTGATAATGTCTGTTGTAGCTGTTTACCGGTGATCGCCACCCCCGGTGGCGGCGAGCACCGGTAAGAGACTACAACAGACATTATGAGTCGAAAGGATGATCCAGAGGCACTCTCGGTTCATAGTTCGTCGCTGGCGGGAGTATTTTGATGATGGCACCTGTTCGTGGTGATATGCAACCGGATTCGTTCTTTCACGTCGCGTTGAAAGTCAATGATATCGATGCATGCGCTATGTTTTACCAAGAGCAGTTCGATGCCGAACTCTTAGAGAGGGGGGATGCAGAGGGTGGGGAAGGAGCGACGGCCGTCAATCACGCGGCACTTGCGGTCGCAGACAAGCGGGTCTATCTCTTTGATCAGGCACCCTACGAGGCCGCTGGATTGATCGACGACATCCCAACCGGATTTCTGCACTTCGGGTTCGTCGTCGATGACGTTGACAGCGCCTATGAAGAACTCACGACAGCCGGGATCGACTTCATTATGGAGCCGTCCGTCTTTGGTGATTTAAAGATCGCGTTCTTTACCGACCCAGCCGGCGTCCGAGTTGAACTCCTCGAACACCGCTGATCCAGTCCCCACCGTGCGTCGATCCACTGAACCAGCGTGCAGATCGTTCAGCATACAAAAGCAGGTTACATTGCCCATATTTCGGGACATTCCGCTGATCGATGATAAATGTACGTACTATGATCTGATCGATATTATATAGATGGAGCCTATTTTCTCTTGGAATCTTCACAGAGAGCGCCAAGTAGTCAGTTTCTTGGTAATTTGATGCAGAAACAGAAGTATGGTAGCAGCTAGCCGGGGGTCTACCCCAGCTCCTGTTCCTGCATCGAATGAATATCAAGCACCCGTGGTGTATGAAGATGGGTGTTACAGACTTGTGGAACCGACGTGCTCTAACTGTGGAACAACCGCTGTGATAATGTCTGTTGTAGTCTCTTACCGGTGCTCGCCGCCACCGGGGGTGGCGATCACCGGTAAACAGCTACCTGCCGCCTCGCTTGGAGCGGCAGCACTCGCTCGCAAACTAAATTTCTTGATCAATATAGAGAATAGAATAAGTACTAGTCAAAGTATGTAAAATAACAGAGTGGAAACTTAGCAGGTCAAAGATTCATGTCCGATATGTGACCTTCTAGAGTTCGACTTTGGAGCAAATCATGGAGTAGTGAAGATTGCCCGATGTCTCCCGGGTAACAAGGGGACACTTATGTTGACTGGTTCGTGTCCGGGTGTAAGGGTGGCGAATATCTCCATCGAGTCGTGACCGACAGTATAGTCTGTTCCCTTGGGCGGTCAGTCGGGTTACAACATATCAGCGTACAGTTCGGATAACCCCCGACCGATCCGCCTCCGGTAATTCCTCGCAGCATAGATCGGAAGCTCGATCTGAACACCGGACGCGGACTCACACGTCAACCAGTTAGTGACGTTCGTTTTGCTGTTGCCCTCGTATTTGATCTTCCCGTACCGGTGTTCCGCGCTCCAGTTATCCTCCACAGCGTCCTCTATCACGTCTGCGACCTCCCTACGGAGTTCACGGTCGGCTGCGCCACCGACCTCGATGACGTCGGCATCGCCCTTCACGTGGAACGACACGCAGTACTGGAACCCAACGTCTTCGATCGCTCCGAGCTTCGGGAACCTGTCCGGCGAGATCTCGGTGCTGGTAACATGGTACTCGTCGAACGCGTCGTCGCCGAAGCCGTGGAACGCCCACATCGAACAGTTGCCGTCGGGCATACTCTTGAAAAGCTGCGCAGCTGCCTCGTCAGTACCAGCTTCGATGTCTCCCCCATGCGGAGCCAACGCACACAAAAACCCGTTATTCTCGGGATGCCATAGCGTCTCAACACTCTCGTCTCTTCGCCACGCCTCCCGAAAACTCAGATCCTGCCGGGGCACATTACCCGACATTAGTTACTATACGATACGTCGCCGTGGCGGTATACACTTTTCTCTCCGGGGCCGTTGCGTAATCCGAGTCGTGGAAAGCGGCACCGTCTGCACACCAAGACACGGATAGGTCACTACGCAGATTGGGAAAACGAACCGACCGGTTGCAAACGCTCGAAAACCCGGTCTCCCCCACACCTTCATTGGAATCCTCAGGATCGACCTTCGTCAGCCCCTGCGCGATCAGGGTCGCTCGCTCCGGTGACGATGTCCACGCGCCCGTCAGCGCGGTGGATCTTGAGACCGATTGCGTCGTTGTACAGCTGGCCGCGTTTGATTTCGGCGACGGTGTTGCCGTGGAGATGGATCCGCTGTGTTCGGTTCCCGAATCTGATCGATGCGTCAGAGGACCGTTCGTGAACATGCATGAGGACGTCGTCGGAGTCCATCGGCCTTCGTGGGTAGATATGATATGTTCCGTGGACTGAAAAGATACTGACGCCGACGCCGAAGCGCAATCTGACGTTCTCCCGGACCTCGTATACGTGGGACGGTGGTGACGTATCCGCCTCACACGTGGCGATGGGATCGCTGGAGGGAACCTCCGGGTGCTCACGCGGTTGTGTACTCCAGTCACCCGGGAGCTCGTCGATTGGAAGCGGGGTTTCAGTCATGGCCGATACTGTCGGACAGAACGCCTGATACGCTCCGCCGGGACTGTTGTCCGGCGGAATGTATTACTGCTCCCGTCCGGGGATACACTCGACGGGGGGGACGGGTCGGAAGTCTCCAGGCAACGGGCGAATCGGTGTCCGTCAGCGGTGGTGATCTCATCGGGTGTCGTCCGTGACGACCTTCGACGCCGCCCGGCTTATTTCTTGGGCGGATGAGTGTCGCTCGGTGATTATCGCGGGTACCGCGAGATGCCACCGCCACCCGCGCTATGATCGGTGGGATTGACGGTGAGGATGTCAGCCTCCGGCGGAGTGTCTTCGGGAACTGCGGGCTCAAGTTGGTCGCCAGTCACACGACCGGGAGGGGGTCACGCCGGGGCACTCTGCGCGCGGCCGTCGGTAATAGCGTTCTCCAGCAGGGGCCGCATCATCCCAACCAGGGGGGCGGTTTCGTTGTCGGTCCACAGCGCGCGGTGCTTTCTGACGCCCGGAAGGCTCGTCTCGATGTCGGCGCTCACGAGGAGGGAGCGCCCGTCGGCCATGACGATCGAGCTGATCGCGCCGGGCTGAATAGGGTGGGACACCCACCAGGTCCAGGTCTCCAACACCGTCCCCTCCGGCAGAAGCTCCCGGAGTTCCGCCCGGATCTCCTCGGAGGGTGAGCCGGCGGTGATCGAGACGCCACGCTCGTTAGCCTCGACCAGCGCCCTCCGGACCTCGTCGGTCAGGAGCCCGTCGACGGCGACCGCAAGCAGGAGTTCCTCCTCGGCCTCCCGGATCAGTACCTCGACGCGTTCGGCCACCTCCTCGTCACCTTCGGTCACCCAGACCTCTCCGTCTTGATCGGCGCCGCCAGGGGGTTCGAGCCGCCGGAGGTGTTCCTCGAGCCGTTCGATTCGCCGGGTGCACCGTCGGTCGAGAACACGGATGACTTCGTCGGTGCCGGCGGCCCGAAACTGGCGTGGCGTGGCGTTCTGGACATCCACAAGACCATGTTCGGCAAGCGTTTCCATGCAATCGTACACTCGAGCCCGGGGCACCTCGGACACGTCGCTGATTTCCTTTGCAGTGCCCACTCCGATGCGAGACAGTGCAACGAAACACTTTGACTCGTACTCGGTCAATCCGAACGGCCGGAGCGTGTCGACCGTCTCCTCGACGAGGTCGTCAGTATCGGTTTCCGAATCATCTCCCATCATGTATGAAGTGGATCACTACCGAACAGCTATAGAGGGTAGTACATAAAACTGTGTTGGAACGCGGATATGGAGATGAGCACAGGTCTGTTTTTATTATACTCCTAACGAAACTGCGCCTGGAACCGCCGATGAGCGCCGGGAGTGTCGGGAGCGTCGGGACGAAACGCCGACAATACCGATACGACGTGACGTGTCTCCGTCGTCGTCCGGAGTAACCCAGGAGACAGTTGTCCCGTGAGGTCCCCCCGATACCGGCGAAATGATCGATGGATTTAAATATATGCACCGCATCATTAGTTACTACGGAGATAACAACAGGTCGTATTCGACGAGAATCTTACCCGTCAAAACCGGGGAGCACGCTCGGAAACGGCCTGAAGTCCGATTCACATCATGGCTCACAGAAACGACGTCGCGACGACGGAGAATCGCACGCGGGACCCACGTATCAACGAAAAAGAGACTGACGAGAAAGCCGCCGACGAAAGCGCCGACGAGGCGAACGCCTGTCCCGAGTGTGGCGCCGATCTCGTGACCGACGAGGAACGCGCGGAGACGGTCTGTTCGGAATGTGGAATTGTCATCGACGAGGATCACATCGACCGCGGACCGGAGTGGCGGGCCTTTGACGCCCAAGAGAGGGATCAAAAGTCCCGCGTGGGTGCTCCGACCACCCAGACGATGCACGACAAAGGGCTGTCGACGACCATCGGCTGGCGCGATGAGGACGCCTACGGGCGGGCGCTGTCCTCCCGCAAGCGCGAGCGCATGAAGCGCCTGCGCACCTGGGACGAGCGCTTCCGTACCAAGACGGCCCGGGAGCGCAACCTCAAGCAGGCCCTAGGCGAGGTCGACCGCATGGCCTCTGCGCTTGGCCTCCCCGAGAACGTCCGCGAAACCGCGAGCGTGATCTACCGGCGCGCGCTGGAGGATGATCTCCTCCCCGGCCGCTCGATCGAGGCTATGGCGACCGCCTCGCTGTACGCCGCCGCCCGGCAGGCTAACACCCCCCGGAGCCTCGATGAGTGTTCGAACGTCAGCCGCGTCGACCAGCAGTCCTTCGCCCGGGCGTACCGCTACATCGTCTCGGAACTCGGCCTCGCGGTCGAACCCGCGGCCCCCGAGAGCTACCTCCCCCGGTTCATCTCCGATCTTGACCTCTCTGAGGAGGTCGAGCGCGTGGCCCGCGACCTGCTTGAGGCCGCCAAACAAAAGAGCGTCCACTCGGGGAAGTCCCCGGTCGGCCTCGCAGCGGCCTCCATCTACGCCGCCGCCCTCCTCTCGAACGAGCGCGTCACCCAGAGCGCGATCGGCGAGGTGACCGAGGTGAGCGAAGTGACGATCCGAAACCGGTACAAGGAACTGCTGGACGCCGCCGACGACGTCGGCGCGGCCGCGTAGGTGTGGTCCGCACCGGTCCAGGGTCCACACAGTCTCCCGCCGGCCCGACGCCCAAACCCTCTTGTCAGTCCCCCGTGTACCAACGAACATGCCAGACAAACCAACGTCCGGTTCGCTGTTCGGCATTCCGTACAACTTCGAACGCCCGAAGGTCGGCCGCATGCTCTCGGCGTACTGGCAGCCCGGCGACGACATGCTCGTGGAGAAGCCCTTCGGAATCGGCTACACGCTCAACCTGGCAAACTGGCGCTCCTGGGTCGTTCTCGCAGTTGCGGGTGCACTCCTCTGGCAGGAGCGCTCGGGAAGCAATGAGTCCATCGAGGACGACGACGACCCCGTCGAAGTCATCGTCGAGGACTGATAACGATTACTCTCACTGTCGGTTCGCGGACGCGCTTTTCAGCTTCTCCACGCGCGTCGCGAGCGCAAGGAACGTCGCGACCAGCGTGAGGACGACCGCACACGCGGCCGCGAGGTCGTGTGCCTGGACGCTGTGATCGACCACCGCTCCGACGCGTGGTTCCGCCCGGAGCCAGGTGTGGTGTGGCCCCCCGAGCACCGTGAGAAAGTAATCGACGACATCGTTGAACCCGTACCAGGCAAGGGCGACCGCCACCGCGGGAACGGAAAAGTGCGCGTACCGGTGGATCAGGAACGCCTCGACTGACATCGCGAGGTGGCTGAGGACCAGAAAGACGTACAGCCAGGCCGCGATGCCCTCCGGACTATTCAGGGCGAGCTGGACGTACGGCGTCCAGAAGCCCAGTTTGATGCAGCCAAAGAAGGCGAGCATATGGAGCGTATCGGCGTCGACGTCGAACCGCCAGGCCAGAAGCGACAGGCCGATGAACAGGGTCGCCATCGGGCTGTCCGGGACAACCAGCCACGCCTCGATCGGCGCCGCGGCGAGTTGCCCGTCGACGGCCTGCATGGAGAGTTCGCCTGGACGTCCGGCGTAGTACCAGAAGCCAAACAACGTGCCCACGAGATTGACGAGCGCGATCGGCACAGCGAGCCGGAGGCCGAAGTTCTCCAGCCGGCGCGGGAGTGGCGCCACGTACCGGGGGAGGCCATCGGGTTCCGGGAGTCGGCTCGTGAGAAAGCCATCGACCCCGCGGCGCACGCTGTCGAGCACTGACATACCGTGTGCGTCGGGACCGGCCGTCAAAACGGTAGCGATAGCGGTGTCGACCGGGGGTTTATTTCCGATCGGGTCGTGCGTTCCATCGATGCGCATCGCGCGCCACGGCTCCGATTTCCGGAGCGATCTCGACGCGCTCGCCTCGCAGGTCCACCCGGTGTTCATGCTCCCGCCACTGGCCGCGTCCGGGTTCGGGGCAGTGCTCGCCTGGCGCGCCACCGACACCGTCTCCGGTAGCCTGCCGGTTGTACTCGCACTCGTCCACGTCGCGGCCATCTTCTCGGCGGTGTACACCGCACACGTCAAGGACGGCTACGTCGACTTCTACCTGCGCGCCGAGGACGACGATCATTCGATCACCGAGTCGGGCTGTCGACTCGCGCTAGCCGGGTCGACGGTCGCCTTCTTCACCCTGCTCGTGGCTCTCTGGTGGCGGATCGACGTCCTCGCGGCGCTACTCACGCTCCCGACGTGGGTGATCGCCTACGGCCACGCGCCACAGCTCGACACCAACCCGCTGACCGCGACGACGGGGTACCCGATGGGCATCGCGCTCGCGATCGTCGGGGGATACTACGTCCAGGCCGGCGCGGTCGCCCCGATCGCCGCCGCCTTCGCGGTTGTCTTTCTCGTCCTCCTGTCGGGCGTGAAGGTGATCGACGACGCCCAGGACTACGACTACGATCGGTCTATCGCGAAACGCACCGTCGCGGTCGCCGTCGGTCCCCGACAGGCGCGCCTGTTCGCCTACGGATTGATGATCGCCGGGATGCTCGCGGTGGCCGGGTTCGCCGCGACCCAACTGTTCCCGCCGAGCACGGTACTGGCATCGCTCGCGTTCGCGCTGGTCGCTCTCGCGACCCGGCGTGCCGGTCCCGAACTCGCGACGATGCTTCTCGTCCGGGGATCGTACGTCTTTCTCGCCGTGCTGGTGGCCGCGGTGTGGTTCCGGCCCCTCTCGTGATAAGAACGGATGTATACGGGTCGACAGAAGTCCTGATAGATATTCGCCGGGTACGGCGGAGGCCATACACCCGAACACGAACCAGTCAACGTGACTGTGGCTTGTTTGGCCGGGAGACATCATTTTGACCGGGAACAATCAACCTGCGTGGTGAACTATTCGTGTCCGGGTGTATAATTCTATCAACAGTTCTGTCGACCCGTATAGCCACGCGACTCCCGTCAAACGTACGTGAATCCACAGAGTTATTCGACCGTGTTGCAACGTGTCTCACGAACGGTTACATGGGTTACCGAATCGGGACCGACATCGGCGGAACGTGTACAGACTCCACGGTCATGGACGACTCGGGTCGCGTGACGATCGGCAAGGACCTGACCACGTATCCGGACTTCTCCGGAGGGATATTCGACTCGCTGTCCGACGCGACCGCGGACATGGAGGTGTCACTCGAGGAGTTGCTGGGCGAGACGGACCTGTTCCTTCACGCGACCAGCGTCGGCGAGAACGCGCTGTTCGAGCGCGAGGGCGCCGAGACGGGGCTGTTGACGACGGCAGGGTTCGAGGAAACCCTGCACGCGACGCGGGGGGGGTACGGACGCTGGTCCGGGCTCCCTTTCGAACAGGTCAAGGACATCATCAACTCCGACAAGCCGGAGCCGGTGATCCCCCGCACGCACGTCGAGGGGCTCTCCGAACGGGCGTACCGCGATCAGGTCGTCGAGGACCTCGACGACGACGACGTGCTCGAGGCGGTCGAGAGCCTGGTCGAGGACGGCGTCGAATCGATCGGGGCGTGTCTGCTCTGGTCGTTCCAGTCGCCCGAACACGAACAGCGGATCAAGGACCTGCTGGCGGAGGAGTATCCGGATCTGTACGTCTCGGTGTCCAGCGACGTCTCCCCGACCATGGGCGAGTACGAGCGCACGTCTACGACGGTGCTGAACGCCTACCTCGGGCCGACGGCCGAGGAGTACCTCACGAACCTCCGGGCGACGCTCACCGAGTACGGGTTCGACGGCCTCCTCCTGCTGATGTTCTCCCACGGTGGGCTGGTGACCCGTGAAGACGCTATCGAGCGGCCGGTCGGGCTGATGGAGTCGGGGCCCGTTGGCGGGCTGCTGGGCAGCCAGTTCGTCGCCAACCGGCGGGGCGTCGACAACATTATCTCGACGGATATGGGCGGCACGACGTTCAAGGTCGGCGTCATCGACGACAACCGCATCGAGTACGCCGACGAACCGATGGTGGGCCGACACCACTACCAGTTCCCCAAGCGCGACGTCCACTCCATCGCCGTCGCCGGCGGGAGCATCATCTCGCTGGAGGAGGGGACAAAGGCCCCACAGGTCGGCCCCGAAAGCGCCGGTTCTGACCCAGGTCCCGCCTGTTACGGCCGGGGCGGCGACCGACCGACGGTGACCGACGTCGACCTCGTTCAGGGATACTTCTCGCCGGAGTACTTTCTGGGCGGCGACAAGGAGATGGACGCCGATCGCTCCTACGAGGCCTTCGAGGAGCACATTGCCGACCCGCTGGGGACGTCAGTGGAGGAGGCCGCCGCCGACATCTACAAGCTCATCAACTCCATCATCGCGGACCTGCTACGCGAAACCACCGTCGAGAAGGGGATCGATCCGCGGCGGTTCTCGCTGGTGGCCATCGGCGGCGCCGCCGGAATGCACGCCCCCTCCTACGCACGCGAACTGGATATTCCCGAGGTGCTGGTCCCCTACACCGCGTCGGTCAACAGTGCGCTCGGACTCCTCTCGACGGACGTGACCCACGAGCACATCGACGTGCGTGCGATGGAGCCACCCTTCGACGTCGGGGAAATAAACGAGGTGTTCGAGCAGCTTTCGGCGACCGCACGCGGAAAACTCGAATCCGAAGGGTTCGAGCCCGGGGAGATGGGGCTCGAACGATCGATCAGCATGCGCTACCAGCGACAGGTACACGAACTCCTCACGCCCGTCGAGGCGACGGGACGACTCACCGAGGCCGACCTCGACGCGACGATCGACCGGTTCGAGACGCTGTACGAAGGACGTTACGGCGAAGGGTCGGCGTTCAAGCAGGGCGGCATCGAGATGACCGAGTTCCGGGTCCGGGGGGTCGGACCGCTGTCGACGCCCGAGCTGAAGAAACACCCCGTCAGCGAGTCCAACCCGGACCGGGCGCGACTCGGGACGAAGGAGATGCAGTTCGAGGCGGCCGGGGGACGGATCGACGCGAGCCTGTATGACTTCGAGGAGCTCACACCCGGCGACGAGATCACCGAACCCGGCGTGATTCTCACGCCGGTGACGACCATCGTCGTGAACCCCGGCGACGTCGCCCGGATGGACGGGTACAGAAACATCCGAATCGGGATCGGGGAGGGAACGGATGAGTGAGACCGCGGCCGAGGACGGGATCGACCTGGAACTGGAGGGAATCGACCCCGTCACCTTCCAGATCATCAAACACCGGCTCGTCCGGGTCACCGACGAGGCCGTCGAGGCGCTCAAGCGCGTCTCCGGCGCCCCGAACACCAACGAGGGCCACGACCTGATGGTCGCCCTGTACACGAAGGAGGGCGACCTGCTGACCGGCGGCGTCGGCTTCCTCCATCACTATCTCGGCGCATCGGAGGCGACCAAACACATCATCGACCGCTTTTCGGGCGACATCGAGGAGGGGGACATGTTCATCCTCAACGACCCATACACGGCGGCGCTACACCCGCCGGACGTCTACATCATCTGTCCAATCTTCCATGGGGGCAAACTCCAGGCCTTTTCGGCGAGTTTCGTCCACGTGGCCGACATCGGCGCCATCGATCCCGGCGGGTTCTCCCCCAACGCGACGACCATCTTCCACGAGGGGTTCCAGACCCGCGGGATGAAACTGCTCGAGGGCGGGGAGATGCGTCAGGACGTTCTGGAGACGATCCTCAACATGAGCCGGGATCCTGGGATGGTCGAACTCGACCTCCGGTCGGAGATCGCTGCGAACAACGTCGCCAAGGACCGCCTCCAGGAGCTGATGACCGAGTACTCGCCCGAAACCGTCGAACACGTCGGCGAGCAACTGATCGAACAGTCAGAGAAGAAGCTCCGCAAGCGGCTCCGGGAGCTTCCGGACGGCCGCTGGGAGGAACGGCAGTATCTGGACTCCGCGAGCGAGGACCGCTCTTTTACCGTCCAGCTTGCACTCGAGAAAGAGGGCGAGTCGCTGCGCTTTGACTTCGCCGGGACCGACGAGGAGAGCGAAGTGGGTTTTAACTGCACGGAGATCGGCACGATCGGCGGCGTCATCGCGCCGTTGCTCCCACTCTTGTGTCACGACATGACCTGGAACGACGGCATCTTTCGGGTCATCGACGTGGACGCCCCGGAGGGAACGATCGTCAACGCCGAGCGCCCGGCGCCCATCTCGATCGCGACGATCGGAACCCTCCAGATGTGCAACTCACTGTCGACGCTCGCGGTGTCGAAGCTACTGGGCGCGAGCGAGGCGTACGCCGACCGGGCGACCGGCGTCTGGCACGGCGCCCACTGCCACGTCGGCCTGGAGATCGACCATGGGAGCGACACACAGGTCGAGACCCTGACCGACACTTTCGCCGGGGCGGGCGGCGCGCGGGCGTTCGACGACGGCGTCGACCTCGGTGGCGAAGTCGTCAACATCGTGGCCCGGTGGGGAAACGCCGAGCGACACGAGGCGGTGCTCCCGCTGATGTATCTGTACCGCCGGTTCGTGGCCGACTCTGGAGGCGCCGGCGAACATCGCGGCGGTCTCGGCCACGAGTTTGCGGTCACGCCAGTCGAGGGTGACTACGAGAAACTGGACGTCGTGACGATGGGACGCGGGATCGAGGTACCCCACTCGACTGGCGTCTTCGGCGGCTATCCGGGTGCGAACGCCGATTACGCGACCTACCGGGACGTCGACTTCGACGGCGACAGCCCGTTCCCGCCGACGGACGAGTCGCTTCCGGAGCCCGAACACGTCCGCTGGGGCGTCGACACCCTCGACGACGACGACGTACACCACGTCCGGTTGCCCGGCAGCGGCGGCTACGGCGACCCTCTCGAGCGGGATCCCGAGTCCGTCGTCGAGGATGTCGCCCAAGAGCGGATCACCCCGGAGACGGCCCGGTCGGTCTACTGCGTCCCGGTCGACGACGACGGCGAGATAACCGCCTCCGTCGAGGAGGCCCGGGAAGAACGGTACCGCGAGCGCCTCGAGCGGGCGGGTCCGCCGGCGGACACGCCTGACACCGGGGACACGGACCCGACACCGTACCGGCTGGGGGCGAACGTGGCCGTCGAGGTCACAGAGGAGGGGACACACTACGCTACCTGCGAGAACTGTGGCACGGCCGTCGGGCGCGCCGACGACCACTGGAAAGACGAGACCGCAATCAGCGAGGAACCGCTCTCGGCGGCTGGCGAGGCGACCGACGGCTCCGAGGAGTACAGTCTCCGGACGTTTCTCTGTCCAGACTGTGGGGTCATCCTCGACACCGAGGTGGCAAAGCGAACGGACCCGGCGCTGGTCAGCCGGCTCTCACCGTAGGCCCGTGAACAACTCGTATACACCCGAACGTGATTTGCTTGAGCCGTGCCGTCACAAACCCAGGGTATCACGAGCCGAACGCATTGATTTGATGTCGTGGCGCTTAACAGAGTCACGTCCGGGTGTATAGGTGACGAGGAGAGACACTCGTTGGGGGACGATGCCTCGATCTCGATCGCTTATTACTGCCAGACAGTCTCCTCGCCCGCGAACGCTTCGTCTTTGTTCACGATCGCTTTCGTGTTCTGGACCCGGTGTGTCGCCGCAAGTAATCCGTCGTGCATCGAGTACAGGTCGATTTCGCTCGCGAACACCGCCAGCTCGTGCTCTCCGATCGAAGCGACCTCGACCGGGGCGTTTGTGACAAGTCGTTGAAGCGTGTCGCGAGAGTCGCCCTGATACTGTCGGCTGTGACTCGATGGAGATATTCGACACCCCGGGGTGGCGAATTCCTCCACGAACCTACAGCCGACAGTATCAATCGATGGGCGACGAAAGGTATCGTATGAAAATCACGCATCCCGATCGAGAGCACCGACGCGATACGCGTGGGGCGATCTCCACTACGGCTCAAGACGAAGCCAATGCCGTATCCGAGCGCGTTCAAAACGACGACTCCGACACCGACGCCAGCCAGGAGTGACACGTTCGACCGAATGATCGCCGCGTTCGCGGCCGTGACCCCGCCGATGATGAGGATGACCATCGTTGCTGAGATGGCCGGATAGTAGGCATCGTACGCACCGACACGCTCCGGTTGCCACGCCCGAGCGCCGACGGCGACCAGCATGGGGACGACGACCGCTACGACCAACTGCTCGACGATTGGCATCGTCGGAACCGCAATCCCCCCTGCAAGGAGGGCGACCACGCCGGGGATGAACCCGACACTGCCGACTCCGATGGCGACCAGTGCAGTCGTCGAGAGAGCGGTATCACCGCCGGCAAGTTCCGTCATCACCGGCGTCACGAGTTCCGGCGTCACTGCCCCGAGGATCACGAATCCGATGGTCAATTCCGGCGACAGCCCGAGTCCGCGTGCAACGCCAAATGCGAGAAAGGGCATCGTGACGTGACCTACGAGAACAAGCCCTAGCGTCCGCGCGTGAATCTGCTTGAATTGCCTGACCGAGAGCGTCAGTGAGATGCTCCCGATCATCACCGCCAAGATGACGGTTGACGCCCGCGTTACGACCGCAATCTCGGGCACAGCGATCCCGAGTCCAACCGAGAGGAGAATCCACACTAGGAGATGGTCCTCGATGAGATCGGTCACAGCCATCGGAATTGGGTGGCTCGTCGTTTGAGCAGTCATTGTATACTGTCGGACAGAGACATTGATAATCGAACCCCCAGGACGGGGGGGCCTTCGAATTATCAATACTTCTGTCCGACAGTATATCATCTCGTCGGTTCCGTCTTAGCACTACTTCTGGGGTTTAATCGTCTCAGCGCCGAACTTTTACAGTAAAATTGGGTATTATTACATCCGTCCTTATTCGATGGTTGACGGAACACCGAGATCAACGCTGTCGCTCACCCGGAAGTCACGGCTTCGTGTGGGTCTCCGGTCGATTCCAGTTCACTGGTGACGGCGGTCGAAGAAACAGCCCGGTCGCCGAACCGGCGCTCGGTCCGCCGCTGGATAATGGCGCTGTAGGTCGCCGTCAGGTCTGCGAGCAGGTACGCGTCGTACCCGTGGTCGAGCGCCGTCTCCAGTGATTCTGCGATACACTGGTCGGTGATGAATCCGGCGAGAAAGACCGTCTGTATATCGTTGGCGTCGAGGATCGCCGCCAGATCGCTGCCCTCGAACGCGTCGAACGTGTGCCGGCCTTCTGCGACTGGGTCGCCCTCTTCATAGAGACCCGGTGTGAACTCCGCTTTTTTCGTGCCCGCGGTGAACACGTTACCCCGGGTCAGTGTCGCTAGCCAGCCGTTCTTCCGGTCGGGGTCGATTCGCAGTGGGGCGTGGACGACCGTCACGCCGGCAGATCTGGCCGCTCGGACTGTCTCACGGGTCTGCTCGACGACGTTCCGGCGCTTCAGGGACCGGCGAATCAGCAGGTTGTACAGTCCGGAATCGGTCCACTGTCGCTGGAATTCGACCAGGACGACTGCCGTTCGGTCCGGGTCGAAGGCGACACCCTCTTTCGGCGTGCTTCGTCCAACCATATGCAGAGCATACGTCCGTAGACACAAAAATAGGTTAGTAGTTTGAACTGTATCAACTACACTCTACTGTAGCGTGGGTGTTTTTGCACACCGGACCAATAAATTATCATGATACACGTGAGGGGGGTCCAATGATCGACGAAACCGGCGAGGAAGCCGAGTTCGAGGCAGAGGCACGGAAGGCGGCGCTGTTCCAGTTGCTCGGGAGTGCCCACACGTTGGCGATTCTCAGAGAGTTCGCCGCGAAGCCCGGCCCCCAACGCTTCTCGGACCTGCAAGACGAACTCGGCATTTCGCCGACGACGCTGTCGGACCGACTGGAGGAACTCTGTGAGGCGGGCATCATCGACCGGGAGTCTCACGACGAGATTCCGCCGCGAGTCGAGTACCGTCCGACCGAGAAAGGCCAGGCACTCCGCCCCATACTGGAAGCGGTCGCCGACTGGATCGACGAGCACGAAGCGTAGCTATCGGTAATACAAACCGCCGGACAGCACGGTGATTAAATGGATTCTCGGCGAGTCCACTGGATTCTCGCGGCGACTGCGCAAACGAAGTGAGCGCCAGCGCCGCAGTGATCGAAGCGACGTTGGAGGGATCAGAAAAAGAAAATTCGGCTGTCGTCATTCTGATTCTGTCAACAGTATCACAAATCAAATGGTCTGCGGTAATATATACGGGTCGACAGAAGTCCTGATAGATATTCGCCGGGTACGGTGGAGGCTAATTCTATCAACAGTTCTGTCGACCCGTATACCATCCACGGTGGCGAATCTAGCCTTTGATGTTGCAGACGGGGTAGGTACGGGCCACCTTGTCGCCGATGTCTAGCGCGTCCGAGACGCCCACAACCTCATCGACGTTCTTGTACACGCCCGGCGCCTCCTCGGCAATGGTTGCACCCGATTGGGCCTTGACGTACACCTGGTCGTCCTCGCGCAGGTCGTCCTGGACATCGCCGCCCCAGAACTCGCCCTTGGCCCGGGTCCGGCTCATGAGCCGGCCAGCACCGTGGGCTGTCGACCCGAACGTGAGATCCATCGACTTCTCTCCGCCCCGGAGGACGTAGCTCCCCGCACCCATGCTGCCGGGGATGATGATCGGCTGGCCCACCTCGCGGTAGGCCTCGGGTATCTCGGGGTGGCCCGCCGGGAACGCCCGCGTCGCCCCCTTGCGGTGGACGAACAGCTCCCGGTCCTCGGTCTCTACCTCGCGGAACTCCGTCCTGCGTGCTCCCGCGGTCTCCGCGGGGACCTCGTGAGTCTCCCGCTTCGCGATGTTGTGAGCCACGTCGTAGATGAGATGCATGTCCATGGCCTCCCAGGAGCGGTCGAACACCTCCTCGAACGTTTGCCTGGTCTGGTGCATCACGAGCTGGCGGTTCACCCACGCGTAGTTGATTGCCGCCCCCATCGCGAGGTAGTACTCCTCCGCCAGCTGTGAGCCGGCGGGCGCGGCGGCGAGTTCCTTGTTGGGGAGCTGTTCTAACAGTCCCTGGTGGGCGGTTTCGACCTTCCGGAGGTAGTCCGTGCAGACCTGGTGGCCCAGCCCCCGCGACCCACAGTGGATCAGGACGACGATCTGGTCCTCGGAGAGCCCGAACTCCTCGGCAACGTCGTCCAGAAACACGTCGGTCACGCGCTGGACCTCGAGGAAGTGGTTGCCCGAGCCGAGCGAGCCGATCTGACTCCGCCCCCTGTTTTTCGCCTCCGCCGAAACCATCGCGGGGTCGCTCCGGTCGAAGACGCCCTCGTCCTCGCAGTGCTCCAAGTCCGCGGCCACCGCGTAGCCGTTTTCGAGCGCCCAGTCCATGCCTCGATCGAGGATTTCCTCGACCGTGCCCACGTCGGACTCGACCACGCCGCCGCCGCCGAGACCTGATGGAACGCTGTTAAAAAGGACGTCGACGAGTTCCTCTTCGTGACCTTTGACGTCACCGTATGTCAGGTTCGTCCGCATCATCCGGACGCCGCAGTTCGAGACGACGAACCCGTTCGCGAGGAAGTTGTGGGCGTCGTGTTCGACGCCGAGATCGTACACAGTCTCCGTTCCGCGTTCAGTGATCGAGTCGATCGTCGCCTCGATCGTCAGGTTCTCGCGGACGGTCGCCTCGGCACGGAACTCATCGAAGCGGGGGAACTCCTCTGGGGGTCTTGGCCGCCCGTCCCGCCCACCCCAGAGACTTCGTTCGATGAACCGGTCGTTCACGGCGTCGAACTCCGATTTGATATCTTTCGGTGCCATCCCGCCGTCGGCCAGTGCTTTCGCCTCGTTCGCGACGCGCTGGCGGTCGTCGATAACCTGCTCCTTGCGTTTCAGGTACTGTGCTGCGAGTAGCGCGAGGCGCCGTTTCTCCCGGCTGTACCGGTACCCGACCCGAGTGAAAAACCGGACGAGGTTCTCCGGGGTCGATTTTACACCGAACCGGAGTCGAGCGGTCTCTCCCGAGGTCGTCTCCGTTCGTTCGACCGCTTCGAGAGCGTTCGTCTCGACGCCGAGATCCGCGAGCAGGTCCATCAGGCCACGCATGAACTCCTCGCCGGCCTCGCGGTGCTCGACCAGCCTGTTGTGCGACACTGACGGCGCGTAGAAGTTCTTCGGGGCCGACGTGTCCGGGGCGCTCATCTCGGCACCGAAGAAGGAAGACAGGTACAGCGCCTTCTGCCACCCCGCTAGCCTGTCGAGACACGCCGGCACGGTAAACGCCGAGTCGACTTTTGTTCCCGTCGGCGCGCCAAGGCGTTCGAGCAGTGCACGGAACGCGTTCGATGTCGATCGAACGCTGTACTCGGTCCGCTCGAACGTCGTCCCGTCGATCTCGTATTCCCGTTCGCGCTCGTAGATCCTCGAGGGCTTGAACCCGACCGACCGGATGTCCTCCCGGATCGTTTCGAGATCCGTCCGGTCGCCGTAGAACCAGGTCCGTTCGCTGTTGAACGAACCGTCGCCGGTGAACTGCCCCAGCAGTTTCAGCAGGTGGTTGAGTTCGTCGTCGGTCGAGCGAAGCGGGAGGAGATCCCGGTCCCGGAGCACTCGGCGCAACTGCGGGGTCTCGTCGGCGAAGTCGTCCTCCTCAAGCACGGTGAACTCGGGAGGCCGTTCGTCCTCGATCCCCTCGAAGGGGTGGACGAACACCGTGTCTCCCTCCTCGAGTTCGTCGACGGAGGTCATCCCCTCAGGCGTCGCGAAGGGATGATCCCCAGTGGCTCCTATCGTGTCCCCCGCCGTCGTTTCGACCTCGTAAACCGTCTCTCTGGGCGTTTCGGTGAACAGGCGAAGCGACGACGGTATGAGGTCGTCGTCTGCGACGAGCGCCCGTTCGTCCTCGAACTGATTTGAAAGGCCCTCGATTCGGGCTCGGCGCCCGAACTCCAGCAGTACCTCGCCATCACCTGTAAGACAATTTATATCATATCCCACCGCTCCGGGGGAAATACACCCGTTCTCGGCGTCGATGCCGGCCACGCCGCCGACCGGAAAGCCATACCCCTGGTGGCCGTCGGGCATGCAGATCGCGTGTTTCTGAATCCCGGGGAGGTGCGTGGTGTTTTGCAACTGCGTTAGCGTGCGGTCGTCCTGTATTTCCTCTAACAGTGCCTCGCTGGCGAGGACACGTCCCGGCACGCGCATGTCGCCCTCGCGATCGATCTCCCAGACGTGCTCCCGGAGGCGCCGGAGAGTGACTCCGTCGGCGTCGAACGTGTCGGTCATGCCCATGGCTACGCAGGAAGCGGGGGAATAGGTTTCGCCTGGCGGCTGCAGGTATACACCCGGACACGAATAGTTCACCACGCAGGTTGATTGTTCCCGGTCAAAATGATGTCTCCCGGCCAAACAAGCCACAGTCACGTTGACTGGTTCGTGTCCGGGTGTATATCAATCGGTACCGTATTCGGCACCGCTCGATCGTTCCCGATCGCTCCGGACGGCGTCGTCGCGCCCGGCCCCGAAAAGGCGTCGATCCAGCGAGAGCGGACCGGCGCCGGTGACGATCAGCACCGAGACGAGGCCGAAAAGCGAGAGATGCGCGAGAACGGGGTCGTCAGGGAGCGCGAACAGCGTCGTGGTGAACAGTCCGAAGGCGACGCCCGAGGCGGCACGCGTGAACAGCCCCGCGAGCAGGGCGATTCCGACCGCTGCCTCCGCCAGCCCCGCGCCGATCACCCAGAGTTCGGGATCGACCGGCACGACCGCGGTGAGGCTGTACTTTTGAACGACCGCGACCGCCCACGCTGGCTGTAGCAACTTCTGTGAAATCCCCAGAAACAGAAAGTTGGCCCCGAGGGTCACGCGCACGAGCGTCGGCAGGTACGCCCGAAGCGGGTCGACACGGTCGCGAAACGCCGTCGCGATCCCGCCCACCGGCTCGATCCGGCCGTACACCGTTCCCGGCGTGCTCGCTATCCGATCGAACACGTGATCGGCGCTCGGGCGACCACTCCCGATGAGGACGATCGCGAGCAGCCCCCCGATGTACTCGTTCGCGAGCAGGATGTCGGGATAGGCGGGGATCGCGAGCAGGTATGTAAGCAACGCGAGGCCCGCGACGACCCGGGTTGCGAGGCCAAAGAGCAACAGGAACCCGGCGGCGACCAGGATGATCCGCGCCTGGATGTCGACGGCGGGGCTGAAATAATACCCTCTGAACCCCGCGCCGATCAGCGGCATTCCGAGCGAGATTCTGAGGAGCCACGGCAGCAGGTCCCGATACGAGTCGAGCGTCGACCGGAGAGCGGCGAGATCCTGCCTGAACGGCTGCACCCGGAGGTATCCGATCGCAACGACGAGAGCGGTGAGGGTGCCCCCTGCAACGAGCGCGGCGTTAACCGGCTCCGAGAGCGTCGACACGGCGATCCGGATGGCATCGCCAGGGCCCTCCGGCTCCTCGACGACGTATTTGACGTGTGCCGGATACACAGATACGCTCGGGTCCACACGATAATAAGGGGCGCGTCTCACACGTCCAGCACGACGTAGGCGCGCCAGCCGTCTCCCGACCTCTCGATGGACATTTCGGAATAGGTGACGGCTTTCACCTCGCGGGCCGCAACCTCCGCGAGGGAGACGCCCCGCGCGCTCGCCTCGACGACCCATTCTTCGCCCTCGCGCCCGTCGAGGTCGGCCGGTCTCAGGACGGTCGCCTCGTGATCGACGGGGAGGACGGACCGGACGTCCCGTTCGTAGATCAACCGATCGAGCAGGTCGAAGAGGAGCGCCTCCCGGTTCCCGGCGCGCTCCTCGATAGCGAAGCGGTCGCCCTCACCGGGGATCGAATCACACTGCGCAGCCGCCAGGCCATCCGCGACGGCGGCGAAGGTCGCTCCGAGCGTCGCTCCTTCCGCCTCGATCGCCACGTCCGCCGTGTGCTCGCGCAGGACAAACGACGCTCTCGTTTCGCCGCCGCCCGATCGGTTCGGCATGATCTATACTCTCTTTCCGCGTGAAAAAGCGTTGCTCTCGGGTCGTCTCTCCGCGTATCGGAGGGCTCCGACGCGCGTCCGACGGTGGAATTATTATATTTGGCGTTCTATGGCCTGCTGGTGAGCGTCAAGGTCGAACGCCGAGAAGTCGAGTCGGGTGACACCGATCTGCTCGACACCGCGTGGCTCCTCAAGGAGCGCGTTCGGGAACGCGACGGCGTTCTCAAGCAACGCCGGCGCTTTTTCGACCGGGCGTACAAGCGCGCGACCGTCTACGTCTACCGCGATCCCGAGCGCGAGAAACTCATCGGTTTTGCGGCGACGCGTGGCGACGGGTACGTCCTCTTTCTTGTGGTGGCACCGGAGTACCGCGGCGAGGGGTTCGGCGAGGCACTGATCGCCCGGGTCGCCGAGGACCACGACCGGGTTACCTGCCACGCCCGGACGACCAACGAGGAGGCGCTATCCTTTTACCGGCACCTGGGGTTCGAGACCATCCGCCGGATCGACAACTACTACGAGGACGGCGGTGACGCCTACTACCTGCGGCTCGGGGACTCGGCAGGCCTCGTCGAGCGGCTCTCGTCGATTTTCCGGCGGTGAGCGGATCGGTGCCACACCCCGTGTCGGGAGGTCTGGACCTCGGGCCGGTATGCATTTACCCCTCCGGACGGTCGGATAAAAGTGGATGAACGAGCGAACGCGGGCGTACCTCAGGGGGCGATTCGGCGACTACTACCGCCGGAGCGAGCGAGCGCTCCCGCCGGCCGCCGAGCGCCGCGAGTGGGGGTACATTCCATGGAGCGCCGGCAGCACGACGATGATCCGCCACAAGTCGGTGCTCGACCTCGGCAACGTCGAGGGGTTCCTCGCGCGTGAGCGCCCCCGGCACGTCTACTTCTCCGCGGGTCGGTACCGCGATCCCGGCGCGGGGACGATGAGCGAGAAGGACTGGCTGGCCTCCGACCTCGTGTTCGACCTCGACGCCGATCATCTGCCGGGCGTCGATCCCGACACCGACTCCTACGAGGAGATGCTCGCAGCGTGCAAGGGTGAGCTGTGGGATCTCCTGGAACGTTTAGAGAATGACTTCGGGTTCGAGGAGACGCAGGTCGTCTTCTCGGGGGGGCGCGGGTACCACGTTCACGTCCGCGATCCCGGGGTGCGCGAACTCGGACGCGACGCGCGCAAGGAGATCGTCGCGTACGTTCGCGGGGCGGACCTGGAGTTCGAGGATCTGCTGAGGACCGAGGCAGTCGCCGGGATCGGCCGGTCGACGCCGGCGGACAAGCGAACGCTGGATCCGACCGGTGGATGGAGCCGGCTGGTCCACCGGCGGCTCGTCGGCCTCGTCGACGACCTGCTCACGATGGAGGAAGGCGACGCGCTCGCCAGGCTGGAGGCGTTCGACGGGATCGGCGAGGGGCGTGCGAGCGCAATCTTGCGCGCCGCCGAAACGAACTACGGAGCGATCGAGGCCGGAAACGTCGACGTCCACCCGGCCTTTCTCACGCTCGCGCGCCGGGTGTTCGAGCGAACCCTCCGGGAGGAGTCGGCGGCGATCGACGAGCCAGTCACGACCGACATCAACCGTCTCATCCGGTTTCCCGGCAGCCTCCATGGGGGCACCGGCCTCGTCGTGACGCCGATCGGTCGCGAGAACCTGGCGTCGTTCGACCCTCTCGTCGACGCCGTTCCGGATCGGTTCGTGGGTCGCGAGGTCCGGATACGCTGGAACGACGACGGCCCACCGGTTCGACTCCGCGGGGAAACGTTTAGAAGGGAGGAAACAGTTACTACCGTCCCGGAGTACGCGGCCGTGTTCCTGATGGCGCGCGGCCGGGCCGAGAGGGAGACAGAATGATGGATCTAAACGAACTCCGCGCGGTGCAAGCAGGGGAGCGAAGCACCGACAGCTTACAGTCACTCCGGGACTCGTTTTACCGGGACGTCGCGGAGTACATCAACGGACTGCGTGATGAGCGCGCCCGCGCTGCGGAGCGCGCCGACGACCCCTTCGGCTCCGAGGAGGTCCGCCACCTCACCGACGAGATCGAGACCGCCCAGGAGGTCGCCGAGGCCATCTACGACCGTCGCCTCGGGAAAGTCGTCAAACGTGCGAGCCTCGCGGCTGCGGGCATGCCGGCCGACGAGGAGGGTCTCACTGACGAGGAGGCGGACCTGTTCGCAGCGGTCGTCAACGAGATCGAGTCCCGGCGCGGCGCGGTTCTCTCGGCGTTCGCCGGCGAGGCGGAAATCCCCTCGACGGCTCACGGAGCCGATCCGGATCCTGCCGAGCACGCGCCGGAGCCGACGCCCGACGATGGAGGCGCCACAGTCGAGGCTGAAAAACGGCCGACACGAGACACGAGCGAGGCGGACGCGGGCTTCGATGCGAGCGAGGCGATGGGCGGCGGGAGAGCACCCCTTGAGGACATCCCGGAGGGAGTCCACGGCGACACCCCCGAGAGTGTCGACGACGACGATCACCCGGATGACGGGGACGAGCCGACGCCCTCCGACGTGGAGGGGGCCACGCCCGACGGCGGGCGGCCCACGGCCGATCGCACTACGGTTCGGATCACTCGCGACGTCGGCGAGGTACTGGGCGTCGACGAGTCCGCCTACGATCTCGCCGACGGCGACGTCGTGACGCTCCCGAGCGCGAACGCCGAACCCCTGCTAGAGCGCAACGCCGCGAGTCGGATCAGGTAGCGTGTCCGTCCGGGAGTCTATCGTAATTATACAATTTCAAGGCGAATACACCCGCCTTCCCGTGAGGAGGGAGTGTTCCG
>JBDGQL010000151.1:0-23985 GCA_042219105.1 Karumarchaeum halophilus (SeqCode) | reverse complement strand
CCACGTCTGCCGGTGCGGCGTGGCCAACGAGGTGCCCGGACACGTTCGTCGAGGGTGTGAATTTCGGGACACGCCACCGCGAAGGAAGTTGAGTGCGGCCAACTCCATGCCCGCCTCTATGAGATATACACCCGGACGTGATTTGCTTAAGCTGTGTCGTCACAAACCTGGAGCATCTTCATCGAGTCACAGCCGACAGTATAATACCCCTGCCGGGTGATGTGTGGATAGCATGAGCACGCAGAACAACGAACGGCCAGGATCGGGCAGATGAGCACGACGGACGACGTGGTTCGGGCAGTCGAGGAGGTCGCGACCGAGGTACGGGCGAACCTTGCAACCCACGCTGGCTCGGATGGCGGGACGAACCCGAGTGGCGAGGCACAGATCGACGCCGACGTCTGGGCTGACGGACTGTTCTTCGAGGCGCTCTCCGCGATCGACGGCGTCGGGGAGTACGTGAGCGAGGAACGCGCGAACGCAGTCGATTGTGGCGACGGGTACAGCATCGCTATCGATCCGCTCGATGGCTCCTCGAACCTCGCCTCGAACAACCCCGTCGGCACCATCGTCGGCGTCTACGACGCCGCGCTCCCGGCAACCGGCCGGGAACTGGTCGCCGCGGTGATGGTGCTGTACGGTCCCTACACTACCATGGTCGTTGCACGCGAGGACGAGGACAGCGTCGAGGAGTACCTCCTCCAAGATGGGTCGGGCGAGCGCTGGGGGACGTGCGAACTCCCGGCGGACCCAACGGTCGTCGGCATCGCGGGCAAGCGACGCGAGCGCTCCGACGCCTGCAACGCCCTCGCCGACGAGCTAGAACAGGACCTCAAACTCCGGTACGGTGGGGCGACGGTCGCCGACCTGCGCCAGGTGCTCGAGTACGGCGGCCTCTTTGGCTATCCGGCGACCGACAGCTACCAGGACGGGAAACTCAGGGTCCACTTCGAGGCCGCCCCACTTGCCTATCTCGTCGAATCGCTCGGCGGGTCCTCGACGGACGGCAAGCAGTCGCTGCTCGACGTTGACCCGGCGGGGCTGCACGCCCGGACGCCGACGTTCCTCGGTAACGCCCCGCTCGTCGAACAGGTGGAGGCGGCGCTGGACGGGTGAGAGACGCGACCAGTTCTCATGTGGCTGCCCGCGACTATACGGGTCGACAGAAGTCCTGATAGATATTCGCCGGGTACGGCAGAGGCTAATCCTATCAACAGTTCTGTCGACCCGTATACGTGAACTGGCTCCGTCCGGCGCTGCCCGCGGTCTCGGCGAGGTCGGCGTACACCTTGGCGATCCGGTCGCGGATGTCCCGTCCGGCTACTCGCGGGTCGAATCGGTCCTTGTTCGGCGACCACTCGACATCGTTGAAGAACGTCTCCCGGTCCCCGTCGATATCCTCCGGCGGGACAATTTCGTCCCCGCGTTCCCGGTAGAGGTCGAACGCCGTCCGGGTGTACTCATACTGGTAGCGGGTGTCCTTGTTGACCTTGCAGATCCCGTGTCCGAGCATCTCTCGCAGTTGATCCGGCTGGACGCCGGAGGACCCGTGCAACACGAGGGGGGTGTCGAGACCGTGGTCGCGCAGCGCCGTCCGGATGTTGGCCGCCAGGTCGGGCCGCAACTCGAGATTCTTTCCCTTGGCGACGCCGTGCTGGGTGCCGACCGAGATGGCCAGCAAGTCACACCCCGTCCGGTCGACGAACTCGACGGCCTGCTCGGGGTCCGTATAAAAGGCCTCCTCGGAGACGATCTCGTCCTCCGTGCCCTTGATCTTGCCCAGTTCCGCCTCCACGAGGATGTCCTCGCCGGCCGCGTCGATCATCTCGACGACCTCCCGGCTTCGTGCGACGTTCTCCTCGAACGGTTCGTGAGATGCATCTATCATGATCGAGGACGGGATCCCTAACTCGACCTGTCGCTGGATCGTGTCCAGGTCGGTCTGGTGGTCCATGTTGAGGAACACCCCCACGTCGTACTGTGCCGCGATCAGGTCGATGTAGTTACCCATCGCCTGCAGGCCCGCGATGGGGTTGCCGTTGCCGGCGAACGTGCAGGCCCCGTTGCTCATCTGGAGCAACAGATCCGAGTCCGCACTGGCGGCACCCTGCATCAGCCCCGTCATCGTGTTTGGCTCCGCGATGTTGCTTGCAACCAGGCCGAATCCTTCATCGAGCGCCTCCTCGTACACTGACGCCAGTTCCGTGCCGCCGTAGAATGTCACTGTGAACCTCCATCAGCCAGTTCGGTACGGGGCTACAAATAATCCCCCGGAACGTAGACTGGCAAACCATCGCCCGGCGCTTTCACACCCGGGCGTGATTTGATTGAGCCATGCGGTCACAAACCTGAATCATAACGATCCGAACGCATTAGTGTGGTGCCACAGCACGTTACAGAGTCACATCCGGGTGTATCGATAACTCGGCGAAGCATACTGGCGACGAAGCAGCCGAGAAGGCCGCCTGCCGGTGCTCCGCCCCGTGGCGTGCGAACGGTTATCACCACCGGCGGTGTACTATCGCGTGAATGAGATCGATCGAAGCACTCATCGAGAGCGCCGAGCGACTCACGACGAACGGACTCACCCAGGGCGAGATCGCCGACGAACTGAACGTCTCACGCGAGACGGCACGCTGGCTCGTCGAGCAAAGCGGCGAGCAAACCACTGACGCGGAGACGGGTTCAACGCCCGTGGACATCCACGTCGACTGGAGTTCCGTCGGCCGGAGCGGCGACCGACTGGCCGGCCTCGGCGGTATCATGGCTGATATGCTCAACGCCACCGGAGACGGTGCGGACCTCACTGTCGGCATCGGCAACTCCGGGGCGCCGCTGGCGACGGTCATCAGCCAGGAACTCGGCACCGACTTCAGCGTCTACATCCCGAGCAAATACCAGCAGGACGGCGAGGACGGCAGTTCGACCCAGGGGTCGTTTTCACGGAACTTCGCAACCATCGCCGATCGGGACTGCTACATCGTTGACGACAACATCGACACCGGCCAGACGATGACCGAGACAATAGAGCAGATTCGCGAACACCGCGCCACCCCGGTCGCAGCGGTCGTCCTGACGGACAAACTCGGCCAGGAAGAACTCGCGGGCGTTCCGGTCCACTCGCTGATCGATATGGTCCAGGTGGGTGAGAAGTAGCAACGGAAACGGTCAGTATCCTGTCGGACGGAGCATTGATATACACCCGGACGTGACTCTGTTACGCGCCACGACACCAGATCAATGCGTTCGGCTCGTGATACCCTGGGTTTGTGACGGCACGGCTTGCGCAAATCACGTCCGGGTGTATAATTCGAACGCCCCCGTCCTGGGGTTTCGATCATCAGTACTTCCGTCCGGTAGTATATGACTGTGCGCACGTCGGCGGGGCGGTGTAGGTTGCCGTATCGAGGACATGGAACTCCAGCTCCTACAACCTAGGTTCCGCTACCGCCGGCTACGGCGGAGACAAATTCTATCAACCCGTATCAGACCCCCCGGACTGTCTCGACGGCTTCCCCGAGCGTGGGCGCGTCGAAGGTTTCCATACCCGTGTAGGCGTCCGTCCCGGCGGTGTACAGATCGCTCGCGGCCCCGATCACCGGGTCCGGGAGCGCCGGGGGCTCGTGATCACAGAGGTCGTGCCAGTCCTCGATGCCCTCTGCGTTCGCTCGCTCCTTGGCCGACGCGACCGCCTCGACCCACGCCGGATGTTCGCGCTTGTAGTACTGCCGGAGCACCTCCTTGGAGACCTGCTGGCCCGCGTACGAGAAGCGGTTCTCGTCGAACGTGCCGACCACGTCCGCGACCCTGATCCCGCCGTCGTGGTACAGACACTCGATCTTGCCGTCCTGATGGGTGAGTCCGACCTCCCCGGCGCGGTCAGTGAGAAGGCGATTCACCTCGCGGGCGAGTGCCTCCAGATCGTCGAGGTCGGCCGCCCCGGCGATTCGGTCTGCCTCCACGCGGTCGAGGTACCGGTCACCCTCCTCGTACTTCGTGGAAAACTCGACGATCGGGTTCTCGAGGTCGACCGCCTCCGCCGGCCACTCCCCGAAGTCAAGGCCGTGATCGCGAGGGTCGGTCCGGGAACGGAGGCTTGACCCCACGGGGACGGTGTTGCGGAACACAATCTCCAGGGGGATCAGATAGTTCCGGCCGGCGGCGTCGTGGTAGGCGTCGTAGTCGTATGTGCCGTCGGCGAAGGGGAGATCCGGGACCTGTGTGAGTTCGATCGCCATCTCGTGGGGCGCGTGGCCGGCCGTGACCGCCGACGCGAGGTCGACGACCTCGCCATCGGCGACGACACCGCGGTAGTGGGTCGGGACGCCGGCGTCCGCAAGATGTTCGAAGTTGAACGCGCCCATGACACACAGCGAGGCGCCCTTCCGCGGAATCTCGTCGGGCATCTTCCCCCAGTCGAAGACGGAGTAGTCGTCAGTGAACTGAAAGGCGCCCTGCCCGAGCGCGTCCGGGGTCGCGGGCTCCTCGATCCGGAACTCCTTGACGCTCCTCATGTGGACGCCTTCGCCGGCCGCGACAAAGAGGTTTCCACTCGGCGTGGGCGACAGTCACGCTGACTGGTCCGCGTCCGACAGTATACGTTATACGGGTCGACAGAAGTCCTGATAGATATTCGCCGGGTACGGTGGAGGCTAATTCTATCAACAGTTCTGTCGACCCGTATACCATCACGTACTGAGGATTATCTCATCGAGCCGATGAAGGCCAATAAACCAGCCAAACACCAGGACACCGATGCCAACTGCAAACAGAACAACCGCCATCGGCCAGTTGTCACCGTTCGCCAGCAACGCCGAACTGCCAGCAGCAAACGCGAGCACGCCCGTTGCGAGGGTTACTGCGATGAGACCGCTCTTCAGCTCATCCTCGGGATCGTCCGACGAGATGAACTGCCCACACAGAATCCAGTAACACTGCCTAATGACCGATCGCTCGGGGTCGTCGCCTCTATCACTCATAGGTATATTTATAATACTGAAGTATTAAAAGTTAACTGAAGTTATCGTTATCCCACCGTCCGGGAACATCTTTCGTCGATCCGTGCCGTCGGTAATTGACACTGTCTGTACACCCAGACGTGATTTGCGTAAGCAGTGTCGTCACAAACCTAGAGCATCACGATCCGAGTGTACTAATCTGGTGTCGTGGCAGTTAACAGAGTGTCGAATATCTCCATCGAGCCGTGACCGACAGTATCATGAGGTTGCGCTAGACCCGGTGATCGGCGGCGCGGTTCTCTGGATCTGACCGGAAGATTGCACAACGAAAGGTTTAGGCGCGGACTGGGCGTGTTTCCGGACACTTGCACTGCAAATGACTGATTCGATTCTCGAAGCCCGGGACGTCTCTCTTGTCCGCAGTGGGACGACCATACTGGATGGCATATCACTGTCAGTCAGGCCGACTGAACGTGTGTTGATCCAGGGGGAGAGCGGCGCCGGAAAGACCACCCTGTTTCAGCTACTCGGCCTTCTGGAGCCGCCGACGGCCGGAAGTATCCGCGTCGACGGAACCGACGCGACCGACCTGAAGGAGCGCCAGCGAGCGGAGCTTCGACGCGAGAAGATCGGGTTCGTGTTCCAGGACTTCCAGTTGATCCCCGACCTGACGGCCTGGGAGAACGCCCGGCTGCCACAGGAACATCGGTCCGGCGATAACGGGGAATCCGAGTGGCTGCATTCGGTCTTCGAGGAACTCGACATCACGGATCTGACCGATCAGTACCCCGCGAGTCTGAGCGGCGGCGAGCGCCAGCGCGTCGCGATTGCTCGCGCGCTCGCGAACCGTCCGTCGGTCGTCCTCGCGGACGAACCGACCGGACAACTCGATCCGGACACGACGGAACAGGTGCTCGACCTGCTGTTTCAGGTCCAGGCGGAGGCGGACGCGGCACTGGTCGTCATCAGCCACGACGAGCGCCTGACTGATCGGTTCCCGGCCGGCTACAGCTTCACCGAGGGCGGACTCGAACGAATCGATGACGACGCGGATCGATCGGAGACGCGGCCCGCGACTACGTCGGAGTGATCCACATCGGGGCGAATCGACCATCATCAGACCATGTGCTGTGAAACAGGACGCTGCTGCGATATACGGGTCGACAGAAGTCCTGATAGATATTCGCCGGGTACGGTGGAGGCTAATTCTATCAACAGTTCTGTCGACCCGTATACGCCGGACATGAACCAGTCACGATGAGTGACCGCTTGTTACCCGGGAGACCTCGTATTCACGGGACACGATCAATCCGCGCAGTACCCTATACACCCGGACGTGATTTGCGTAACCCGTGCCGTCACAAACCCGTGGTATACACCCAGACACGATTATATCAACATATAGATGGCTTATTTCCAGTCAACACGATGTCTTGGTATCGATCAGAGGAGAATCACGTTGACTGGTTCGTGTCTGGGTGTATATCACGAGCCGAACACGCTGATCCCGTGTCGCGGCACACAACGGAGTCACGTCCGGGTGTAAATGAGGCCTCCGGAAGCGTGAGGTGACCGTGTCGATATATGGGATACGAACGAACGCTCCTCACGCGCTGGACGCGCCGCGACTGGCTGGCGATTGCCGTGATCGCGCTGACGACGACGTTTCTCGTCGGGACGAGCACCATGATCCTGGCAACCGGGTCACAGATCGACGGCGAAGTCCAGGCGCTTGACGCCTTAGAGACGGCGGAGTTCACCGACGACCCGGGCGTCACAGCCGGCGGCGGAGACGTTACCCTGCCGGTCGCGCAAGCGAGGACCGCGAACGGGACCAACGTGACCGTCGTCGGACTCCCCGAGGCGACGGTCAATCTAACCTCCTCTTTCGACGATGCGACGCTTGCGAACCCGCCCCCCAGTGGCGTCGTGGAACACGGGACGGCGAACCGATCGACGGTTCGTCTGGTGGGGGCATCCGGAAACGCCACACTAGAGGTGCGGGAAGCGTCGAACCGATCGGTGCTCCCGAAGCGGTGGTACTCGGCACAGGAGACGACGGTTCAGGAGCTCGGACGGACCGGGCGCTTTACGCTCGATATCGACGCCGCCGGGAACGCGACGAACACGTCGAAACCCCGGAATGAGGGGGCGCTCCTGTTAGGGACGCCAGGGTTTCTGACCACCGGCGGGAGCGAGATCGTCGAGTTGCTGGGACTGATAACGCTCGCGAGCGGGCTACTCATCGGCGTCACGGTGTACAGCGTGACCCGGATGACAGTCCGTGACCGGCGTCGGTCCCTGTTCGTCATCCGATCGACCGGGGGGACGCGGCGGCGACTGGTCGGGCTCTTCGGCGTTCGCGCCGCGCTGTTGACGGCCGTGGGGGCGGCGTTCGGGTACGCCATCGGCATCATCCTGATCAACGCCGTCATCAACGTCGCGACCTACTACGGAACGCTGACGACGATCGACGTTTCGGGATCGCCGACCGACCGGCTTGTGTTGGGCGCGATACTCATCACGGTCGTGGCGATCGGGCTCGTGGCGGGCGGGTTGAGCGTGATCCGGACGGTCGCTGCGCCGCCCGCGTCACTGATGGGGACCGGAGCGGGCGTCGCGGGATCGGATGGACTCGCCGCCCGCGTGCAGGAGGCGCTCGGCGTGAACGTGATCGGGTTGCGGACGGTCGTGCCGATGACGGCGGCGCTGACGGTGTTGATCGCGATCGCGGTGGTGAGCGTGTCAGTTGGCCTGACGCTGGCGCCGCTAGCGGGGGCGACCGACGGCGTCGTTATGTCCCCGGACGCGAGTTATCCACTCCAGAGTCAGGTCGATGAGGACCTCGTGCGGTCGTTCCGGGCCGCGGGAATCCCGGCCAGTCCGGAGGTGCTGTTGCCACAGGTCCGGGACGGCCAGCCCTACGTCATGCGCGGCGTCAACTACTCGGCGTACCGGCAGGTGTCCGACGTGAGCCTGACGGCCGGGCGGGAGCCGGTGGCGATCGACGAGGCGCTAATCGGGGAGGGACTGGCACGGACCCTCGACGTCGGAGTCGGGGATACGATGACCGTCGGCGGCGGGACGGCGTTCGGGATCGATCGCGTGACCGTCGTCGGTCGGTTCGACGGGGAGGGGTATCTCGACGACCAACTCCTGATATCGCTCCAGGCCGGGAAGCAGCTCGCGAACCTGGAGGATGGCTCCGTCCAGATCATCCGAACGACGGGCATCGAGGAGCCACCCGATCCCGGAAACGAGACGCCGACGCCGACACCGACGCCAGCCCCGGCCGATATCGTCGTGACCGACGTGTCCGTCCCCGAGACCGGCATCCTGAATCGACCTGTCCCGATCGAGGTGACAGTCGAGAACCGCGGCGACCTGGCCGGCAACCGGACGCTCACCGTTCCCGTCAACGGCAGCGAGCGCAACACCACCGTGACCGTCGGGGGGAGACAGACACGCACGGTCACGCTCTCGGCCCGCTTTCAGTCGGAGGGTACCTACACCATCACCGTCGGCGGACGCGACGCGGACGTCGAGATAATCGGGCTGTCACCGGCCGACATCGTCATTACCGACGTGTCGGTCCCGGAGACGGCGCCCGTCAATACCAGCGTCCCGGTCGATATAACGCTCGAAAACCGGGGCGGTCGGACCGGAAACCGGACTCTGAGCGTGCCGGTCAATGGGTCCGGTCGAGAAACGACCGTGACCATCGAGGGCGCACAGGTACGTACCGTTTCGCTCTCGGCCCGCTTCCGGTCGACAGGTGAGTACAACATCACCGTCGGCGGAGTCGATGGGGCCGTCGAGATCGTCGAACCTCCCCGGGCCGACGTGGTCGTTACGGACGTGGACGCGCCCGAGACGGCGTTCGTCGAGGATGACATCCTGGTGACCGTGACGGTCGAGAACCGGGGAAACCGGGTCGGGAACATCACGCTCACGACTCCCGTCGACGGTGCCGAACGCGACACGAACGTGACCGTCGAGTCGGGGGAGGAACGCACCGTCACGCTCGTCGCGTCCTATGAGACAGAGGGCACTTACGAACTCACGATCGGCGATGTCGTGTCGGAGATCCGGATCATCGGCACGGACCCACCGGACGTCATCGTGCGCAACGTCTCCGCCCCGCCGCTCTGGCGTGTCGATGCCGGCGTCCCGATCGAGGTGACAGTCGAGAATCGCGGTGACCTGCGCGGGAACCTGACGCTGAGCGTCCCGGTCAACGGGTCGACGCGTGAAACGACGGTGGCGGTCAACGGGAGCGAGAACCGGACTGTCACGCTCACCGCCTCGTTCCGGACGCCTGGGGCGTACTCGCTGACCATCGGAAACGAGACCGGGCGGATCCGGGTCGTCGATCCCGGGAACGTCAGCCTCAGCCCGCTTCCGGCGCGGGCGCCGCCGAACGCGACGCTCCTCGTGACGGCGCGAAACCGGACGAACGGCGCGGTGCCGGGCCTGCAGTTCCGGCTCGGCGAGCAGCGGGCGCGAACGGGACCGAACGGGACCGCCCGGATTCGAGTTCCAGGTAATCCAGGCGGGTACCAACTCGAGTCCGTGATCGGGGGGCAGGTCGTCCACAACCGGAGTCTCGAGGTGGGGACAGGAGTGGAGCGGACGGTCCTGACCACGATTCAGGTGCGCCCCGAGCAGGTCTCGTTTCGCGGCGACGCGGAGGTGACCGTGACCACGTACAACCCATGGGGGACGGCGCTTCGCCGGGAGTTGGTCATCAGACGGGAAGGCGAATCGGTGTTCAGTCGGACAGTCCAGTTGGTGCCGGGCGAGGAGACGACGGTGACGACGTCGGTCGACCCGGCGCCGACGGGCGAGACACAGCGAGTGCAGGTAGTGAGTGACGGCGTAGTACTCGGGGAGGCGACGTTCACGATCGACGTCTCGGATCGAGCGCTGGCAACGCTTGCGCGGCTGGGACTGTACCAGCCGGGATCGGGGCTGACCCGGAGTCTCGATTCGCTGCTCGGGAACTTCCAGGTGCTACAGGGAGCCCTTCTCGTACTGTCGTTCCTGGTGGGGATCGGGAGTACCGCGACGGTCGTCATCCAGGCGACTCATGCCCGCCGGCGAACGATCGGGATTCGGCGCGTGACCGGGGCGGCCCCGCGAGATGTCGTGGGGATGCTCCTCGGTGACGGACTGCGAGTCGGAGCCATCGCGAGCGCGATCGGCGTCGTGAGTGCGTACGTCGGGCTCACGCTACTGGTCGAGGTGGGGTATGCGGTGCTCTTTGGGGTGCGGATCCCGCCACTGCTGAATCCGTGGCTGGTGCTCGGTGTCTTCGGGGGGGCGCTGGTCGTTGTCGCCGCGAGTTCGGTGATCGCGGCGTGGTGGGTGCTTCGGGTGAGTCCGGGCGCGCTGGTGACCGCCTCGACACAGCGGGTGCCCGATCAGGATGATGGGCTACCGTCGCACGAAACGGAGGTCGAGGGATGATGCGCGCCGACGGGCGGACGGTGAAAGTGCTCGCCGTCGTCCTGCTCTGGGCGGGGCTGGCGCGGGGTGCGATCCTCCACTGGAGTCCCTATCCCGCGACGCTGGATGGGTTCTTTTACGTGCGGTGGGTGGAACTCATCCACGCCTCGGGGGCGGTCCCGGCGCCGATCGACTGGGATCGGGTCGTGATGGCGTCGTTTCTCGGGAGCGTCCGCGAGGTGCTCGGGGTGGAGGCGCTCGTTTTGTTGCAGCCCCTGAGCGCGCTACTCGGGATCGGAATCGTACTGATGGCGGTCGTGCTCGTTCGTCGGCTCGTGGTGGTTGGCTGGGGAGGAGCGGCCGGACAGGCCCGTATTGGCGTGGCGCTGACCGGCGGTTTTCTTGCGCTCGAAGGGCTGTTCGTCCGGCGCTCGGGGGTACCTGACGAGGAGATTCTGGGGCTGCTGTTCGTGCCGCTGGTGGCGTATGCATTCCACCGGTGGCTCTGGACGCGGCGGCCGCGATGGGGAGTGCTGACCGGTGTCGTCCTGTTCGTGTTGCCGGCGACGCACTCGCTGAGTTCGACGATCACGCTCCTGACCCTGGGCGTGATCGCGATTATCCACACGGCGGCCGGCTGGCGGCTCTCGGTGGGCCTGCGAGCGTTCGGGGGACTGCTGTTCGGGCTGGTGGCGGCGCTTGGGTACTACTGGCTGGCACTGGAGACGCCGGCGCTCACTCTCTCCTATACTGACCGGCTGCTGGCACAGCCCCGGTTGCTCGGGGCCTGGGTCGTACTGCTCACCGCGGGCGTGGTCTGGTTCGTCCGCACCTCCGCGCGGATCCAGCGGGCGGTCGTCGGCGGGGTGCTCCTGCTGTGGGTCGGACTTCTTGGAGTGAATCTGACGACGCCGGTGTACACTGCAACGGTCTCGACGCCGCCGCTCCTGCTGGCGCTCGTGGTGCCCCTGCTCGGGGTGATCGTAGCCGCCGCACTCGGCGTCGACCGGGTCGGGGATCGAGCCGGGCGCGGCGCGGCCGTGCTGGGACTGTTCGTCGCGCCCGTGGTGCTCGTGAACTACTTTCTGACGGCGGGGCTCTCGCCCGATCTCTTCGACGCAATGCTTCGCGTACAGACGTTCGCGCACCTGCCGGCGGCGGTCATCGCCGGCGGGTTCGTCGCGACGCGGTTCACCGACGGTATCGAAGGGAGCGTTCGGTGGCGTCGCTTCGGTCGGGTTGCGTTCGTCGTCGTGCTTTTGGGTGCGGTCCTGACTGCGCCGCTAGGCGTGATGGCACTCGACACCGCGTCCATTCCGGGGACGGCGATGCCACAGGAAGTCGCCGGGACGGGGTTTGCCGCCGAGAACATGGATGGGGAGTGGGCGAGCGAGGGGCCGGTACGGCGCATCGGGAGCCTGTACTACGGGAATGGCTCCAGCGTCGGACCGGTCGCGACGTGGTCTCGGGGGGGAAGTCCACCGGACGTGCCGGTGCTCGCGACGCCGGCCTGGACGAGTCGGGGTGTCCACCAGTATCCACGGACGCCGGCGCGGGTGCCGCACGATCGGTTCGCCGACTGGCGGATGTCGAATCAGGTAGTGTACACGACGGGGAAAGCCGACAACTCAGGTCATTACTTCCTGACGATTCCGGCGAGGTGATCGCCAAGCGCGGACAGGCCCGGATTTCCCTGCGTCTTTGGGAATCTTGATCGGCGAAATCAACACGCTCATGAATCGCGGCGCTCGCTGGTTCCTCTGAGGGAGCCACGAACGTGCGAGTACCGCTGTTGCCCGCGTGGATCAGGTGGTTGTTCGTTGCCTGCGTATCGGGGTTCATCTTCTATACGTCGATACTCACGCCGCCGCCCACGTACGCCGTCTTCGGCGGGGCGCTCGCATACGCGACCGCCGACTGGAGCGTCAAGCGCCGGTACGTTGCTGCCTTCGTGATTGGAACGGTGGTCATCTATGGGGTCGGCATCGAGTTCGGACAGTCTCTCGTGCCGGAACGATACTTTTCGGTCGGTGACGCCTATGCGAACGCGCTCGGAGCGGTGCTGATTTCGCCGTGGTATCTCGTTCGCCCGTACGTGGAGTTTACGACCGTCCGAGAGTTGTTTGGTCAGTCTGAATGAAAGCGGGGTGGTGGCTGGCAGCGCACGCACGCGGACAGCGTGTGAATGGCGTAGTCGACGACTGCGCCGCGTGCAGTCGCGGTCATCGATGAACTCATCGCGAACCCTCTCAAGTCCGATCCGGTACGGCTCTGGATCTGCATCCGCCCGTCGTAGGTCGTCGCGGCCTCGGTCACCTGGACGCTCACTCTTGATCGCTTTCCGGTGGGTCAGGGACTGAAAACAGTTTGGCGACAACAGTCGACAGTCCAGTCCGGTCAGCAACCGCTCGGAGACGGGCGCCGAGACCGACGAAGACGCGTTCCACGGCTGAGCCGCGGTACAGTCGGGCGAGGCGCTCGACGATCAGATCGAGGACGACGATGATCGGACCGACGGTGAGCGTTTCTCTGAGGTCGATGACGATCACGTCGGGATCCGGTTCGGCAGTCAGCCAGTTCCAGACACTCCGGATCGGCTGGGACGGCAGCGATGGCCGCGCGTCGCGGGCGGCGTCGGTGACTGTCCCCCACTCAACGTCGTGGTACCACTTGCTCGCGAGGACGAGTCCGAAAGAGCTAGCGACGGCGATGACTGCCGTGAGGGGACCGGCAACGGCGCTCGATAGCGCGAGGGAACTCCCTGCCGCGACGACGGCGATTGCGAGCAGGACGGCGAGGAGATCGATGACGTTCACGAGACGGAGGAGGCGCCCATTTTCATCGATCAGCGGCATACCTCAATCGTGCACGCCGGGTGACTTGCCTCTTGCGGGACCGGACAGGTTTCGAGTGGGACGTCAGGCGCGCCGAGGTCATTTTCGAGGGACGACACCGAGACATAGCGAAAATTGAGAGAGTGAACTGTACTTAAAAATTTTTTATCCATTATAATTATAGGTATATTACCCCGAGCAACGTCGGTAAAACCTTATATGTTTTGGCGTTGCCGATATAACTGGATGCTTTCCGGGAAGAGATATCGGGTCGGGAGCGCTGTTGGAACTGCTGCCCTGACGTCGGGTGCGCTAGTGGTGGCGAACGCGCGCCCGGTGCAGGAAGCGGTTACCACCCACGTCCCGCTGGTCTGGAACTTCCAGCCAACCGTACTGGACGGCGGGGAGTTTCTCTTCGCGATGCTCGTTACGCTGGTAGTGATCGGGGCGGCGGTCGCACCGCTGTACAAGCCCCAGCCCAGGCGGATCCTCTCGATCATTTTTCGCGCACAGAAGCGGGTCGTCCTGGCGGGGACGGGGCTCGCGACGCTCGGATACTTCGGATTTTCCTACGGACCCCCACAGGGCGTGTTGCTGACCCTCGTGGCCACGTTGTGCGTTGCGCTACCCCTGTGGTTCGTTGCGATCCGGCGAGTCCCGAACGGGGAGCGGGAATGTACGGTCGTGGTCGGGGACGACCCGATGGAGATCAGGCGGGTGTACGACGCGCTTGATTCTGGGGTGGTGGGGTACGTCGGTCCGGAGGCTGCACGCACCGATGGCGGAGAACTCGTACGCGGGGTCGAGATAGCAGGAGCAACGGCAAAGCAGCCTCCGGTCGTGGATCTGTCCCGGCTCGGCGGATTCTCGAGGCTCAGTGACGTCATCTGCGATCACGAGGTCGACACCGTGGCCTTCGCGTTCGCCGACACCGACCGCGGGGAGTTCTTCGGGTCCCTCGAGACCTGCCACGATCACGGCGTCGACGCGGTGATCCGCCGGACGCGTGCAGACAGCGTGCTGGTGAGCGACGACCCCGGGAGTGAACTGGTGGAGATCGACATCGAGCCCTGGGACTGGCAGGATCGAGCGGTGAAGCGATTGTTCGACATCGGGTTCGCCGCAACTGGGCTGCTCGTGCTCTCGCCGGTGATTCTCGTGATCGCGGCCGCGGTGAAGCTGGAGGACGGTGGATCGGTGCTGTACGGGCAGGATCGTACTGCGGAACTCGGGGAGACGTTCACCGTGTACAAGTTCCGGAGCATGGTCGAGAACGCCGAGGAGATTACTGGCGCGAAACTGAGCGAGGAGGACAGGGGGGAGCGCGATCCGCGTGTGACACGCGTTGGCTGGCTGCTACGGAAGACGCATATGGACGAGATTCCCCAGCTGTGGTCGATCCTCGTGGGAGATATGAGCGTCGTCGGCCCTCGGCCTGAGCGTCCAGAGCTAGATTCGGACATCGAAGAGCAGGTATTCCGGTGGCGCCAGCGCTGGTTCGTCAAGCCGGGGCTGACCGGACTGGCACAGATCAACGACGTGACGGGACACGAGCCGGCGAAGAAGTTGCGTTATGACATTGAGTACATCCGGGAGCAGTCACTCCGGGACGATGTGGCGATCGTCATCCGGCAGGTGTGGATGGTCGTCGTCGATGGGGTAGCGGTGCTCCGTGGCGAGGATCCCGAAGAGAAGGCGGCGGACTGATCAGCCGATTTCGTTCCAGTCGTCCGGTGGTGTCTTGTACAGTTCCACCTGCAACCGATCCCGGACAGCGTCGTGTGTGAAATCGGATTCGCCGGCGACGATCGGCGCGCCGACCTCCCGAGCGACTCCGACGACCGTCGCATCGACGCCGTCGAGATGGGGCGCGTTCGCCGGGAGCTTCGCGACGGCTTCGACGCCGAGGTCGGCAGTCTCCTTCGTGACGGCCCGGACCTCTGCCCACTCGATTTCCGCACGAACCGCCGGGAGGTCGGGCTCCGGAGCCGCGTTTGCCTCTCCCAGGAAATACTCCGTGTACACTGTCGAGGGAGTGACAAACTCCTCGTTGGCGTTCGCCTGGAGGAACGTTGCGGCGTCGAAATCCCCGCTCTCGTAGTCGATCAGAAACGATGAATCGAGGACGTTCACATCACACCTCGTTTTCTTCGCGGCCCTGGTTACTATGCCCACAGATTTATGACCGTTGAGGTAATAAGAAACGGTATGTCCACGTCCGGTTCGGAGTCTCCCGGAACGGAGAGTGAGCAATCAAGTGAGCGGCTTCTCCAGCAGGACGAGTTCGCTGCGGCCCTCAACGCCGAGGGGTACACGGACGTGCTGGTCGTTCGTCGGGAGAACGGGCGCGACGTCCTTACTGACGGCCGCCGGGAGATCGTTGACCACCTCGATCAGCACGGCGCGGACATCGGATCGGTGAGTGCGCTCGCTCGCTCGCTCGACCGGGACAAGGGTGCAGTCAGCAAGGATCTGCACCGTCTCGCCGAACTCGACGTCATCGAGTACGAGGGCGAGGGTGAGGGAACGCCGAAGCGTCCGGTGCTGAAACACGACACCATCGTCATCGAGCCAGTTCGCTACTAGATGCACAGGCTGCGCACGCTGAATCTCCCGCCCCACCAGGGACGGGATTTTCTTCCTGACGAGTTTCGTCGAACCGGATCCCGCGTCGCTCGATTCGTTCTCGATCCCAACCGATGCCGAGGAGTGGGGGATCACCGTCCACTTCCAGCCGGACATCCCCTACGAGAGTCACGTCGAGATCGCGCGAATCGACACGACCCACGGCGAACCACATTTCGACCGGCTGTATCTCCCGGACCAGCCCAAAGACTGGCTCGGCCAGAGCTACACCTACGACGATGCCCGAGCCGATCTGCTGTCGAACTGGCGGGTCTACGCCGATCGGTTCGTTCAGAACCATTACCGGGTGGATTCCTGATCCCGGGGTCGTGTGAAACACTCTCCAATCGTTACCCGGGGAGTGTGGCCCGGTGGCGACGAAGCGACAGCCCCCAGCCCCGTTCGCGCAGGTGCGACCCGTCGGAACTATACTCCCCGGGGGCGCCCCGGTCCCGGGCGGGATCCGGGAGCTTCATAGTCCACGTCCGACACGTCCGGGGTAGATGCGCATCCTCCGGGTCGCACAGAACGTCTACCCCGAGCAGAACGGCGGCGCCTGCTACCACGTCCACGCGATGAGCCGGGACCAGGCCGCGATGGACCACGAGGTGACAGTGCTGACGGGGCGGGACGATCCCGACCAGCCCGGCGTCGAGGAACGCGAGGGGTACATCGTGGTTCGAGTTGCTCTAGAATCCCCGGCGACGATTCCGGCGACCGACGGGAGTCGGGACGGAGTGAGACGAGCGCAGCGAGTCTCGCCCGGCCGAGCACCGTTCTCAAATCGGCTGATTCGCGCGACAACGCAGTGAGGAGGGCAGCGAGCAGCGGGAGTCCCGGGAGCGAAGTTTTCAGAAATTTTGACTTCTGAGAGTCAAAAAATCGCGAGGCGATTTTCGAGGACGACCGGGACGCGGGACGTCATAGTCCGCGTGGTTCGAAAGACTCGCGGAGTCTTTCATCAGCACGAGAGAACTTCGCTCTCTCGAACGACAGCGGAGCGAGCAGGACCGTCTTCCGGAACTGAAGACCCACGAGGCCGGTCCGTTCTTCACGGTCTCCTCGTCGATCCTAACTCGGCGGTGCCAGCGGGAGCAGCGATACGTTTACCAGGGCCGAATACAATGTATTCGGCATGAGTACGTCGATCAGGATCACCGAAGAGACGAAGCGGGCACTCGAAGCCGTGAAGCGCCCCGGGGAGACGTTCGACGAACTGCTGGCGCGTCTCGCGGTCGATCGAACGGAGGCCGACGTCGAACAGCTGGCCGGCTTCGCCGAGGACGGCATCGAAGAACACATGCGCGAGGCCCGTTCGGAAGTTGATGACTCCCTCGGGGAGCGACGCGACCGGACGAACGCGCACCTGGATGGGTCCTGACTGGTTCGCATGCTGTTTCTCGACAACGATGTCCTGGCCAGGTTTGCACGCCCCGATCCGGATCCCGCCGTCGTCGACTACCTCAAGGAACACAGTACGGATCCGTGGGCGATCTCGGCACTCGTCGCATACGAGTTCGCGAGCTTCTATCCTCGTTCCCGACAACAAGCGCAACTCCGGCGACTCGAATCCGAGATCGTAAACGAGGTCACGCCGATCGACTCGGAGACGAGCCTCGAAGCTGCAACTATCGAGAGCCTCCTCGGGGAGGCGGGCACATCCCTCGATACGGGGGATCTGCTCGTGGCGGCAACGGCCCGCCAGCACGACGGGACGCTCGCCACAGCAAACAAGAACGATTTCGACAAGAGCCCGATCCACCAGCTGATGGATGTCGATATCGTCCGGACGACTTGAATTACTTAGCTGTTTAATCTGGATCGGATGCGTCGCCGGCGAGTCGTTCGCGCGTTCGCTGTTCCCCCTCGCGTCGTGTGGTAGCCCCGTCCCGTTCGCGTTGCTCGAGTTCCGTTCGGTGATCGTAGTAGTACGCGAGCGCTCGAACGAGGTCCGCCGTGGCGAGGTCGTACTCGCCGGCAACCACGTGGGGGTCCTCGTGCCCGTCGATGACCCGGCGTTTGACGTCGAGGACGGTGATCCGGGTCCCATCGATCCGGGGGTCTCCCGACCGGATCGCCTCGTCGGTGACGATGCTCGCCATGCGCCGGATTCGCGCTCGACAGAAATAAATCTGTGACACACGCCGGACGCCCATTGTGAACGGTGCGGTTCGACCCGTCGTCGAACCCACACCGACCACTGGATCAGTTACCCCGCCCGGAGGGTCTCGACGCGCCCCTCGATCCATTCGAGAACGGCAAACAGGACGCCGAGGTGATGTGAACCCGCCCGTCGACCCAGTACGCCGAGGGTCGCGACGTCAAGCGCCCCGGATGGTCGTTCGTCCGCCGTCACGCTCGCACGCCGTCACCGGAGCTCGCTTCGGCGCGATCGAGGGCCCGCCGGAGGACACGGAGATCCCGGCGTACCGTCCGCCACTCGCCAACTGCCTCCCAGTGCTCGTGGATGGCGTCGTGGTCTTCGGTGAGGAGATCACCGCTCGTGACCACGTCGGGATCCGGGACGCCAAAGCGTTCCCGGAGGGCGTCGTCCTCCTCGATCAGCGCGTCGATCCGCTCGCGAAGCTCCGCCGGTCGGTACTCGTGGGCCAGGCGCTCGACGCGTTTCCAGGTGAGGTAGGCGTCGTTTCGTCGGTAGGTCGCCGGACGGCCCTCCCGGCGCCGCGCGATCCCCATCTCGACGAGCTGTTCGAGCGCGTCCCGGGCGCCCGTCTCGGAGCATGCGCACTGCTCGGCGATCTCCTGGGCGGGTAGCCAGGATTGCGTGCCGAGGATCACGTCGTAGACGCGCTGGAACGTCGTCCGCTCCTCCGTCCATCGGTTTTCGAACTCCGTCTCGGTCATACCATCGCTACACCCCGGGAGATCATATATCTTTGCTATGGGTGGGATATGTGTCCTAACGGGCTGTCGTTCTCCGCACTCGATCGGTTTCTCCCGTCGGCTCCCGCGGGGACTCCCCGGCTCGGGGCGATCATCGAGGATCATCGTCATTCGTCAGGAGCATGTACTCGTTCGAACGTGCGTAGTCCGCGATTTCTTCGTCAGAACTCCCCGAGCCGGGTGCCGTGGTGACGTGCGTAGCCCGGATGTCGGCGGATTCGAGTTCCCTGACTGTCGCCGGTTCGACGTTTTCGTCGCAGAGAATCCGGTATACTGTCGGAGGGAGACATTGATAATCGAACCCCCGGAACGGGGGGCCTTCGAATTATCAATACTTCTGTCCGACAGTATATGCCATCGAGAGACTACTCGGAGCGTCGTTCTCGATCCTCGGCCAGCGTCGGGACACCTCGTTCGCGAGCCGTCTCGACGGCGTCTTGACGCTGCTCGCGAACGCGCTCCATCTCTTCCGTGTGATCGTAGTAGTAGGTGAGCGCGCGGTAGACGTCCGCGACTGGGAGATCGTAGCGGTCCGCGACAGTTTCGGGGTCGAGCCCGCGCCCCTTGACGCGATCGTGAATCTGCAACACCGTGATGCGACTCCCCTCGAGATGGGGCTCGTCGTGGAGTTCCGATTTGTTGGCGTCGACGATCCCGTGGGCCTGCTCGGGCATCCGTACATATAGTACGTCAAGAGTCCCGAAATATGTTCCGCGTCGCCGTGGCGGGCCTGGCGCTTTCGACGCTGGGGTACTTCGACTACCCTCCCGCGGGGGGTGTTGCTGGTCTTCGTGGGGACGTTGCTCGTTGTGTTGCCGGCGTGGTTCGTGGTCATTCGTCGGCGGCCCGACGGGAGCGGCGACCGGACGCTGATCGTCGGCGACGACGTGGCGGAGATCCGGCGGGTGTACGAGGCGCTCGACGTCGACCCCGTGGGCTACGTGGGCCCGTCGAGCGTTCGCGCCGACGGCGGGGTCGTGATCGGGAAGCAGGACGGGGAGGTCGTAGAGCGGATCGGCACCCGGGGTCGCGTCGGGGGGCTCTCCCGGCTCGGGGCGGTCATCGAGGGCCACGGGATCGACACCGCGGCCTTCGCCTTCAGCGAGACCGACCGAGAGGAGTTCTTCGGGGCGCTCGGGACGTGTCACGATCACGGCGTGGCCGCAGTGATCCGTCGCGAGAAGGCCGATAGTGTTTTGATCAATGTTGATCCCGAGAAGGAGTTGCTGGAGATCGACGTCGAGCCTTCGGACTGGCAGGAACGGATAGTGAAACGAGCGTTCGATATCGTGTTTGCGTACGGGGGCTTGGTGGCGCTCTCGCCCCTGATTCCGGTGATCGCCGGTGCGATAAAACTGGAGGACGATGGGTCGGTGCTGTACGGTCAGGAGCGCACGGCGGAACTCGTATCGACCAGACGGAGCCAGAGGATTGATTACGGCCTCGGGCGTAGTCAAGCCCATGCGGCTCGTTGGCCAGGCAGTGGAAGAGTGTCAGCCGATAGATACAGAGACGCTGATCGAGTGTCTCGATCCGTATCCACTTGAGCTGGCAGTACTGTTTGGCTCGCGAGCCACCGGTGAGACCAATCGACTGAGCGATCTCGACCTTGCCGTGGCGTTTCATGCGGACGTCCCCGACCCGAAACGCCCGGAGTATTTAGACGAGATGGTCGCGGAGCTAACGCGGCAGACGGGTATCGAGGCGATCGACCTGGTCGATCTGGATCGGGCCTCGCCTGCGATGAGGTACGACATCCTCTCGAAGGGAGAGTTACTGATCGGCGAGGAGTCAGCGTTGACCGAGCGGGAAACGGAAGCGTTACTCCGCAAACTCGACTTTCAGCCGGTGAAGTCCGCCTGGCAGGATGCCCTCCGGTGCAGAATCGAGGAGGGCGAGTATGGTCGACCCGGATAGGGTCCATTCGAAGCTGGGCGCGCTCGAAGAAGCGCTCCGTGGGCTCCGGGAGAAACAGGACTGCTCTCTGGAGGCGTATCGCAATGATCGAGACCGCCAGGACATCGTCGAGCGACGGTTCGAGAAGGCGATTCAGGCCTCGATCGATATCGCAGGCCATATCGTCTCCACAGGAGGCTTCCGGGAGCCGGAGAACTACGGCGATCTGTTCGAGATCCTCAAAGAAGAGGGGATACTCCCCGGAGACACGGCGGAGGAGATGATCGAAATGGCCGGATTCAGGAACGTCCTCGTCCACGAGTACGACGACATCCAAGCCGATCGGGTGTACGAACACCTGCAGGATCCGAGCCGGTTCGACGACTTCGCGGAAGAGGTCTTAACGGTTCTCGACCGCCAGGAGTAACGAAGTGCCTCACATCCACGTCACGTTCTCGAGGTCAGACTGGTCCTTGACGTAGCCGGACAGCTCTTTGATGGCGTCGCTCACGGTCGACGCTCCCGCGGCGTCATCGGCTACCATAACGACGTGGATCCCTCGATTCAATTGAGGCCGACAGAAGTCGCGGTCATTCGTCACGACGACGAGATCGTGGTTCCGGGCGTACGTCGCGATATCGCCGTCGTGGGTTCCCTTACCCAGTTCCGCTTCGACGTGCGTCGCGTCGAAACCCCGGTTTCGGAGTAGCTGAGCCGTCCCGGGATCGAGGTTCTCGTCAATCAGGAGTCGAAGCGCCACCCGAGTCCTCCTCGTGCTCCCGCCCCATCTCGTCGAGGGTTGTCGCGTCCCCCTCGAGCGAGCGTCGCTTCACTTCCTCGCGCCACGCTTCGACCTCCTCGACGACATCCGGGTTCGCCTCGTAGTAGTTGAGTGCCGTCTGCACGGCCTCGACATCGAGGTCGTGCATCGAGGCGACCTCCGCGGGCGGGAGTTCGCGCTCGTGGACCAGCGCGTGGATCCGGAGCACCGTGACGCGGGTGCCCTCGATGACAGGCTCACCCCCCATCACCTCGGGATTCCGGACAATACGTGTCGCCATCTGGCTCATGGCTTCCGTTGTCGGGCACGCGGTAAAACAGCATCGGCGGTGCATTCCCTATACGGGTCGACAGAAGTCCTGATAGATATTCGCCGGGTACGGTGGAGGCTAATTCTATCAACAGTTCTGTCGACCCGTATACCAGAGGACACAACTCATATCCACCCGTCCGGAACGTGCCAGACCCTTCCAGGCGTCTCCGGGACGTGGCGATCGATCCGCTGGATTGCGGTCACTTCTGGTCCTCGTCGCGCAGGTCGGGCACCTCCTCATCCCACCCGTCATTCTGAGCGTACCAGTCATCACTGTACGTGGAGGCTGCCGTCTCGACCCCAATGAAGGCAGCCGTCGCTGCTGCGATCCGGTCGTCTTCCGCGGCTGCCCAATACGGTTCCTTGTGACGAACGAGGCCCGCGGCTTCGAGCCGGTTCAGCGTCGGTCCAACACTCCCACGGGGGACCCCTGTTTCTTCTGCCAATTCAGCTGGCGTGTATCCGACGGTCGGCGTCTCCAACAGGAACTCCAGCAATCGCCTCGCGTTGGTCCCTTCCGACAGGTCGACCCGCGGGTTTCCGGGTTGGTGTGTTTCGAAGTCGACGGGCACGTACGAGAATTGTACGCGTATTGTATTAGATTTTCCGGGCGTGTCCGGCTGGTACGTTTGTTTTCCATGTGCGCCAGGAGCGTTCGGCACCGTTAACTTAGTGAGTGGTGGGGAGACCCAGAAAGCCCCCGTGCGCTCGCCTCGGGCGCACGGTCGCTCCCGTTCGCTCGCTGGCGCTCGCTCACCTCCCGCTCCCTGCTCGCACTCGCTTCGCTCGTGCGAATCTCGCTGCGGTCCTCGGCCTGACCGCCGGCCTGCGGTCCTTGCGTCGCCGGCCGTCGACGAGCGCACGGTCCCGCCCTGCTCCGGGAACCCCGGTGATGCAGGCACTAGAGCGACCGCGTGGAGCGAAGCGCGCAGCGAGCCGCGGGACCGGAGCCACGCGAGGGCGGTCTGGCTCTCCTCTCACGGCTTAAGTTAACACTGCCCGTCACACCCAGGATACGACGGACCTGAAATCGGTGCTCACACCCGATGCGGCGAAGCCACTGTCCTCGGACAGAGGCAATACTTTTGATAACACGGAGATAATACGCCTGTATGTCCGGTTCCGACGTTGGGGCAAACGACGACCCCGATATGACCACGGTCACACTAAAGGTCCCGCAGGCGTTCCTGGACGATCTCGACGCAACGTGGCGCGCCGAGGATTTTCCGTCCCGAAGCGAGTTCATTCGATGGGCGCTCCGCGACGCCGTGAAACATCCTTCGTTCTCCCGCGCCGGGTGGAAGGACATCGCGACGAGCGAGCACCAGCTGCGGACGGGCGAGGGGCAAACGTACAGTAGCGACGAGATCCGTGCGCGGGTGAACAAGGACGCGGATGACGGCGAGTGAGGACGACAGCGAAAACGAGGAGCGGCCCGAGGTACCTGAGGGTGTCCTTCGAGAGATTGAGGACATCGCCGAGGGGAACACAGCAAACAAAAAGGACCGTGAGGATCTGTGCGACATTGATGAGTCCGACCATCCAGATCATCCAGATCCGAAATTCGTAGAACAGGCTGAAAGGGTACTCAGTTTGGTTCGGGCCACGATGTACCCTGTCGCCCATGGTGAGGCATACCGCCTTCAGGAGATGCTTGAGGAACGGCAGAGTGAGGATTCGGAAGATGAGTGATGAGGACGCAGAGAAACGCACAACCGAACGAGACTGCATGGAGTGTGGCAAGACAATCGAAATCACAGTCTACGAGGACGGCACATGTCACCTTCTCCGCCCTGAAGGGCGGAGCTTGTCAGTGGACTCCCGGTCAGGCCTCCGAGGAGGCAGGGCTGTATCGCCCGTTCCCGTTCACCGTCCCTGACTTCAGGGCCAGGTGACTGCTGGCCCGTCCGGCGCGAGACGTTGGCCCGCGCCGGACGTATTTCATCCCGATGTTCTTTGCGGCGTTGTAGTCCGCGTGCAGTTCGTAGCCACACTTCAGACACTGAAACGCGTTCCCATCGCGGTTCTCCTCCAGAGTCGTGCCGCACTTGCTACATCGCTGACTCGTGTAGGCTGGGTCGATCTGCTCGACGGTCAGTCCCTCGCCTTCGGCTTTGTACTCGACATACTGGAACAGACGACGGAACGCCCACTGCTGGAACTTCTTGCCGTTGGAGATCCGCGAGCGGATCTCCGAGAGGTCCTCGAACACGATCGTATCGCAGTC
>JBDGQL010000110.1:0-24289 GCA_042219105.1 Karumarchaeum halophilus (SeqCode) | reverse complement strand
ACTTCCACCGTGGAACGGGAGTCTTTTTATCCCGTCTGTTCGTACGGTGAGACGACATGTTCGCCGCTATCGTCGAGGCGGAGGTTCTACAGGAGACGCTCGACTCCGTTGGGGTCCTGGTCGAGGAGTGCAAGATCCACCTGAACGAGGAGGGCCTGGATGTCAGGGCGGTCGACCCTGCCAACGTCGGGATGGTCGATCTTTCTCTGCCCGCCTCGGCGTTCGAGTCGTACGAGGCCGACGGTGGCGTCATCGGCGTCAACCTCTCCCGGCTCGAGGACATCGCGGGCATGGCCGAGTCGGGTACGCTCGTCCACCTGGATCTCGACGAGGAGACACGCAAACTCCACATCCGGACCGACGGCCTGGAGTACACCCTCGCCCTGATCGACCCCGACTCGATCCGTGACGAACCCGACCTCCCCGATCTGGATCTCCCCGCGAGGATCGTTCTCGAGGGTCGGGACATCAACCGGGCGGTCACGGCCGCCGACATGGTTTCGGACCACATCGCCCTGGGCGTGGACGACGACGAAGATCTGTTTTACGTCGACGCCGAGGGCGACACCGACGACGTCCACTTCGAACTCGAACGCGGCGACCTCATCGACCTCACTGCCGGGGACGCCCGATCGCTCTTCAGCCTCGACTATCTCAAGGACATGAACAAAGCCGTCCCGAAGGCGGCTGAGGTCACCATCGACCTGGGCGAGGAGTTCCCGGTCAAACTCCACTTCGACATCGCCGAAGGCGACGGCTCCGTGACGTTCATGCTTGCGCCGCGCATCCAGTCGGACTGACCGATCCACGGCGGCTTTTATTATAAGGACGGATGTGACTGTTTTCGTCGTGCGCTCGCCGAGCCGGCGGATATCGGTCGAATCCGCCGACCTCACGCGAGCGCATCGGTAAAGACTTACATCCGTCCTTATCACTTCTCGACCATCGGCGTCGAACAGCGCAGACAGAGCACGTGGTCGCGAACCCAGTTGACGTCGGTCGCCGAGCAGTTCGGACACCGGAAACTGGCGTTGTCGTACGCGGTCGTCCCACGTGGCGCTGCCAGCGTCCCGGCCTCGATGGCACCCTCAAGGAGGCCCGGGAACCGCTGGCGCTTGTACCCGACGCGGCGGGCGAGAAACTCCCCGGCGTCGTTCGGATCCGGCCCGTGCAGGTCCTCCCACGACACCGCAATCTCGCCGTTCGAGAGTCCCCTCGCGACCTGCTTGAGCGGGGCTGCGGCCGCCTGGAACAGCGGCGTCGTCGCCACCGTCCGTGGGGCGGTGACCGCGTCGCCGGCCGACCGGTAGGCCGACTCGGCCGCCTCGTACGCTGCGTCGACGTTCTCCAGCCCACCGACGACCCGGAAGTCCGCGACGAACTCCCGCAGGCAGGCGTGCTGTCCGGGGCGGTCCAGCGCGTGCTCAAGATCGCGGGTCACGGCAATTCCCTCACAGGCCCGGCGGGTGGCGCGGTCTTCTACTCCGGCGACGCGGTAACACAGCCCCGAGAGAAGCTGTTGCTGCAGGGCCCTACCCACCCACCCCTTCTTGTCGGCCTCGAAGGGCGAGCGGCCCTCACGGGGTTCGGCGAGCTGGTCCCAGCCCGCACGGGTGTATGCGTCTCCCGCGTTCTGGTACTCGCGGTCGGCCAGTGCCCCGACTGCCGTGGTCCGGTAGTCTTCCATACGCCTATCCGGGACTGGATCGACAGAAGGGTTCCGGCAGCGGCCCCGGAGCAACTGGGCTCACCCGTCGTCGTCGAACCGTTCGGCCGCGGTGTCGAAGCCGAATTCGTCGAATTCCTCGCTCTTTCGGCCCTCGCGTGCCGCGATGGCTTCCGGATCGGGCTCGACATCGTCTGTGATCCGCGCGTAGGAGTCGTGGGCCATCCGGCGCTCCGCCAGTCCGCAGCGCTTGCACTCTTTTTGTGTGGACCGGGAGCGGAAGTGCGGGCAGTCGGGCCACTCTCAGTCCGGGCCCTCCCGAGAGACGACGGGGCAGGCGAACGCATCGGTACGGCGCTTGTGAGCGAATTCCGGTGTAGTATCGCTGGGACCTCCTTCCCGCCCACGAGCGGTCGACGCTGGCCGGGACTGCTCTCACTGCCCCGTATTTTTTTGTCCGACAGTATACATCGGCCGACCCGTAGAGCGCGCGTCTGCCCGGTAGTGCGCTCAGACACCCACCTCTCCGTGACCTGACGGGCCCGGGGCTGGTCGGTTGTGAATGAAGTTAAGCGCGGCAACGAGCTGGACCCGGACTGCAGACGTTTTCCCCACCTCCATTACGACCCTTCCGGCTCGCGCCGGCTTCCCACCGGCCGTTTTCACGCCCAGCGGTAGGTGGCCTTTTCCTGCCCCCTCCGGAAGGGACAGCTCCGGTGTGGTGTGGTTCTGCTTCGGACCGGCCGTCTTATGATTTCGACGACCGTTCCCAGCCCGCCGCTTCTCGCGTGTGCGATCTTCGGCGAACCGTCCAGTTGGCCCGGCTCGTTCACCGCGCAAGCCATACGTCTGACGCGGTTTGTAATAAGCATTTCTAAATGTGTCTGTCAATGTCTACCATGATTTTTCCATGGCGTAGAGCGCAACAAACTGATGGTTTCTCGAGCTGGGGGGCCGACCGGAACCCGCGATGAACGCGGTCACGCCACCGCTCTTATACCAGCGCGAGGATGACCTCCGAAACCGTCGAGACGACGGTCTCCCAGACGGAGAACCCCGTCAGGATGCTCAGGGCGGTGTCGACGCCGAAAAACAGGAAGATCGCGCCGCCGGCGTAGTGGGCCTTCCGGAGGCTGACGCGGTGGGCGTAGCGGTGGAAGAAGTAGGCGTTCGCGAGGCTCACGGGAATGATCGCGAGCATCTCGCCGATCCAGATCCCCGGGTGTGCGCCGTACTGTGCGGCGAGACCGAAGGTGACCAACTGGGTCTTGTCGCCGAACTCCCCCGCAGCCATCAAGGCGAATATCGGTAGAAACCCGCCCAGCCGATCTGGCACGGACCACCCGAGAATCGACACGTCAGGGGCGCCACTCCCGACGGCGGCTTCGCCAGCGGGCGACGCCACGCCGCCGTCGGTTTCAGTGGAGGCTGGCACCCCCTCCCTCGTTTTCGCCGTTGACTCGCCCATGTCCGCGACTGACTCGCCCGGTGCCGGCGCCGAGCGGACGAGCATGACCGCGAACAGAGCGAACAGTCCGGCGGTGAAGACATCGAGATAGACGGCCGGCACCGCCCGCCTGAGCGCCTCTCCGAACAGGATCTCGAGTGCCGTCCACCCGGCGAAGGCGCTCCCGGCGGCCGCAACGACCAGAAGCGGGTTGTACCGCGTGGAGAGCCCCGCGATAATGAACTGGACCTTCTCGCCCGGAAGAACCAGGATCTGTGCGATGAACGCAGCCGTCAGAACCGTGAGAAACGCCTCGCTCATGCCATCACCACCTCGTTACGCGTCGGTTTCGGGTCTAGTGCGTTCCGAGACGGCGCGCACCCGAATCGAGGTAGCGATCCGCTCGGGGAGGCTCTGTGTCTCCTCGTCGACCTGCACCGTCACCATCCCGAAGGGCGCAACTTCTTCGATCTCCAGCCTCGTACCGGGTGTGATCCCTGCTTCGGCGAGGTAGTCCAGCTCCTCGCCGTCACGGTCCCGCACGCGCTCGACGACTACTGTCTCGCCCGTTTCGTGGTCCGCGAGCCGGCTCGTCTCCGCCTCGTCGATTGGTGCGAGATCAGCTCCCGGAATCGGGTCCCCGTGAGGATCGACGTCTGGGTCGTTCAGGGTCGCTGCGATCCGGCGCTCGAACTCCTCTGAGATGTGGTGTTCGAGCCGGTCGGCCTCGTCATGGACATCCGCCCAGTCGTAATCCAGGCGCTCGGCGAGGTACGACTCCAGTAACCGGTGGTGGCGCAACACCTCCAGAGCGACCGTCTCGCCCTCCTTGGTGAGGACGGCACCCTCGTATTTTTCGTAGTCAGCGAGCCCGCGCTCCTCGAGTTTGGCCAGCATGCTCGTCACGGTCGAGGGACTCACATCCAGGTACTCCGCGATCTCCGACGTCGAGACGCGATCCCCCTCCGAGAGATGGTGGATCGCCTTGAGGTAGTCCTCCATCACGTCGCTCAACATCCCGTATCTGATTTTGACACGTCAAAGTCTTATATCCGTCGGATCGAATGCGTTGATGTCCCCCGGCGCGAGTCGGAAGGGTTTTCGCCCCCCGCGACGCCATCCAAACCGATGACGGCCTACACCGCGGTCGTGACGGTGCGACTCAAGCAGGGAGTGCTCGATCCGGAGGCCGAGACGACCGAGCAGGCCCTACACCGGCTGGGGTTCGACCTGGCTGATCTCAGGGCCGCCGACCGCTTCGAGATCGACCTGGACGCCGATGACGAGGCGGCGGCCGCCGATCGGGCCGGGGAGATGGCCGAGCGCCTGCTCGCGAACCCGACGATCCACGACTACGAGGTCGAGGTGGTCGACCGGTGACGGTGTCGGTGATACGCTTTGGCGGATCGAACTGCGATCGGGACACCGTTCGCGCCCTCGGGCATCTGGGAATCGATGCCGACCTCGTCTGGTACAAGGACGGCCTCCCCGAGGACACCGAGGGCGTCGTCCTTCCGGGGGGATTCTCCTACGGTGACTACCTCCGCGCCGGCGCGATGGCAGCCCGGGACCCGATCATGGATGAGATCCGGGACCGCGTCGCGGAGGGACTTGCCCTCCTTGGCGTCTGCAACGGCTGTCAGATCGGCTGTGAGGCGGGGCTCACACCGGGGGCGTTCACGACCAACGACACCGCCCGGTTCCGGTGTGAACACGTCCACGTCCGCGTCGAGAACGCCGACACCCCCTGGACCGCGGCCTACGAGGAGGGCGACGTGCTCGAACTCCCGATCGCCCACGGCGAGGGGCGCTTCGAGATCGACGACGACCGCCTCGCAGACCTCGACGCCGCGAACCGCGTCCTGTTCCGGTACTGCGAGGCCGACGGCAGCGTCACCGACGCCGCGAACCCTAACGGCTCCGCCCACAACATCGCCGGCGTGCTCGGCGAAAACGACCACGTCGCCGTGTTGATGCCCCACCCCGAACGGGCGACGCTGCCCGAACTCGGACGCACCGACGGACAGGGCGTTCTCAGGGCATTCGCGTAGCGGGTTCGGAGGCGGCCGCGTCGCGATACCGGTAATCAGCGCGCCAGCGGCAGGCTGTACGCCGTCTCCCGCGCTCTCACTTCCTCCCAGGTGCGCTCACACTCACAGGAGACTTCCTCGAACACGGAGGGATCGGCACGCAGGTCGAAGTCTTTGATAGCCCGCTGTACTTTGTCGTCACACTCCCCGCAGTTGTGGGGGCCACGATCGGAACCGTGTCCGACGGGATCGGAGACGACGATGGCGTCGACGTCGGTCGTCGATTCGAGCACCTCACACACCGACCACAGCCACGGTGGCCGGTAGCCGTTCGCGTCGTGGAGTTCCTCGACCATCGTGAACGACTGGACGTTCGTGGGATTCATCGAGACGGTGTGGCAGGCGTCGATCGCCCCACACCGCCGGACCGACCGCTTCATGTCCGCGATCGCTTCCGATTCGGAGAGAAAGGGCGGCTTCATGAGGAGATAGGCCTTCACGCCCGCACCCACCGCCTCGGCCGTCTCACACGCCGTCTCGAACGCCGCGAAGTCGAAGTACTTGTTCACGCAGTCGTGGCGCACCCGGTCGGTCGCGGTCTCCAGGCCGACTGCCACGTCCAGGTCGATCCCGCGGTCGGTGAACGTCTCCATCCTGGGGCGCTCGACGAAGTCCGGCAGCGACTCTACGACCATCCGGTCGCGGTCCGCGAACGTCTCCGCGATCGCGCGCCGGGTCTTTGTGGGCACCTCCCGCTCGTCGAGAAAGGATCCGGAGGTGTAGATCTTCACCAGGCCACACCGGTCCTCGGCTTCGGCCTGTTCGTGGGCCAGCGCGGCATCCACCTGCTCCATGAGTGCGTCGTGGGGGACCGTCCCACCCTCGACGGACTCGGCGACGTAGCCACACATGGTACAGCCGCCGGCGCGGGCCCACCGGCAGCCGCCGGTGTTTAAGATGATCGTCAGCGAGTCGTACACGCCGCCGGGCGTGCGGTCTTCGTCGATCCACACCCGCGTCGGTTCGCGGGGGTGGTGTGTCTCGTCGTTGCGCGCCCGGATCTCCCGCATGGCCTCGTTGTGGGCGTCCATACCCCGGCCGCTCTCGTACACCTCCGGCGTCGGCGCGTCACTCATCGTGCCGTCTACTTCTCCGAGGAGTAAAACCCCACCGGGTCGGTAAAGATCCTCGACGAACGAACACTCTCTGCCGGGACCGTTGCCCGGCGGAACGTATTAGCCCTGCTCGTACTCCACGCCCTTGCCGCCCGCGGGGTGGGTCCACTCCGTGTCTGCGACGATCGCGCAGGTGCCACACTCCACGCAGGGCTGGGTATCGAGGCTCACGACCTGCTCTTCTGAGCCGTTCGTCCCGACCGTCTCCTGGCGGTAACACCCGCCGCCGTACTCCATGGAACTCACCGGACAGGCCCTCACGGCGGCGCCGGACGCCTCGAAGGAGTTGTCCAGCACGCGGATGTGGGGTTCGCCCACGTCGTAGGTCAGATCGCCGATGCGGTCGCCGAGTTCCGGCGGCTCGATCGTGTTCTCCTCGGTGATCCGGTCACCGAGTTCCTCGGCGATCACCGTCGGCACCGTGACGTAGGGCGTCTTCGTGTCCGGCAGGATCGACATCATCGTCGGCGAATTGTACAGCCCCTCGATGACACCCGAGAGCGCCCGCACGCCGGCCCGGCCGACCGGGGACGTCGCGAGGGAGTCGACGACGCCGGTCACCGCGTCGTTCTCCGCGACGGCGCTCGTGACCCGGTAACTGCTCGGGCGAAGCTTCTTCATGACCTCCTCGTCTTCGAGTTTCCGGGAGTAGAGGTGGCCCGCTTTCTCCCGGGACCCCCGGCTTTTCGCCTCGACGAACGCCTCCGCGGCCAGCGCGCCCGCGGTGACCGCGTGGTTCATCCCCTTGATTATCGGGCCCTGTGCCTGCATCTGTCCCGCCGCGTCGCCCACCAGCACGAGCCGGTCCTTGTGAGGATCCGGATGGGCCGCCTTTTTCGAATCGGGCACGAGTTTCGCGGAGTACTCCGACTCGGTGTACTCCTCGCCGAGCCACTGTGCCATCAGGGGGTGGGTGAGCAGGGCGTCGAGCAGTTCGTGCACCTCGACCTCCTCCTCGACGATCGAGTCGAGGTGGAACACGTTTCCGATCGACAGGGAGTTCCGGTTCGTGTACAGGAACCCGCCCCCGCGGACGCCCTCGTAGAGATCGCCCGAGAACAGGTGGGCCTCGCCCTCGTCGGAACCGATGTCGAAGCGCTCGTCGATCACGTCTTCGGGCATCTCGACGACGGCTTTCACGCCCTGGAACCACTCCTCTGGCTCCTCCCAGTCCATCAGCCCGGCGTCGCGGGCGAGTTCGGAGTTCACGCCGTCGGCAGCCACGACCAGATCCGCCTCTATCGGGTCGAGTTCGTCGGTCTCGACGCCGACGATGCGACCGCCGTCCCGGAGCAGTCCCGAGACGTGCACTTCGGTGAGGAGGCCGCCGCCCGTCTCCGCCGTCATCTCGTGGACTCGCCTCTGTAGCCAGGAGTCCATGTTCCGGCGTAACACGATGTCGGCCCACTCGGTGTCGTGGTGGTGCAGATCCGAGATGTCGAACGTCTTCACCCGGTCGCCGGCGACGTTGTGGATGTAGTTCGCGGTGCAGGGCCGTTCGCAGGCCTCAGCCCGGAAGTCGGGAAACAGATCGTCGATTGTGTACGGTGCGGAGCGCTCGGCGTAGAGAACGCCACCAGAGACGTTCTTCGAGCCGGCCTCCACGCCGCGTTCCAGCACCAGCGTTTCGACGCCGTTCCGTGCGAGGGTCGCCGCCGCCGCGGCCCCGCCCGGGCCACAGCCGACGACGACCGCCTCGTAGTGTTCGTGTTCAGTCATCCGTGTTCTCCACGTCCGAGCTAGCGTTTTCGATTCGCGTCCCGCCGTCGGCAATCGCCTCGACGCTCAACTCGCCCGTCTCTAGAGCCTCCGTGAGCCGGGGCAGCACCTCGAAGAGGTCCCCCCGGACGTAGTAATCAGAGAAGTTCTTGATGTCGGCGTCGGAGTCGGTGTTGATCGCGATCACGGTGTCCGACTCGTCCATGCCGACCTTGTGCTGGACGGCCCCCGAGATGCCCGCCGCGATGTACACGTCGGGCTCGACCTCCTGGCCGCTCTCGCCGATCTGGCGCTCCTCGGTCACGTACTCCTCGACGTGGCCCTCGAAGTCATAGGAGGCAGTGATGACGCCTCTGGAAAGTCCGAGATCGCAGTCCTCCAGGGCGTCCACCAGATCCAGGCCGAGTTCGATCCCCCTCGTGGGATCGTCGCCGATGCCCCGGCCCAGCGCGACGACGGTGTCGTGGCCGGCCAGGTCGACCCCGCCCGACAGCTGGTCGTAGTCGGTGACCTCGACCTGGAACCAGGAGTCGTCGAGGGGCATCTCGTGTTCGATCACCTCGGCCTCCCGCTCGTAGTCGGGGTCGGGCAACGGGAAGCTCCCGGGGATGACCGACGCGCCCTGTGGGTGGAACTCCCGGTTTGGCTTGTCCAGACAGAGAATCGTCGAGTACTCAAATCCCGAGAAGTCCGGGCGCTTCATGTGGAGGACGCGCTCGAACTCCTTGTTCGTTCCCGGCTCGCCGGTCTTCGCGGGGTTGGAGATCATCGCCTCCTCGATGTACAGGTCCGAACAGTCGGAGGCGAGACCAGAGTCGAACTCCGCCTGGACGAGCGCCGAGAGATCCCGCCCGTTGTTGGTCGCGGGAAACACAGTGTATCGTGGCTCGTCGTACTCGCGCCAGTCCGCGGGCTCCGTCTCGCGGCCGTGAGGGTGGTCGGCCGCCCGCCCCATGTCACAGAAGATCTCGGTGTACAGTTTGTGCTTGAACCGCGCGAGGCGGTCGTCCTCGTGGTACACGACCACGTCGGCGCCGTACGCGATGACCTCCTCGACGTGTGTCTCGACGTCGTCGCCGATCAGAACGGCGACCACGCGCTCCTCCTCGTCGTAGGTCTCGTTGTAGTCGTCGACCAGCTCCCTGACCTTTCCGAGCATCTCCTTCGTGACGTCGATCAGCTCGCCCTGCTGGGTCTCACAGTACACCCACGTGTCCCGGTACTCGCCGTCCTCCAGGGCCCGGACGTGTTGCTTGTCGAAGGTGGGGTGGTCGAGTTCGGGGTGTTTCTCCTCGGGGGGGCGGTGGTCAATCCCGTCGCCGTCCTCCTCGTCGCTGCCCCGGACGGACTCGAGGCGGTTCTCGATCTGGGTGACGACGCTGTTGCGGTCCTCTCCCTCCCGTTCCCGTTCCAGAAGGTCCTTGAGTTCGTCTATGTCGTCGATGTCACGGACGGCGTTTGCGACGTCGGCTGGACTCGCCTCCGCGAGGTCGATCCCAGTGTCCTCCTCGCCGTCGTCCTCGAACTTCTCGATGCGTGACTCGACGAGCTGTTTGACCGGGACGCGGTCCTCGCCTGCTTTCTCGGCGGCGAGAATCGCCTGCAGGCCATCGAGGTCCTCGATGTCCTGGATCGTCGGGCCGAGATCGGCGATCTCGTGCTCTCCGGGGTCGAGCGGGGCGTCGACGTCTCTGCCGCTCTCTTCGTCGCTCGTGGCCGTCTCGTCCTCAGCGTCGTCCGCCGCCGTCTTCTTGACGGCGTCGATGCGGCCCTCGATGGCCTCCTTTGCGGTCTTGCGATCCTTGCCCGACTCCTCGGCTTCGAGGGCCGCCCACAGGCCCTCGATGTCCTCGATGTCTTCGATCTCCGTTTTCAGTTCCTCGACTGTGTAGTCGCTTGGTTCGATCGGCATCGTCAGTCACCCGCCGCCTCGGTGCCGGCGGCGTACGGTTGGATCTCCTCGAACACCTGTGTCATACCCTCCGGATCGGCGGCGTCGATCTCCGTCGCCTCGCGCTCGGAGGGCGCCTTCGGGATCGGGTCGACACCCTCGACGATCGTCGGCGAGCCGTCCAGGCCGATGAAGTCCGGATCGAGGTTGAGCGATTCCGCATCCCAGACGGTCACTTCCTCGTCGAGGTCGATCTCCGCGGCGCGCTCTCGGGTTTCCTCGCGGAGTTCCTTGTGGCGCAACCGGTGGGACGCCTTCCGGTAGATCGGCTCGAACTCCGGGTCGGTGACGATGAAACACGGTAGCTCCGCCTCGACGGTCTCGATCTCCTCGACGTCACCCTCGACGAGGCGCTTTGCCCGGACGATCCGCTCCTCCGGATCGACGTCCATCGCGATGACGTGGGTGATCGTCGGCCACTCCAGACACCACGCAGTCTGGGGGCCCGTGTGGCCGGTCTCACCGTCGGCGGTTTTGAATCCCGCGAACACGATGTCCGGTTCCGGCTGTAGCTGGTCGAGGCCGGCGTGCAGCGTCATCGCGGTTGCCCACGTGTCGGCCGCGCCCATCTCCCGATCCGAGAGGAGGTACAGGTCGTCGGCGTACACCGACTCCATCCCCTCTCTGAGGACCTCCTTGTACCCTGGCGGACCCATGCTCATCAGGCTCACCGTACCACCGTGCCTGACTTTCGTCTGGAGGGCGGCTTGCAACCCGAACTCGTCGTTCGGGTTCATCACCGTCGGTGTTTTCCCGCGTTCGAGGTGGCCATCCTCGTCGAACGATACCTGGCCCTCCCGAAAGTCAGGAACGCCTTTGGTAAGTGTCACGAGATGCATGTTATCAGTCCCCATTTGTCGATCGAACCGTTCCTACCGAGGACACTTGACTCATGCGAATTCGCGCCGGGGAATCAGATCCGGCCCGCGCGTCCGGGATCGACATCGATCGCGTCGACAGGACAGACGTCGACACACAGCATACAGTCGATGCACTGCTCCTCCAGGGCGGGATCGGCCTTCAGTTCGGACTCGGGATGGCCGGGGCTGTCGGTCCACTCGAAGACGTCGACGGGGCAGTCCTCCAGACAGGCGCCGTCGGCGATACAGAGGTCGAAGTCGACGGCGACGTGGGTACCGTGGATGCCGAGCGTCTCCGGTTCCTCGACCGGCCCCCAGACGTCGTGGCCCTCGTGGTCGTCTACGATCTCGCGGTTGTCTTCGAAGTTCGGATCGATCGCCATGTCCGTTGGTTCGTCAGAAGCGGCATAAATCTACTCCCTGGCGTGATCCAGGGCAGGCGATTCCCGAGAGCCTTAAGTCGGTTCCGCCGGACCCGGTGGTATGGACTACGCGCTGGCGATCGAGAACGCCCCGGAGTCGGTTCCCGGCGGCACCGGCATCCTGCTTTCCCACCCCAGCACCGGCGCGACCGACCGCATCGACACGGGCTTTCTCGAGGCCGACACCGACGCCTTTCTGGTCGTCTCGACGCGGACGACCGCCCGCGAGGTGCGACAGAAACTCGAACATTACGACGTCGACGCCTCGAAGGCGGTCATACTCGATACCCTCTCGGTCGAACGGGGCTACTCCCGCCGGGAGAGCGACGACGTCTACTACGCGTCCGCTCCCGACGACCTCGATGGCATCGTCGGCGGCGTCGAGCGCTTTCTCGAGGACCACGGCGGAAAACTCCGGGTGACCGTCGACTCGGTGACCGAGATGGCCTACTACGCGGACGAGGATCGCACCCGGATCGCCGTCGAGCGTATTCTCGAATTACTCGAAACACACGACGCCGTCGGCCTGTTTCACCTCTCTCCGGAGGTCCACGACGACGACGTCGTCTCGGGGTACGCGGAACTGTTCGACGGCGCCATCGAGATCGGCGAGGACGACGCCATCTCTTCTCGGTTCTGACCATCCTGACCCGGTGCGATATCGATTCAAAGCCATCCATTGTCGAAGAAGGCAGGGCAGTCGCTATCACCGGTAAACAGTGAGAACAGTCATTATTACTTCCCGGCTCATCGTAGGAGTCGGTGATGAGTCACAAGTGCGACGACTGCGGACAGGAGTTCGATACGCTCTCGCGGCTCCGTCTGCACGACTGTCCCGGCTACCAACTTGCCCAGGCGTCACAGGAGTCTACTACCGGCACGACGGACGAGACCACCGAGAGCCCGCTTGCGTACCCTGGTCTTGACCGGCGACAATTCGAAGACGACTACCCCGAGGTAGTTGGAGACCTCCCCGAACTTTTCGACGACGCCCGTGAGGGAGACCTGTCAGCGGTGTCCCGTGCTATCGCCGAATACGAACAGGTGCTAACGAAGGTGTCCCGGGGTGAGGCACCGGGTGGCGACGAGCTCCACAACGACCTCTTGTTCGCGTACTACGAACCGCTTGCCGGAGGACTCGATGCTGCCGCAGAGACGATCGGGTGGGACGTGCTGGTCGATTTTGCCGACGCTTATAATCCACGCGAGCAGGACGAGTTCCCTGAAGTCGGTCACGTCATCGCTAACGCACTCGGACGGTCGGTAATTCGTACCCGCCGGTCGGACGGCACTGATGCCATTCCCGTTGAGGCACTCGCGTTTCTCGGTGCTATCCCCGAGTACGTCGACGAGTTTCACGTCGCCTACGAGGAGTCGTACACCTACGGCTGGGGTATCGACCATCCCGACCACTCGGTGGCCGACCACCTGCTCGCGCTCGCAGAAGACGAACCGAAGTTCGTGAAAATCACGCTGAATACCGCCTTCTACGTCGACCAGCACGCCGCACTCGACGTATTCGAGACGCTCGTCACCGACGAGTCCATCTCCGGGACGCGCAGGGCGCTCGGGATGGAAACCGACCTCACGGAGTTTTATTTCAAGTCCGTGGCTGACCTCGAAACGGAGGAATTAGTCGGCCCACACGCCCCACCGTACTGGGACGAAGATGACGACCTGCCCCGCGTCGTCGATGTCGACCCCGAGGTGAAACAACGGATTCGAGACCTCGCCCACGAAACTGGGGTTGCTGACGGGCTTCCCGCCGACTGGTCGCTCCAGGACCTTGAGGGCGGTATGATGTCGGAGATGCTGGACATGGTGAGCGAACGGGAGGACAATCACTGACTCCTGTCCCACACGGTTTTATTTAGTGAATTCAGGAGCCTGTCCGAAAAACGTCTATCTTGCCTCAAAAACCGCTTAATAAACTCTATAACCGATTCTAAGGGCGTAAAATCGGTTGGAAAATTATTTTTCGGACAGGCTCTCAGATTCGGCTTTGTTACCTGTCCAACTCAGCGAGCCGTTCTTGAGCAGCTTCGACCGCAAGCCCGTCGCGGTCTTCGGAGAGCGCCATCTGGTAGAGTTGTGCCGCCCGTTCGTGGTCAGCAGGGACATTTTCGTACTGTCCTGTGTCCCCTCGATAGAGGTCCCCCCAGGCAACGTATCCCCAACTGTACTCGGGGTAGTCGCTGGTCAACGCTTCGAACTCTGCCTCGCCTTCTTCGATTCGTCCGAGTTTGACCAGGGACTCTGCTACTGCGCGCCGCATGTTCCCAACGATAAGGGTTTTTGTCTCGGGGAACTGCGCACAGAATTCCCGGCAGTACTCGATGCGTCGTTCGTAGAGCGTGGGTTCGTTACGTCCTGCATTCGCCAGTTCCATTTCGAGGTCCTGACACCAGTTGTACAGCGATTGTCCGCCAGAAAAGGCACGCTGGTCAGCGTGTTGAATGGAGGTCATATCCTCGGTGAACCGATCTGTGAGATGGTCCCAGACAGTGAGCCAGAGTCGACACGCCTCGACCATGTTCCCATCTTCCCTGTGATCGTACCCCTCCTGCATCATCTGATCGAGTTGCTCCGAACTCGGGTTGTCCGGTGCTAGCCGTTCCCACAGGACCATCGCAGCCATCCAGGGAAAATCTCTGTCGTATCCGGACACAGTCACGGGATAGATATCCTGCCAGTGCTCAGCGAGGTGCTCTGCCGAGTGGAACTGCTGGACATTCTCTTGGAACTGTTGTTCATCGAAATCGATACCAAAGTGACGCAGCCACTGGATGATTTCGTCTGTCGAGAGCTCCCGAAGGTCGTCCGGACGAAGCAATTCTCCGTCGGCGAAACTCTCGTTTTCAGCGAATGCTGGGGGTCGAGTTTGATCCGGCTCCTGTTCGGGGACATGCAGATAATCCTCGCGAAACAACATTCCTGCGTCAACCAGATCGTTTTTGTTTCTGACTCGCTTTTGTTCCCACCCCATCGGCTGATCGAGATCCATCGATGACGTATACGGGTCTCGTTTGCCGAGTCCCTCGACCAGAAAAGACAGTGTGACAAGTTCGTTCCCGCTCTCGATCCAGAGTGTGTGGAGGTCGTCTTCGAATTCCTCGGGCATCGACGGATACCAGTGACCGAGATGCTCGCCGTGAACAGCGTCAACATCGGGATGTGATACAAGAACACGAACCTCTGCCTCTGTGAGCGGTCTGTCCGGGAGTACCGTAACGAAGTCAGCCGGAGAAATGTCTTCGCGAACGTCTTCTAAGGAGTTGCGGTGTACATCATCATAAAGCTGTGCGCGCAGGAGCCGTGCACCGACTGCAGACACGTCGGCGTAGTCGTTGACGTATCTTTTGAGTGTGGTAACTGTCGTCTCCAGTCCATGTTCCTCCTCAAGGCCGCGTTTGATGGTGATGAACGACGGAAATCCTCCCTCGGGACCTCTGTCTTGTTCGATGCATTTGCAGAGATCCCACTGGTCGACGGCTGGATGTTCATCCAGCTCGGAGGGACGGGCCATATAGGCCTATTCACTTGGTTGGCGTTAATAGTTTTGGTGAAATGTAATAGTTATTAGATATATTCTGCTAAATTCTTTTATAGTGTTCATTAAAAAAATCAACTAGTTGTGCTCTGGCGAATAATGTCTGATAATGTCTGTTGTAGCTGTTTACCGGTGATCGCCACCCCCAGTGGCGGCGAGCACCGGTAAGAGACTACAACAGACATTATGAACTCTCCCAGCGGGTCGTGCCGGGACTGGCTACGCCGGGACGCTCCGGCGGACCGTGCCGGAACCGGCTATGCCGGAACGAGCCGGTGGACCGCCCCCGTGGTTCCGGAGACCTCGGGACGTTCCGAGGTGAGGACGTACACCTCGCCGTCGCGGTCGCGCCCGACGGCGATCAGTTGCTTGAATTCCGACGCCGGGGTGACGTCGACGACCGAGACGGGCCAGGGTGAACCGCCGCCGGGATCGGCGACGAACAGCTGTCCCTCCACGTTCCAGTCGCCGAAGACGTAGTGACCGCGGAGTGCCGGGACCGCGTCACCGCCGTACACGCGCCCACCGATGACGGCGATCCCGGACGGTTCCGGACCGGCGTGGGCGTATTCGACGACCGGATCGCGCAGACGATTCCCGTCGGGGTCGGTCGTCGGACACGAGTCGGCGGCGAAACACCCCTTTCCCTCCCGGACGTTCCAGCCGTAATTACCCCCCTTTTCGACGACGTTTATCTCCTCGTAGGCGTTCTGGCCGACGTCCGCGGCGACCAGATCGCCGTCGTAAAACGACATACCCCAGGGGTTGCGCAGCCCCCAGGCGTAGTGTTCGTCGCGGCCCGGTTGCCCGACCAGCGGATTGTCCTCGGGGACGGCGTAGGGCTTCTCTCCGGCGGTGTCGTCCACGTCGATCCGGAGAACGCTCCCGAGCAGGTTCTCCGTGACGTCCTGGCCGTTACCGCCGTTGACGCCCTCATACCAGTCGTCGACGTGACCGGTGCCCTGGTCGTTCGCCCCACCGCCGTCGCCGACGGCGACGTGGAGGTACCCCCCGGGGCCGAAGACGATCGGGCCGGCGTTGTGGTTGGGCTGTGGCTGTGGGATCTCGAGAAGCGTCCGCTCGGAGTCCGGTTCCACGCCGAGGCCGTCCGGTCCGACCCGGAACTCCGAGAGAACGAACGTGTGTGAGTAGCCCTCGGGCGTTCCCTCTCTTGGGGGAGCGCTGTACCGGACGTACACCCGGGGCGTGTCCGGGTATGCGGGATGAAAGGCCATCCCGAGCAACCCCTGCTCGGAGTACCCGCTCACTTCGACCATGCGGTCGGTGGCGTCGAGGAACGTCGCGTCCTTGCCGAGCACGTCGACCGTCCCGGCCTGGTCGACGACGTACTGCCGATCTCCGGGCGGGTCGACGAAGGCAACGGGCGAGGTGAATCCCTCGGCGACCGTCTCCAGGCCGACCGCGTCGAGATCCGCCGGTTCCCCCGGAGTAGGTCGTTCGGTGCCGGGGTCCTCCTCCGGGGAGGTTCGTACGTCGCCCGAACCCTCCTCCGAGGTGGTTCGCTCATCGCTGGCGTCGTCGGACCTTCCGGTACAGCCCGCCAGCCCGACGCTCACAACGAGTCCGGCGCGAAGAACGCCGCGTCGCGTCGCACGCACATTCGCGACCGGGTACCGAGCGATAAAAAACCCCGCGATCGGGGCACCTACCGCGCCCGGAGATTCTTGCCGTAACTGCAGGTTATAATATATTCTAGAAATATAATTCATGGACATGAGCGACGAGAAACAGGAACCAGAGACGCGGGCGGTCCATGCGGGCACGTCGCCGGACGAGGTGACGGGGTCGCGCGCGACGCCGATCCACCAGACGACATCGTACGTCTTCGAGGACGCGGAGACCGCCGCCGACCTGTATGCCCTGGAGGCCGAAGGGAACGTCTACTCGCGGATCTCCAACCCGACGGTCGAGGCCCTCGAGGCGCGCCTCGCCGACCTCGAAGGCGGGGTCGGTGCGGTCGCGACCGCGAGCGGCATGGCAGCGCTCGACGCCGCCACGACGGTGCTCGCCTCGGTCGGCGACAACGTGGTCTCCTCCTCGGACATCTACGGCGGCACCCGGGCGTACCTCTCGCGGATCGCGAGTCGGCGGGGAATCGAGGCCCGGTTCGTCGACACGCTCGATCGTGCGGCCTACGCCGATGCGATCGACGCCGACACCGCATATGTCCACGTCGAGACCATCGGCAATCCCTCGCTGGTGACGCCGGATCTGGAGCGGGTCGCCGAAATCGCCCACGAAAACGGGACGCCGTTGTTCGTCGACAACACCTTCGGAACGCCTGCCTTGTGTCGGCCGATCGAACACGGCGCGGACCTGATCTGGGAGTCGACGACCAAGTGGATCCACGGGTCGGGCACCACGATCGGCGGCGTCCTGATCGACGGCGGAACGTTTCCCTGGGCCGAGCACGCTGATACGTACCCCGAAATCGCGGGGCCGATCGACTCCTTTGGCGGCAAGCGCTTCACCGAGGCCTTCGGCGACCGTGCTCTCGCGGTCGCCGCCCGCCAGCGCGGGACCCGGGCGGTCGGGCACGCCCAGTCCCCCTTCGACGCCTGGCAGACCCTCCAGGGGATCGAGACGCTCCCCCTCCGGATGGAGCGACACTGCGAGAACGCCATGGCCGTCGCGGAGTTCCTCGCGGACCATGACGCCGTCGAGTGGGTGACCTACCCCGGTCTGGAATCGCATCCGACCCACGATAACGCGGCGACGTACCTCGATGGCGGCTTCGGCGGGATGGTCGCGTTCGGCCCTGCGGGCGGGTTCGAGGCCGCGAAGAGGCTGTGTGAGTCGGTCGAGCTGGCCTCGTTTCTCGCGAACGTCGGCGACGCCAAGACGCTGATCATCCATCCCGCCTCGACCACACACGCGGGGCTGACGGAGGCGGAACAGCGGGAGTCGGGCGTCTATCCGGACATGATCCGGCTGTCGGTGGGGATCGAGGACCCCGGCGACATCATCGACGATTTGAACCGCGGGCTCGGCAACGTGGAAACATGAACGTCGAGCGCGACACCGTCTCCGTGGGCGCCTTCGAGTTCGAGTGTGGGGAGTCGATTCCGGATCTGGAACTCGCCTACGAGGCCTACGGCGAGTTCGAGGGCGACAACACCGTCCTCGTGTGTCACGCGCTGACCGGCAGCGCCCACGTGACCGGCAGCGGCGACCGGAGCGACACGGGTGGACAGGCCCGGGCGTGGTGGAAGACCGTCGTCGGTCCGGGAAAGGCGATCGACACCAACGACTACCACGTCGTCTGCGTGAACGTCCCCGGGTCGTGCTACGGGTCGACCGGTCCAGCCTCGGAGAACCCCGAGACCGGCGAGCCCTACGGCACGGAGTTTCCGACGGTCACCGTGGCCGACTGGACGCGCGCCCAGCGCCGCCTGCTCGACGCGATCGGCGTCGGCCGCCTGCACGCCGTGGTCGGCGGATCGGTCGGGGGCATGAACGTCCTGGAGTGGGCAAAGCGGTACCCCGACGACGCACGTCGGGTCGTGCCCATCGCGGCCGCGGGGCGTCTGGACACGCAGTGTCTCGCGCTCGATGCGGTCGCCGCCCGCGCGATCACGAGCGATCCCGACTGGCAAAACGGGGACTACTACGGCGACACCCACCCCGACGACGGCCTCGCCCGGGCCAGACAGCTCGGTCACATCATGTACCTCTCGAAGTCCTCAATGGACGCGAAGTTCGGCCGCCGGGCCGCGGGGCGGGACTCCCACCGGGAGAGCGCTCCCGGTGGACTCGGCGAGTTTGGATCCGGGTATTTCCCCTACCGGGAGGTCGAGTCGTATCTCGATTACAACGGCGAGTCGTTCGTCGAGCGCTTCGACGCGAACGCCTACCTCTATCTCCTGCGGGCGATGGATAACTACGACCTGGCGGCCCGGTACGAGGGAGACGCCACAGCGCTGGCAGCGTTCGAGGGAGAGGCGCTCGTGCTGTCGTTCACCGGCGACTGGCACTTCACGGTCGAGCAGTCCGAAGCGCTGGCAGAGGCGTTCCGGGAGGCGGGCGTGGAGACGGCCCACCACGTCGTCGATTCGGAGTACGGCCACGACGCCTTTCTCGTCGAGGCCGACCTCGTCGGCCCGCCGCTCGCCGACTTTCTGGCGGAGGGGACCGACGGGCGGGCGGTCACCGACACCGCAGAGAGCGAGGACGGGGACGACTTCGCGCCGGTGCACACGAGCCTGTTCGCAAGATAGCGCACCGGTTGGGGCAGACCGCCAGGAGTCCGGGGGTACTGACTATCGGATGACGCCTCGCCCCGCGAGCACGGACTCGAGTTCGGCCATCGTCTCGACGACCACGTCACAGTGTTCGGCGACGCCGGACTTGGGTCGAAAGCCCACGGCGAACCCTGCCGCCTGGAGCATCGGGACGTCGTTCGCGCCGTCGCCGACGGCCACCGTCTCCGCCATCGGGATGTCCACGTCGTCGGCGAGGGCTGTGAGCGCGTCGTCTTTCGTGCCCTCGATCAGCGGTCCCTCGACGTCGCCGGTCAGGGCACCCTCGGCGGTCGGGAGCCGGTTCGCAACGACGTGGTCGACGGAGACGTCGTGGCGCCGGAGCGCGCTCCCGACGCCAGCCTCGAACCCGCCGGTGAGGATCGCGGTCTCCACGTCCGCGGCGTCGAGCGCCCCGATCAGGTCGGCCGTCCCATCCCTGAGCTGGACGCCGTCGTAGGCGTCGGTTGCCTCCGGTTCGGTGACGCCAGCCAGCAGGCCCGCGCGCTTCCGGAGGCTCTCGGCGTAGCTCAACTCCCCGTCCATCGCGCGTTCGGTCACGTCGGCGATCTCCGCGGCCGCACCCGCCTTCTCGCCGAGCAGCACGATCATCTCGTCGTCGGAGAGCGTTCCGTCGAAATCGAAGGCAACGAGTGTCACGTCCCGATGTTTGTCGGTCGCCACCTCAAGACCTCGGTTTCCGATCGCCGCGTCCGGGGCCGGCCGCTACTGCTTCCAGACGCTGGGAGCGACCCCGAGGCGCAACACGACGGGCCGGTAGCTGAAGACGACGACGAAGATGATCGCGAACTCGACCACGAGTCCGAAATCGCTCACGACAGTCCGGAAGACCGCGAGGACGATCAGAACCAGGGCGAACATGGCGACGTAGTGTGGAGCGAGTTCCAGCAACGTGTCCTTATCCATGCGGTTCTTACGGGGGGCTCCCTACTCATACTGTCGGCTGTGACTCGGTGAAGCTGTTCGCCACGCCGGGTGTCGGAGTGCGTCACGAACGCACAGCCGACAGTATACGGGTCGACAGAAGTCCTGATAGACATTCACCGGGTACGGCGGACGCTAATTCTATCAACAGTTCTGTCGACCCGTATATCACTCCCAGATGCTCGGGGCGATCCCGAGCCGAACCACGATAGGGCGATAGAGAAACGCGACCGTTCCGGCGGTGACGAGTTCGATCAGGAGTGCCACGCCGCCGACCAGGAACTCTACGGCGGCGAGAACGGCGAATATCAGGACGACCAACGCGAGATAGTGGGGGGCGAGTTCGAGCAGTTTGTCCGTGTCCATGCCGCGTTTATGTGGGGCGTCGTGACAAACCTTCTCCTGTCGCCGGATGTGCCCGAAGCGGTCGGTTGGGGGTCCGGGCGGATCCGCCGGGGATCGGGACGGACACAGGACGAAAGGGTTACTTCGCCGCCCTCATTCCGACCGTGCATGAAGGTGCTCGTCACCGATCCCATCGCGGATGCGGGGCTGGAGATGCTTCGCGACGCCGGCCACGAGGTAGAGACGGACTACGACGCCGAGGGCGAGGGGCTCCTCGCGGCGGTGGCCGACGCCAACGCCCTGATCGTGCGTTCGGGAACCGAGGTCACCCGCGAGGTGTTCGAGGCCGCACCCGAGCTGGTCATCGTCGGGCGGGCGGGGATCGGCACCGACAACATCGACAAGGAGGCCGCGACCGAACACGGCGTGATCGTCGCGAACGCTCCTCAGGGCAACGTGCGGGCGGCTGCCGAACACTCCGTCGCGATGGCCTTCGCGACCGCGCGCTCGGTCCCCCAGGCCCACGCGCGGCTGAAGGACGGCGAGTGGGCGAAAGGCGAGTTCCTCGGGACCGAGGTCAACGGCAAGACCCTGGGAATCATCGGCTTTGGCCGGGTCGGCCAGGAGGTCGGCAAACGACTCGGGGGGCTGGGAATGGATCTGGTCACCTACGATCCGTACATCTCCGCGGAGCGCGCCGAGCAACTGGGCGCAGAGCTGGTCGAGTCGATCGATGCGTGTCTGTCCCGCGCTGACTTCATCACGATCCACACGCCCCTGACCCCGGAAACGGAGAACATGATCGGGGAGCCCGAACTCGCGAAACTCGAAGGCGGCTACGTCGTCAACTGTGCCCGCGGCGGGATCATCGACGAGGACGCCCTCGCGGCGGCCGTCGGGGACGGCGTCCTCGCGGGCGCGGCGGTCGACGTGTTCGCCGAGGAGCCCGTCTCCCCGGACAGTCCACTGCTCGATGTCGAGGACGTCATCGTCACCCCTCACCTGGGTGCCAGCACCGAGGCAGCACAGGAAAGCGTCGCGACCTCGACGGCCGAGCAGGTGATCGCCGCCTTCGAGGACGAGCCCGTCGTCAACGCCCTGAACGCCCCCTCCGTCGACGCGAGCGCGTTCCCCAACATAGAGCCGTATCTCGATATCGCCGAGACTGCTGGCGAGATTGCCGTACAGCTGTTTTCCAGCCGCGTCGACTCCGTCGAGGTGACATACGCCGGCAACATTGCCCGGGAGGACATCGATCTGGTCACGGCGAGCGCCCTGAAGGGCGTGTTCAGCCCGCTCCGGACGCAGGTCAACGCCGTCAACGCACCGCGGATCGCGGAGGATCGTGGCGTCGACGTCATCGAGTCCAAGATCAGCCGGTCGGAGGACTTCCAGAGCCTCGTCACGGTGACGGTGAGCGACGGTGAAGACGAACTGTCGATCTCGGGGACTCTCTTTGCGGGCGACGATCCGAGAATCGTCCGGGTGGACGGCTATCGCGTCGACGCCGTTCCCCACGGCCGGATCCTGATCGCGCGCAACCGCGACGAACCCGGCGTCATCGGATTCATCGGCTCCGTGCTGGGCGAGAACGACGTCAACATCGCGGGGATGTACAACGGCCGCGAGACGATCGGTGGCGAGGCGCTGACCGTCTACAGCCTCGACGATCCCGTCTCCGAGACCGTTCGCGAGGAGATCCTCGCCGACGACCGCGTGACAGACGTAACCTACATCGAACTGAACGGCGCCGAGTGAGCGTCGCCGGCTCCCTCTCGGGACCGTCGACTGCGGTCAGGCTAAGTCCGCCCGGTTCCTATTTGCGGTATGGAACTCGATCCCGACAGCACGGCGGTCGTCGTCGTAGACATGCAGAACGGCTTCTGTCACCCCGAGGGTAGCCTGTACGCGCCGGGGAGCGAGGACGCGATCGAGTCGGTGAAGGAGGTCGTCGAGACGGGCCGGGCGGCCGGCGCGCAGGTCGTGTTCACCCGCGACGTCCACCCGCCCGAACAGTTCGAGGACGCCCACTACTACGACGAGTTCGAGCGCTGGGGCGAGCACGTCCTCGAAGGGTCCTGGGAAGCCGATATCGTTGACGAACTCGACGTCGAACCGGTGGATCACGTCGTCGAGAAACACACGTACAACGCGTTCCACGAGACGGAACTCGACGGCTGGCTTTCCGCGCGGGGCATCGACGACCTCCTGATCTGTGGCACGCTCGCGAACGTCTGTGTGCTCCACACCGCCGGGGCGGCAGGCTTGCGGGACTACCGGCCGATCCTCGTGATCGACGCCGTGGGGTACATCGAGGAGGACCACCGCGAGTACGCGCTCGAACACGCGGACTGGCTGTTCGGCGAGTCCATCGAGCGCTCCGCGGTCGACTTCTCGGAGTGATCCGGAACCCGGGATCTATACGGGTCGACAGAAGTCCTGATAGATATTCGCCGGGTACGGTGGAGGCTAATTCTATCAACAGTTCTGTCGACCCGTATACCGGTCGTTCATGACTAACCAGTTAGGCAGTACTGACTTACTCTTGGCACGCTGATATATGAGTAGGAGAACCAATCAATGCCACACTGCACTCACTGTGACGCCTTCGTCTCCACGGAGTTCGCGCGGGTCTTTTCGGACGAGCATGGAGATGTCCGGGCGTGTCCCAACTGTTCGGCGAACGCAGGTATCGCGAGTACGATGAAAGAGCGCCGCGCCGGAAGCGCCTGACTACCCCCGGTTTTTATCCGATTGTAACTGCGTTCGGGTGTGACCGCACGCCTTCGTAGGGTCGATCCGGAAAACGCTTACGAACGTCCCTATATCAGTCACCCTGCGGTTGCTGCCTCGTGGACGGGGTACCCGTTTTGACATCGGGCGACGTCGCGATCACCTGGTACACCGCGTACAGTCCCCAGATCAGCAGGCCCAGCAGGATGATGGAGGACCTTATCTCGATGGGGACGAGCGCCTCGTGTTGGATCTGTCCCTCGCCGGACACCGGGTGAGATGCACCGGCGATCATCTCGATGGTTCCGATGCCGGCGACGCCGATCAGGACGAGTCCGCCGCCGACGTACAGTGCGATCCGGTCTGCCGTAGTGAGTTGTGTCATGCGTATCACCTCCTCAACCGATAAGGTACTGTAACCGCGGGTAGTTCTGGACGATGTCCGATTCCACCAGGTACGCGTCGATGCCGAGGACCCGGCCGGCCCCGACCGTGGCGATCATCGCGAAGATCAGGAGCCCCAGCAACTCCCCGGTGACGACGCCATGGGCCCAGCCCCCCGTTTCTCCGTTGATGAAGTAGAAGAACACCATCAGGAACGCGCCGAAGAACGCCGCCGCCCGGGTGAGCGCTCCCAGGATGAGGCCGAGGCCGATCAGCACCTGTCCGATCGGGACGGCCCAGTTGGTAAACGTGAGCAACACTCCGTCGCTGAACAGCGTGACGAACGGCCCGAGGGTCGTGCCCTCCGCCGCGGGACCGACGAACCAGCTAGCGCTGAACGGCCAGTTCGCGAACTTGTCGAGGCCGGCGTGCAGGAGCCACCAGCCGGCGACCACCCGCAGGATCACCAGCCAGTATGTCATCCACGTGCCCGACACGCTGAACGATACGCCCTGGCCGAGCAGCTCCGTTTCAAGTCTGCTTTCGCTCGGTTTCGTTGCCATGGTTTTGACACCTTACGTGAGGATATCCGACCGCGGACCATTTAACCGACACCGGCGTTTTTCACATCTCGGGAATGGGCCTGTCAGTCGGGCGAGCGCGTCTCCGGCGCTTCCTCGATGTGATGCTTGTTGACCTCCTCCGCCTGAAGGCGGAGGAATCCCAAGCGTTGGGATATTAAGGTTTGCACGTCATTCGGCGGGTGCTCGCGGTTGGAATCCGCGAGTCCGGCTGAACTGAAT
>JBDGQL010000086.1:0-24745 GCA_042219105.1 Karumarchaeum halophilus (SeqCode) | reverse complement strand
GGAGAGCGAGAGCACGTTCGGAGTCGACATGGAAGGTGAACCCCTCGGAAACTACGATCACGAAAACAGTTTGACTGTGCCGATCTCGATCCGATTCTACGACGATTCGACGTTTCGGTTCGAACTCCAGGCCAACCCCGAAGCCGACCGACCGGACCGGCTGGTTGATCTCCATGAGGACAGGATCGATCGGTCGGTGAGCCTCGCCGTCGATACCGTCGACGACGAGTTACAGATCTCGACCGGCACGCTGACGCTCCACCTCGGGATCGAGGAGTGGTCCTTCGAAATCACCGGGGCCGAGGACAGCACCCTATTCAGGGAACAACGTGCCGATTTCAACGCAAAAGGGGAAACGCGGGTCGATCCGATGGGATTTACCGACTCGGTCGTGAACCGATGGCCCTACGCGGTCACAGCTGCCGGAACCTCGTTCGTCCTCGGCCCCGACGAGCGCTTCTATGGATTCGGCGAGACGTTCAGTGACTTCGACAAGCGTGGCCAACGCGTCGAATCATGGGTGACCCAGCCCAACGGGTGCGAGTCGCCGGACGCGTACAAGAACGTCCCGTTTTACCTGTCCACGCGTGGATACGGGTTACTCGTCGACACGCCGGAAAAAGTAACGTTTGACCTCGGCATGACCTCGACCACAAGCGGGGAAATAACCGTTCAGGACGATACGTTCTCGTTCGTCTTCTTTTATGGCCCGGAGTTTCCGGACATCATCGAAACCTACACCGGATTAACCGGCCGAGCAAGCCGACCGCCGAAGTGGACCTTCGGGATCTGGCTCTCGCGGTACGGGCTGAAAAACCGTCAACTGGTCGAGAACATCGTCGAGCGGATCCGGGCGGAGAACCTGCCCTGGGATGCCGTCAAGCTCGATCCCTACTGGCTCCGTCCGGGTCACTCCTCGGACATGGTGTGGGACAGAGACGCGTTTCCGGACCCGGAGGGCATGATCGAGTCCCTCCACGACCGGAACATCCGGGTCGTCCTCTGGGAACACCCGTATCTCCCCGTCGGATCGGATGCGTTCGAAACCGCTCGCGAGGAGGGGTACTTCGTCTCCGACTCGACCGGGAAACCGTACATACTCGATCGGTTAGCAGAGTCCGCCCGACGTGGCGCGATCGTCGATTTCTCGGATCCCGGGGCGGTGTCGTGGTGGCAGGATAAACACCGGCGGCTCCTGGAGATGGGCGTCGACGGGTTCTGGACGGACTTCGGGGAGTACCTCCCCAAAGACGCAGTCCTCGCAAACGGTCGGGGTGGGAAGAGCATGCGAAACGTATACCCGGGGCTGTACAACGAGGCCGTGTACGACGTTACAGCCGACGTCCTGGGCGAGGAGAACGCGTTCGTGTGGGCGCGTTCGGCGTGGATCGGCGGCCAAACGTATCCGATGTACTGGAGTGGCGATCCCCAGACGACCTTCGCGGCAATGGCGAGCACCCTTCGGGGCGGACTGAGCATCGCGATCTCGGGGTTCCCGTTCTGGAGTCACGACATCGGTGGCTTCTCCGGGCAGCCGACCCCGGAGCTGTACATCCGGTGGGCACAGTTCGGCCTGTTGACGACACAGTCCCGGTTCCACGGAACGACCCCGAGAGAACCGTGGGAGTTCGGCGACAGGGCAGTCGACGTGGTGCGGAAGTTCGCCGAGTTGCGATACAGCCTGTTGCCGTACATCTACTCGCACGCCGAGATGGCGTGCCGGAGCGGAATGCCGGTTATGCGCCCGCTCGTCCTCGAATACCAGGACGATCCGGCTGCCCGGACGGCTGAGACACAATATCTTCTGGGTGATGCATTGTTGATCGCACCGGTGTTTGAGGCCGGGGGGGATGTCTCAATCTACCTTCCGGCTGACGACGAATGGATCGACTTCTGGTCCGATACGCGCCACGAGGGCGGTCAAGTTCTCGATAGAACCGCTCCGATCGACGAGATGCCGGTGTTCGTACGCAGCGAAAGCATCATTCCACGACGCGAGCCCACGCAATCGGTAGAAGACGGAACTCCGAACCAGGTCCGGCTCGAGGTGACTCTTGACGAGCATGACTCGTCGAGCGCTGAAACGGACTACTACCACGAGGAGGCTGACCGACTAGTAGCTGTCTCGGTTGACATCAACGACACCCGTGATCGATTGGACTGGTCAGTGTCGCCGGACATCCATTCCGGGCTGTTCGAGGGTGTCGTACGGGGTGTTTCTACGGCCCCGGACCGCGTCGTTCTGAACGGATCACGGCTTGAACGCGCTGACGATACTCCGAGCCCCGGAGAATGGAGTTTCGATGAGGGGGCGGGGAAGATTAGATGTTCGTTTCCCCACTAACCCCATCACATCAACTTGGTCGTCGTTCAGTTCAACGTCGTTCATCATCGTCGGATATCTGGGTTTTCCCGTCCCACGGCATCCGGAGATCCGATCGGTTCATGTATACGGGTCGACAGAACTGTTGATAGAATTAGCCTCCACCGTACCCGGCGAATATCTATCAGGACTTCTGTCGACCCGTATATCACCTGTTCAACAGTGAGAAACATACTTAAATCAGCCCTCTCAGAACGTCGGATATGGGTCGGCAAAACGAAATCGGGGCCGTGCAAACGACGCTACGAATACTCGAATCGCTCTTCGAACGGGAATCCGCCGGCGTCACCGAGATTTCCCGGCTCACCGACCTCCCGAAAAGCACTGTCTACACTCATCTTAACACGCTCGAAAACGAGGGATACCTCCGGTCAAAGAACGGCGAGTACCAGCCCAGTTTGCGGTTTCTAGAGCTGGGGGAAACAACCCGTCGCAAGTCACCGCTGTTCAACATTGCAAAACCCGAACTCGATGAACTCGCCGAAGAGACTGGCGAACTGGTCAACGTCGCCGTCGAAGAGGACTTCGAGGCAGTTTACCTCTATCTCGCGTACGGAACGAACGCCGTTCGACTCGATACCCATCCCGGAAAACGAGTTCCGCTGTACTGTACGGCGATCGGCAAGTGCCTGTTAGCCCACATGGACGAACGCCGTCGCGAGACGTATCTCGATCAACTGTCCCCCGACCCGGTCACGAAGCAAACTATCACGGAAACGGACACGCTGCGTGACCGACTCGAATCGGTTCGAGAACGAGGATACGCGATTGACCGTGGCGAACGTATGGGAGATATTAGATGCGTTGCAGCACCGATCATAATCGATGATGACTGTATTGGTGCAATCAGTCTGACCAGTGTCATCTCACGGCTGCGGGGGACACGACTGAACGAAACGATCCCCAATAAAATAAACGACACAGCGAGTGTGATTCGCGTCAATCTCACCTTCTCTTGATACTGTCGGATAATCGATTCATCCGTCCTTATCAGGAGTCCCCCGGCGAAAGTCCGACACAATCTGTTTCCACCTGGTTTGTCTCCGGGTGTGTATCGATAACGCCGGAGAACCCATTACAACCATAGATCTGTTCGCCAGTTTGTGACCCCAAGTTTTCGTCCTACTCGGAGGCGGCCGAACGGAGGTCGGCCTCCAGGTCCGCCACCACCGGCCGGAGTCGTGCAGCCACCTCCTCGACGTCGGGGAGACGGTACGGTGCCCCCGAGATGTCGAGGGTTCCGAAAACGGATCCGTCGGGGTTGTTCACCGCGATAGCGACGGCACGCAGTCCTTCGAGTTCCTCCTGGTCGTTGACCGCGTAGCCCTGCTCACGGACGGTCTCTAGTTCCGCGAGCAACTCGTCGTAGTCGGTGATGGTGCGGTCCGTCAACCCCGGCATTCCCCACCGGTCGATGATGTCCCGCACACGCTCCTCGGAATACTCCGCCAGCACGGCCTTGCCGCTGGCGGAGCTGTGGGTGTGGAAGTACCGCCCGGCCTGGAGTCCGTCGCCGGGCGAGGACGCCGTGGCGCCAAACAGGATGATCGTCCGGCCGTGCTCCTCGACGGCGAAGTTCACCTCCTCCTCGACCTGGGCCGCCAGCTCCGCTGCAGCCTCCTTCGCCAGGGCGTACCGCTCGTCGCGGTGACGGGCCCGTTCGCCCAGGTGAAACTGCTTGAGTCCCGGTCGGTACTCCCTGCCCGCCCGCACGACGTACTCGGCCTCGACGAGCGTCCGTAAATGCGTGTGTAGCGTGCTCGTCGCCAGTCCCGTGTGATCGCTCAGCTCCGACAGGGTTCCCCCGTCGATCTCGGTAACGGCTTCCAGGACTTCGAGGGACGTCTCGGTCGTTTCGTGGGTTCGCGGGGTTCCCATGAGGGTACGTTCAACGAGCACGAACAAAAACCCGGGATAACCCTCAACATTCACCCCACCCCAAAGAGCTATTTCCCATTCTGGGAAACACACGAGAATTTTCCCCGTCTCAGGGAAGGAAACGTCAGGCATACTTCGTTCATTCCGTCGAAAACCTTGTGAACTCTCACAATCATATCTTTATCTCTATCGTTCGTGGTTTTGTGCGACCGAGACGGAACGTTACTGGATTTAATTCGCCGCGTTCCGCGTTTATTTTCTCGATTTTTCACGTTGCGGGGAATCGTCTTTTTCCGGACGACGAGCGGGGAGTACGATCCTGCGCTTGCTTGAGCAAGCTATTTATCGCCGCGCAAGAATTAACAGGTATGCGGAACCGGACGCAGCGTGCGATAGGCGACCGTCTCCCGATCGTCGGGACTGCAGTTCCGGGACACGCCTCCAGTATGATGAACGAGAACCCACTCCAGCGACGCGGTAGCGACGCCGAAGCCACCACTCCGTTCGCGCCCCACACCGACGACGACGTCGAGGAGATGCTGGCCGCCATCGGCGCGGAGTCGATCGAGGAACTGTTCGACATCCCGGCACCGGTCCAGTTCACCGGCGAGCTCGACATCGAGGCCGCATCCGAGCAAGCGGTGACGGAACGCATCGAACGGACCCTCGAGAAAAACGACTCCCCCCGGGAGTTCCTCGGCCGGGGCTACTACGACCACTACGTGCCGAGCATCGTCGATCACCTTTCCGATCGCTCGGAGTTTCTCACCTCCTACACCCAGTACCAGCCCGAGATCTCACAGGGGTTCCTGCAGGGCCTCTTCGAGTACCAGTCGATGCTCGTGGAGCTCACGGGCCTGGACGTGGCGAACTGCTCGATGTACGACGCCGCGACGGCACTCGGCGAAACCGCGCTGCTCGCGGATCGGGTCCGGGCGACGACAGGTTCGCAGGTGCTCGTTCCCGACTACCTCCGGGCGGAACGACGCGAGGTTCTCGATAACTACGTCGCGGGCAGCGACCTCGAGGTGGTGACGTATCCCACCGAGGACGGATTGACGACGCCGGAGACGCTCGATCCGCATCTCGATGCCGACGTCGTGATGGTGTACGTCGAGAACCCGACCGCCGCAGGCGTGATAGAGGAACACCTCGGCGCCGTCGGCGAGCGTCTCGGGGACGACACGCTGTTCTGTGTCGGCTCCGATCCCGTCGCGCTCGCCCTGCTCGAGTGCCCTGCTGACGCCGGCGCAGACGTCGCCATCGGCGAGGCAAGCGTCCTGGGACTGCCGGCAGCCCACGGAATGGGTCTCGGACTGTTCGCCTGCCGGGAGGCGTACCTCCGGCAGGTCCCCGGCCGGCTCGTCGGCGCTGGCGCGGACGCCGGCGGGAACCGCGCGTACACCCTCACACTCCAGACGCGCGAACAGCACATCCGCCGGGAGCGTGCCACCTCGAACATCTGCACGAACCAGGCGTGGGTCGCGCTCCGGACCGCGATGCATATCGCCTCGCTGGGGCCCTCGGGACTGGTCGAACTCGCGACGGACTGTGCCCGCTATCCCGCGGAACTCGCCCCCCGGCTGGACGCGATTCCCGGCGTCACCGCCCCGGTCTCGGACGCACATCACTTCCGGGAGTTCCGGGCCCGCGTCGACCGCGACGCCCTGGCGGTGAGCGAGGATCTGTACGATGCCGGGTTCGCGGTCCACGCGCTGGATGGCGACCACCTGCAGGTCTGCGTGGCCGAGACGAACGCCGAGGCGACGGACGACCTGGTGGCGGCCTTCGAGGAGGTGATGGCGTGAGCCCCCATCACGGCCAGGGTGATGGCGTGGGCCTCCATCACGGCCAGGCGGTCTGGAACGACGACAGGTCGGAGGGGTACGAACCGCTCCTCTCGGAGAAGAGCTTCGAGACGGTCGACATCGAAGCCGAGGACACGCCCCTCCCCGAGGAGTGCACCCGGGACTCCCTGTCGCTGCCTGGCCTCTCGGAGCCGGAACTGGCACGTCACTACACGCGACTGTCCCAGATGACCTACAGCATCGACAGTGGGCCCTACCCGCTGGGGTCGTGTACGATGAAGTACAACCCGGCGTTCACCGAGGATGTCGCGGCGCTTTCGACGGCCGCGACCCACCCCGACCGGGACCCCGAGACGGTCCAGGGGAACCTCGAAATCCGCCACGAACTCGCCGAGCAGCTGGCGGCAATCGGGGGGATGGACGCCGTCACCCTCCAGCCACCCGCCGGCGCCGCCGGCGAGTTCACCGGCACGCTGATCGTAAAGGCATACCACGAGTCCCGCGGCGAGGACCGCACGGAGGTGATCGTCCCGGACGCGGCCCACGGGACGAACTTCGCGAGCGCGGCGATGGCCGGTTACGACGTCGTCGAACTCCCGACCGGGGAGGACGGTCGCGTCGACCTGGACGCCCTGCGGGCGGCGGTGAGCGAGGAGACGGCCCTGTTGATGCTTACGAATCCAAACACCCTCGGACTGTTCGAGCGCGACATCGAGGAGATTGCTTCGATCGTTCACGAGGCTGGCGGCCTCCTGTACTACGACGGCGCGAACCTGAACGCCCTCCTGGGACGGGCCCGTCCGGGCGATATGGGATTTGACGTCATGCACTACAACGTCCACAAGACGTTCGCCACCCCCCACGGCGGGGGCGGCCCGGGCGCCGGCCCGGTCGGCGTCACTGGGGGACTGGCGTCCTTCCTGCCCTCGCCCCGCGTCGAGGAGACCGAGGATGGGTACGACCTGTACGAGCCCGAACAGTCGATCGGAAAGGTCCACGGCTTCGTGGGCAACTGGCTCGTTTTGCTGAAGACCCACGCGTACGTCTCGCGGCTGGGCGAGGAGGGACTCAGGGACGCCTCCGCAAAAGCCGTGCTGAACGCGAACTATCTCGCCGAGAACATCGACTACGAGGTGCCCTACGGCCCCTTCCACCACGAGTTCGTCGCCAGTGCCGACCGCGACGCCGCCGACATCGCAAAGCGGATGCTCGATCACGGCGTCCACCCTCCGACGACGAAATGGCCCGAACTCGTCGATGAGGCGCTGATGACGGAGCCGACCGAGGCCGAGAGCAAGGCCACCCTCGACCAGCTGGCGGCCGCGTTCAACGCCGTCGCAAGCGAGGACGAGGCGACCCTCGCGAGTGCACCCGAACACAGTGCCGCCCGGCGCATCGACCAGGCAGACGCCGCCCGGAACCCGCGGCTCTCCTGGCGGGATCTGAAATGTGCCCCGGCTTCGGAGACACACCCGTGACAGACCTGCCATCCCGGGTGCCGGCACCGACGAGGGAGGCGGTTCGCGAGCTATCCGAACGGTACCACCTCGGCATCGAGGAGGACGAACTGGACGCCTATCGCGATCTGCTCGCCTCGCAACTGGGCGCGCTCGAACGGCTCGACGAACTGGGCGATCCTCCCCGGCGACTCCGGCACACGGACAGACGCCCGGGACATCGCCCGGACGGGGGCGAGGATCCACACAACGCGATCGTCAGGCGGTGCCGAGTCCGGGGCGCCGACGCTGGCTCTCTCGAGGGCTACGAGATCGGTGTCAAGGACAACGTCGCCGTCGGGAGCGTGCCGATGACCTGCGGGACGCGGGTCATGGAGGGCTACGTCCCCGACGCCGACGCGTTCGTCGTCGAGCAGGTGCTCGATGCGGGCGCGACGATCACCGCGAAGACGAACATGAGCGAGATGGCCGTCTCGGGGAGCGGCGAACTCGGGCTCGGCGGACCGATCATAAACCCCCACAGCGACGACCACCTCGCGGGCGGCTCTTCGGGAGGGTCGGCCGTCGCCGTCGTCACCGGGGACGTCGACGCCGCCATCGGCACCGACCAGGCTGGCTCCGTCCGCGTCCCGGCCGCGTGGAACGGCTGTGTCGGCCTCAAACCCACCCATGGGCTCGTGTCCTACCGCGGGGCCGTCCCGCTCGGCCACTCCTTCGACCACGTGGGACCGATGGCACCCACCGTCTCCGACACCGCCCGCCTGCTCGATGCGATGGCCGGCCCGGATCCTCTCGATCCGCGCCAGGCGGACGTGCCTCCCGGCGAGTACGTCGCCGCCGCCTCTGACGCCTCGGTCGAGGATCTCACCGTCGGCGTACTCGAGGAGGGCTACACCGGGGAACACACCGACTCCGGCGTCGAGGCGCGCACCCTGGAGGCCGTCGACGCCCTGGTCGAGGCCGGCGCCGAACGCGAGGACGTCTCAGTCCCCACCCACGAGGACGGACTGGCGATAGCGCTGGTGATCCAGTTCGACGACATCGCCGCGATGTGGGAAAACGAGTGCGTCGGGCGGTTCGTCGGCGGACACGCCGACACGCAGCTGGCCCGTGCGTTCGCGAATGCCCGGCGCGCCGCCGGCAACGAGTTCGCCCCGACGGTGAAACACATCTTCCTGATGGGCGGGTACCTCCGGGACCACCTCCGGGGGCGCTACTACGGTATCGCGGCGAACCGCCGGCGCGAACTCCGGGCGGCCTACGACGACGCCCTCGAGTCGGTCGACCTGCTGGCGATGCCGACGACGCCCATGACCGCCTTCGAGCGGACGGCCGTCGACTCCGACACGGACCTCGTCGACCGGGCGCAGGGAAAATCCGGACGCGGGCGCAACACCATGCCGTTCGACATGACCGGACACCCCGCAGTATCGGTTCCCTGCGGAACGGCCGACGGGCTGCCGGTCGGGCTGATGCTCGTCGGGAATCGCTTCGCGGAGGAGAGGGTCCTCCGCGGGGCGGCCGCCGTCGAGCGTGCCGTCGACCCCGGGTTCGACCTGCCGGTCGAGGCGTGATTCTTCATCGAGTCACTGCCCGAGACAGTCCCGGCGCCAGGCCTCGGTGTCGTCGGTCTGGTTGAACGTGTACAGCCGCAACCGGTGGAGATCGATCTCCGGATCGTCGTGGTGGCGAGCGAGCGTGTCGACCATGTCACCCGGGTCGTAGCGCCCCCCCGAGCCGATCATCTCGCGGACGAACCCGAACACGCCCGTCGTCTTTTTGATGAACCGGAGCGGGTCGGCGATTCCCCATCGTCGGGAAAGCGTCATCAGCCGGCGGTAGTCCATCACGCCGGGGATGCCCGGCTCGACCGGGAGGTCGATCCCACGGTCACGGATATCGCGGATCCACGCAAGAATCGCGTCCGCGTCGAAACAGAGCTGGCTGACGACGTAGGTCGCGTGAGGCGCTTTCCGCTCCATGGCCGACGCCATCGTCGCGTCGTCGATGGACTCGTGTCCCATCGGATAGCCGCCGATCCCGACCTCCGGAAAGGAGTAGCCCAGTTCCTCCAGCGCGACCAGCAGTTCGCGGGCGGAGGCAAACTCGCCGACGGGTTCGTCGCGGTCACCACCCGGGACGAAGATGTCCGTGACTCCCGCTTCCATCAGACGCCCGGCGATCGCATCGAGTTCGTCGCGATCCTCGATGAACCGGGCGGCGACGTGGGGAACGACATCGTGCCCCCGTTCGATGGCGCGTTCGGTGTTCTCCACCGTCGGGCCTATCCCGAGGTCCGGCGTGAGGACGACCGCGACCCGCGCGCCCTCGGGGAGGGGATCGAGCGCCGAATCGAACTCCTCGGAGGGCATCAGATCGAACGTGACGTCCGAAAGAACGGCCGCGAGATCGTCCTGGTGGCCACCCATCACGGCGTCCTGTGCCATGTGACCACACAGGCAGAACGAGCATAAATCGTTGTCGGACGCCACGACCGGTGCTCGCCATGAAAACAGTTCTGTCGACCCGTATCGCTTGTCACGGGTATATTTAACTGCGCACCGCCGAACTACCCGTCAACGAATGGCGGAGTACCTCATCGCGAACGCGACGGTCGTGACACAGAACCCCGACCGCGACGTCATCCCCGAGGGGGCGGTCGCAACCGACGACGGGGAGATCATCGGGGTCGGCCCGGCCCAGGCGGTCCGAGAGGAGGTCGACGCGGCGGAGACGATCGACGCGTCGGGCCACGTTGTCCTGCCCGGGTTCGTCGACGCCCACGCCCACGTCTCCGATATCCTCCTCCGGGGGTACACCCGGGAAGACCACACCCTCTTCGACTGGCTCCACAACGTCAAGAACCCGGGTCTAATGGCCATGACGACCCGCGAACACCGGATCGCCGCGGAACTGTACTGCGCCGAGGCGATGCGGGCGGGCGTGACCACCTTCGTCGAGAACGCCCTCGGCGGCGACTGGGAGGGCGGGATGGCGGCCGCGAAGATGGACGTCTACGACCGCGCCGGCATCCGGAACGTCTTCGCTCGGGGCATCCTCGATGAACCCGCCCGGGGCGAGCACGGCTGGTTGCAGGCGATCAAGGAGGGCCGCCACTCCGAGGTCGAACACCCGCCCCTCGACGTCCCGCCGGCGGCCGACCAGCTCGACGCCACGGAGGCGCTGATCGAGGAGTACCACGGGAGCGCCGGCGGGCGCCAGTCGGTGTGGGTCGCGCCGGCGGTCGTCGAAGGGGTCAGCGAGAAAGCGCTGTCGGGGGCGGCCCGGCTGGCGGAGACCCACGACGTGATGACGACGACCCACGTCTCCGAATCCCCACACCAGGAAAACCGGCTCCTCTCGTCGGTGGAGTTCCTCGACGACATCGGCTATCTCGGGGAGCGGACGCTGCTGGGCCACTGCGTTCACGTCACCGACCGCGACGTCAGGCTGCTCGCGGACTCGGGGACCCGGGTCACACACAATCTCATGACGAATCTCCGGCTCGGCTCCGGGATCGCACCCCTCACGCAGTTTCGCTCCCGATCGATCCCGGTCGGAATCGGGACCGACAACAGCACGCTCAGCGACACCGTGGACCCTCTGAACGACGCCCGGATGGTCGCACTCCTGCACAAGGGCTATCAGGAGGATCCCGGCGTGATCACCGCACAGGACGCGCTGGACATGATCACGATCGAGGCGGCCCGTGCGATCCGCCGGGGCGATACGCTGGGATCGATCGAGCCGGGCAAGAAGGCCGACCTCGTGGTTCTCGACGCCGCCAGACCGCGGATGACGCCGTCGCCGAACCCGGTCGACGCGGTCGTGTACGGCGGTGGGACCCACGCCATCGACACCGTGTTCTGTGACGGCGAGCCGGTCGTCCGAGGGGGCAGCGTCGAGACGCTCTCCGAGGTGGGTGACGGGCTGCTGGATGCGGCCGAGACGGCCGCGGCCGGTCTCGTCGAGCGAACCGGCATCGACACCGTTCGCGAACGATAACGAACCGCCGGTGCTCAGCTTAGCGCGTCCCCTCCCGGTTCCGCGTCGGCCGGAATGCCGAGATCCGCCAGCGTCCACCCCCTCTCCCGGTACTCGGTGCCGTTGATGCTCGAAGCGATCGTCACGAGCGAGTCGATCACGGGAGTCTCCACCCCCGCCCACCGACCCAGCGCCGCCATCGGCACGAGGCCAAAGGGAATGTCCTCGTTGAAATACCGGTGATCGACCGAATCGGGGGCCATGATCGATTTGTTCGGCTCGCTCTCCCTGAGCATCCGCAGAAACGACCCGCTCTCTGCGGCCGCCTCAGACGTCGACCCGATGTCCGCGAACATCTCCGGGAAAGGATCGACCGCGAGGCCGACGGCGTCGGCGATCGCGAGGCGTTCTTCCTCCAGATCCTCCATGACGCTCGCCACCGCGGGCGTCCCGGCGTCGAAGTAAAACCTGAAGTCGCCGCCAGTGTGCTCGATCCAGGCCGCCGACAGGACGATTCCCGGCGGGTGAAGCACCGCGTTGACGTTGCTCAGGGCGGTGTGGAGGGGGCTCGACACCGGCGTGAGCGTCGGGTACAGCTCCAAGAACGGCTCGATGGCCTCCTCAGGGGTCGCCGGGGGGACGGCGGCACACCGGACGTTGTCCACCAGCGAGGAGACGCGGACGTGCTCGTCGCTTTGCTTGCGGGCGATGTACGTGAGCGTGTTCGTCTCCGCGATCGGCGGGACGGACGCACACCCGGCCTCCCGGAGGGTTTCCCGGACCGCCAGGGCGCCACCCGTCGCCCCGGGGTTCACCAACAGGGGACGCGATCCACCGAGGTGGTCGGCAAGCGTCCCCGCGATCCCGTCGAGCGCGGTGGCCGGCAGGCAGATCATGAGGAGATCCGACCCATCGAGTGCCCGCGAGAGATCCGTCGTGATGACGGGCACGGAGGCGGTCCCCTCTCCCAGGACGCCACTGTGGCGAATCCCCCCCCGTTTCTTGATCGCGGCGATCGTTCCCGCCGAGCGGTTGTACAGCTGTGGTCTGTGGCCCTCCGTCGCGAGGTGTGCGGCCGCCGCGAACCCCCCGTTTCCGGCCCCCAGGATGGCAATTGTTGGCATCGGAAGGGTGTCCTCAGGCGCCCGTGTCGATGCTGTATTTCGCGAGCTTTGCCTCGTCGACCTCGACGCCCAGTCCCGGGCCCTCCGGCACCAGGACCGCGCCGTCCTCGTGAACGAAGGGCTCGGCGACGATGTCGTCCTCGTAGTAGACGGAGGCAATCTGGCCGTCGTAGGCCTCGGCGGGCCGGTTCACGGGGACGACGCTCGCGAGCCCGGCGATCGGGACGGCGGCGCCCAGATGGAGGTTCGCGGCGTTGCCGATTCCCATCTCGATCGATCCGCCGATGTCACACCGCATGCCCGCCGACTCGGCGACGACGCCGACCTGGTTCGCGCGGTACAACCCGCCGGGTTTCGTCACGTACAGCGCGAACAGCTCCGCCGCCCGGTGTTCGCGGAGTTCGAGGATGTTCTGGCGGGTCCACGCTCCCTCGTCGGCCATGATCGGCACGTCAACGTCCCGGGCGACCTGGGCCAGGTCCTCCACGTCGGCGACCGGCTGTTCCATGTACTCGATGTCGTAGGCCTCCATCTCCCGGATTACTCGACTGGCCTCGCTCGGGAGTTCGTAGCCCTCGTTCGCGTCCACGCGGATGGCCACGTCCGGGCCGAGCGCCTCCCGGAGTTGCCGGATCAGGTCGACATCCCGCTCCGGATCGAGCCCCGCCTTCACCTTGATCGTCTCCACGCCCTCCGCGACGGCCTGCTTTGCCTCCGCGACGGCGTCGTCGGGGTCCATGATCCCGAGGCTGTGGGCGATCGGAATCCGGTCGCGGTGTTGCCCGCCGAGAAGGTCGTACGCCGGGACGCCGAGATGTTTGCCGGCGAGGTCGTGGAGGGCGATGTCGACCGCGGCCTTGGCGTAGGGATGACCCTTCACCGCGTCGTCCATGGCGGCGTGGATCGGGCCGATGTCCAGCGGCGACTCGCCCTCGATCACCGGGAACAGGTAGTCCGTGACGATGTGGCGGGCCGTCTTCGCCGTCTCGCCGTAGTACTCCATGTGGGGACCGCCCCAGGTGGCGATGGCCGGCGTTTCGCCCCACCCGACGACCCCCTCGTCGGTGTCGAGGCGGACGATCAGGTGCGACCCGATCGGCGTGTCCATCTTGCTCGCCCAGTTGTGGGTCCGCCGCTCGGGCAGGTTCACGAAGTACGACTCGACGTCGGTGATTTCCATGCCTACCTGCGGTGGTGGTGGCGACTTAAGACTACCCATGACATCCTCCACGGACCGCCCCATCGCGCGCTGGCAAACGCCGGGAGTTAAGTGACACAGCACCCTTCTTCATACCGGAATGTACGAGGACGACGCGACGCACATGTACGAGGTTGACGACGCAGCCGAGGGAGAGGCGCTTTCCGGCGTCACCGCGGCGGTCGTCGGTGGGGACGGCCGGGAGGTCGAGTACCTCAGGGGGCTGAAAGCGGACGGCGCCGAGGTCCGGGCGTGTGGCCTCCCCGCTGAGGCCGCGGAGGTCATGGGCCACTCCCAGGCAGACACGCCCGAGGCGGCCATCTCCGGGGCGGACGCCGTCTTCACCACCGTCGTTCATATCACCGAGGAGGGCGAACTGCACACGCCCGGCTGGGACGGCGAGATCTACCAGGACGCGTTCTCCCACGTCGATCCCGGCGCAACCCTGTTCATCGGCACCAGCACGCCGGAGATCGACGCCTACGCCGAGGAGCGCGGGTTCGACGTGATCGAGTACGGCGACGACGACGAACTCATGTACCTGCGCGCGCCGACGATTATCGAGGGTGTCCTCGGCATCACCATCGACCACACTGACGTCTCGATCCACGATTCGCAGTCGGTCGTGCTGGGGTTCGGTCGAATGGGATTCTCGATGACCCGCACCCTGGAGGCGCTGGGCGCACACACGACCGTCGTCGCCCGCGACGGCGCACAGCTCGGCCGCGCCCGGGAGATGGGCGCCCGCCCCGTCCACTTAGACGACCTCGCCGACGCGGTGAGCACCGCCGACATGATCTTCAACACGATTCCCGCGGAGGTACTCACGGCGGACGTGCTCTCCGGCGTCCCACAGGACGCGTTCGTCCTGGACCTGGCGAGCACGCCCGGCGGGACCGACTTCGACGCCGCCGAGGACCTGGGCATCGACGCCGTCCTCGCGCCGGGACTGGGCGGTCGCGCACCGAAGACGGCCGGGACGTACCAGTGGATGGGGCTGCGCCGGATGCTGCTCGAGGACCTGGGTCGCGTCGACTGATCGTCGGCGGCGCCTCGACTGCCACGCCGACCACGCCAGCAGGTCGTTGCGCTACCCGACGACCGGCAGCGTCGCGGCGGCGTCGGTAAGTTTCTCGTAGCCGCCGGCGGTGACGAGCACTTCGTCCTCGATGAGAAAGCCGCCGTGGCCGAGTTCGTTGTACGGTGGCTCGACGCACATGACCATGTTCTCGCTGATCCGCCCGGCGTCGGGGACGATCGTCGGCGGGTCGTAGATCTCGACGCCAATTCCGTGGCCGAGGTGGAACGGATCGAACTCCGCGAGGGCGTCGACGCCGCCTTCCCGGACCGCCGCCACGCCGGCGTCGTAGGGATCGCCGGTCGCCACGCCGTCACGCAGCTCCGCGAGGGCGGCCTCGAGCCCGTCGTACAGCGCCCCGTAGCGCGCCATGGAGTCGGGGTCCGCGGCGCGGTAGGCGTAGGTGCGCCCGATGTCCGAACAGTAGTTCCGGTACGTGCAGCCGCCGTCCCAGCGAACTAGATCGCCCTCCCGGATCTCCCGATCCCCGGGAAGCGGGTGGGTGTAGGCGGTCCGGTCGCCGAATCCGACGGTCAGAAACAGGGGCTCACCTCCCTTCTCACAGACCCGCGCTCGGAACGCGGCGGCGAGGTCACGCTCGGTCATGCCGGGTTCGAGCGCCGTCATCGCCTCCTGCATCGACGTCTCGGTGATCTCGGCGGAACGGCGCAGGCACGCGATCTCCTCGTCCGTCTTCACCCGCCGGAGAGCGTGCAGGTGGTCGGCAGCCGGCTCCAGGTCGTGCGCCACGGCGTCGCGCAACTCCGCGAACCGGTCCGGGGTAAACCCCTCGCGCTCGACCGCGACCCGCGATCCGCCGAGATCCTCGATCGCCGTCGCGAGGGCGACGATCGGGTCGTCGAAGTCGCCGGACTCCTGGAGGCGCAGGACGCGCTCGTCGACCGCCGAAAGCGCGTCGCTCCGGTAGATGTTCGACGCGCCGTAGGGGTACACACCCTCGGGACTTGCGTCGTTGTCGATGATGCTGCTCGTCTCGCGGGCGGGGATGACCAGGTACGGCCCGCCGGCGTCGGCCGACCAGAGGCTAAACGACGCCTCTCCCAGCCCCTTCGTGGCGACGCTGTAGGTGCCGGAGGTGTAGTACACGTTCTCGACAGTCGACGCGACGAGGAGGTCCAGCCCTGCGTCCGCGAGGGTGGCCTCCATCCGGTCGTTTGGAACCATGCCTGTCCGAACGGCTGGGGGCCTGAAAAGTGGTCGCCCCGACCCCCGGACTCGTCCGGAACCGAGGGGCCGGGACGCCCGGCACGGCGAATGTTATTTACTGCCGGGGGCGATTTACCGTATCATGCCACGCGCGAGAGTGACGAGTGCGTCGGTTCGAGAACAACGCGAGGACGGTGTGGACCTCGATTGCACCGTCGTGTACGACGTCGGCAACGACGACGACACCTTCTCCTTGCCCGAAGAGGGGTTTCCGATCCGGATCCGGTTTTACGACGACCGCGTCTTCCGGTTCGAGTTCTACGCGACCCCGGAAGTGAGCGACGAGGTCGAGACCTTACCGCTCTCGGAGGGGGCCTTCGACGGGCCGACTGAACTGGCCCGGACCACCGGGGAGGACTACCTCCTGCTTGAGACGCCCGCACTGTCCGTCCGGATCGGTCTCGCGGAGTGGTCCTTCGAGGTCCGGAGCGCGGAGGGACGATCGCTGCTGACCGAGCAGCGCGACGACGACGCCGCGAAGGACGGCGTCCGCTCACACCCTCTCGGATTCGACGCCGAGCAGACCAGCCGCTGGCCCCTCAAAGCGACCAACGCCGGGACGTCGTTCAAACTGCACGGCGACGAGCGGATCTTCGGCCTCGGCGAATCCTTCACCGCCTTCGAGAAGTCCGGCCAGCAGATCGACTCCTGGGTCACCCAGCCCCACGGCGCCGAAACCCCACACTCCTACAAGAACGTCCCGTTCTTTCTCTCCTCGGAGGGGTACGGACTCCTCGCTGACACCTACCGGCGGGTCGGCTTCGACCTGGGCACCGAGTCGACGATCTCGAAGGGCGTGACCGTCGACGACGACAACTTCCAGTTCGTCTTCTTCTACGGTCCGTCGTTCAAGGACGTCCTCGACGACTACACGGCGCTGACCGGCCGCCCCGGTGAGGTGCCCAAATGGAGTCTCGGCGTCTGGATGTCGCGGCTGGCCTACCAGTCCCGCGATGAACTCGAGAGGGTCGCCGACAGGCTCCGCGAGGAGGAGATGCCCTGTGACGTGTTGCATCTGGATCCGCCCTGGCTCGATGAGAACGCGCTGTGTAGCCTCGCCTGGGACCGCGAGGCGTTCCCGGACCCCGAGGGGATGATCGAGGACCTCCACGGGTCGGGGTTCCGACTCTGTCTGTGGGAGTACCCCTACCTGCTGACCACGACCGACGCCTTCGAGGAAGCCTGCGAGGCGGGGTATCTGGTGAACGACCCGGCCGGCAAGCCGTATCTTCTCTCTCGGCTTAGCTGGGAGGGCGTCCGGGGCGGGATCGTCGACTTCTCGAACCCCCAAGCGGTCGCGTGGTGGCAGGAGCGCCACGAACACCTCCTGGAGATGGGTGTCGACGTGTTCAAGACCGACTTCGGGGAGTACCTGCCGGAGGACGCCGTCTGTGCCAACGGGACGACGGGACGGGCAAGCCGCAACCGCCAGGTACACCGCTACACCGGGGCGGTCCACGAGGCGATGGCGGAGGCTCGCCCCGATCGCACGCCGCTTCTGTGGGCGCGCCCGGGGTGGGCCGGCGGCCAGCAGTACCCCGTCCACTGGGGCGGGGACCCCAACACCACCTTCGGGGCGATGGCTGCCTCGCTCCGGGGTGGACTGAGCCTCGCCCTCTCGGGGTACGCGTTCTGGAGCGCCGACATCGGGGGCTTTCACGGCGAGCCCTCGACGGAACTGTACGTCCGGTGGGCACAGTTCGGCCTGCTGGGCAACAGCCACGCCCGCTTTCACGGCACCACTCCCCGGGAGCCCTGGGCGTTCGGCGAGGAGGCGTTCGACATCGTCCGGGCGTACGCCCGGGAACGCTACCGGCTCCTCCCGTATCTGTACTCCTACGCCGAGCGCGCCCCCGAGACGGGGCTTCCGGTGATGCGGCCGCTCGTGCTCGAGTTCCAGGAGGACCGCGGCGTCCACGGGATCGGCGACCAGTTCATGATGGGCGAGAACCTGCTGCTCGCGCCCGTGCTCGACCCCGACGGCTACGCCGAGGTGTATCTCCCGCCAGGGGCGTGGGTCGACTACTGGTCCGGCGACACCTACGAGGGCGGCCAGACGCTGTCGCTCCAGGTCGGCCTCGAGAAGATGCCCGTTTTCCTGCACGCGGGGACGATCACCCCGACGACCGAACCCACCGAATCGGTCCCCGAGGGCGCCTTCGAGGCGGTTACTCTGCGGGTCGTCCTCGATGAGGGTGCGACCGACGCGACCTTCGAGTACGCCGACGGCGACGTCGCCGGGACCATCCGGGGCCGGGCGGGCGAGGACCACGAGACGCTCGCCTTCGGGTTCGATCCCGGGGAGGGATGCTCCCTCGACCCCGGCCGGTTCGACGCGACCGTCGAAGGCGTCGACGGCGTTCCCGAGACGGTGACCGTCGAGACCGGGGACGAGGCCGGCGCGGAACCGCTCGCGGAGGTGGACACCGATCCGGACGCCGGCGAGTGGAGTATCGGGGACGACGGGACGCTGACAGTAGTCTTCTGAGGGCCGCCGGCGCCTCTGCGGTCGATCAGAAGAACAGTTCGCTGTCGTCCGTGAGATACCGCTCGGCCACGTCGGGATCGATCTCGATCCCCAGCCCCGGACCTTCGGGGACGTCGATAGTTCCGTCCTCGATGACGGGGCCCGACTCGCCCGTCCGCGTCACGAGGTCGTCCCACCAGGGGACGTCGCGGGCGTGGTACTCGAGTGCGATGACGTTCGGAGTCGCGGCCATCGCGTGGGCGCCGCCGATCGTGCCGACGGGACTCGCGATGTTGTGGGGGGCGATCGGGACCCCATACAGGTCACAGACGGTCGCGATCTTCCGGAGCTCCCACAGGCCGCCACACCGGTTGACGTCCGGTGCGGCGATGTCCAGGGCGTCCTCGGTCACGAGGTCGTTGAAGCCATCGACGGTGACGGCGTTCTCGCCCGTGAGGATCGGCGTGGTCGTCGACTCGGTGATCCGGCGGTGGGCCTCGATCCGCTTTGGCGGGACGGGGTCCTCGATCCACGCGAGGTCGTACGGCTCCAGTTTCTCCGCCAGCCGCATCGCCGTCTCCGCGGTGAAGTTCCAGTGCAGGTCGACGGCGAGATCGACGCCGTAGCCGATCTCCTCGCGGACACCCTCGATGAGAGAGGCCTTGTGCTCGATGGCGGCGTTGTCCAGCCGCCGGGCCGCGGTGTCCACCTCGCGGTGTGTCCGGACGTCGAGGTCGAACTTCAGGATGTCAAAGCCCTCCTCGACGACCTCCCTGGCGGCCCGGGCGTAGGATTCGGGCGTGTACACGTCCCGTGGGTCCCGTTTCTGGGCCTGCCCCAGCGACTCGCCCCCGTGGGTGTCACAGTACACGCGTACCTCATCGCGATACTTCCCCCCCAGGAGTTCGTACACGGGAACGTCGAGTATCTTCCCCTTGATGTCCAGAAGCGCGGTTTCGAGGGCGCTGAAGGCGGCCTGGCCCATCGTTCCCGTCGCCGTCCGGTTCTGCTCGACGTGTTCGCCCAGCCGGTCGACGTCGAGGGGGTTCTCGCCGACGACGAGGTGTGCGTCCCGTTCGAGAATGTCCAGCGCCTCCTGGCCGACGAACACCTCTCCGATGCCGTACTGTTCGGTGTTCGTCTCGACCTTGAGAAGCCCCCAGGTGAAGTTGCCCTGCAGGGCCATCGTTTCCAGCCCGGTGATCTCGACGTCGCGCTCGGGGGGGCGACCGCGTTCATCCATCGTCAGGTCACGCCAGGGCACCCCACCTCCGGGCGGGATGACGTACTCCTCCTCGTCTTCGGACATGCTACTCCCACAGTCCGAGGCTACCGGTTTCAATCTTTCTCTCGGCGACACTGGGTCCCGAAGGGGGCGAAGCGGGGTCGACCGCTACGCTCAAGTGCGTGCCGATGATTGCCACGTACCACGATGCCACTCACTGCCGGAATCATCGGCACCGGGGGGGTCGCCGGGATGGGCCTGCTCGGGATGCACGACGAGGAGACGATCGGCCACGAGAAGGTGGACGCGAGTCACGCCGGCGGCTACGCGACGAGCGATCGGGTCGATCTGGTCGCCGTCGCCGATATCGACGAGGAGCAACTCGACCGGTTCGGCGAGGTCTGGGACATCCCCGAGACCGAGCGCTACGTGGGCCACGAGGCGATGCTCGAATCCCGCGACCTCGACATCGTCTCGGTGGCGACCCCCACCTTGCTACACCACGAGCACACGGTGGCGGCCGCGGAGTCCGCGGCCGATCCGGACGCGATCTGGTGTGAGAAACCCATCGCCTCCAGCGTCGGCGACGCGGAGGAGATGACCGACGTCTGTGCGGAAACCGACACCGAACTCGTGATCAACCACACCTCACGGTTCACCCACAACATCCAGCAGGTCAGGACGCTCATCCGCGAGGAGAACCTGCTCGGGCACGTCCATTCGGCCAACGCCATGTTCCGGATGGAGCTGATGCGCAACTCCACGCACCTGCTGGACACGCTCGTCTATCTCCTCGATACGCGGGCGAGTCAAGTAAGTGGCTACATCACCGGCGAGAACGAGGCTGCCGACGCGCTGGACGCCGACGCGGACGTCGACGACGCCGGCGGCGGCGGCATGATCGTCACCGAGGACGGGACGTTCGTCACCGTCGACTGTACGGTCCCCCGCGATGACTCGACGTGGGTGTATCACTTCGTCGGCGAGGAGGGTCGACTCCGGATCAACATCCAGGAGGAGGAATGGCGCTACTGGCGGCTCACCGAGGAAGGCCACGTCGAGGAGGAACTTCCCGGTCTACAGTTCGGCGAGAACGATTATGCGAAAGGCTTTGTCAACGCCGTCGACCACCTCGCCGACCTGGTGGAAGGGGAGGCGACGAACCGATCTCCCGGGGAGGACGGTCTGCGCTCTCTGGAGATCATCGTCGCCTTCTACGTCTCGGAGTACACCGGCTCGCGGGTGAGCCTGCCCTTAGAGCGCCCGCTGCGGGACGTCGAGATCCGGTCGTGGTGACCGTCGTCGACCGAAACGAGATACACCCGGACGTGATTTGTGTAAGAGGTGCCGTCACAAACCAGGGGTATCACGATCTGAACACGCTGATCCGGTGTCGTGGCAGTTTACAGAGTCACGTCCGGGTGTATAGGCCGCCCGTCAGTCGTACAGCGTCGTACTCGTCGGCACCGCGTCGGACAGCCCCGACTTCTCGGCGGTGCGGACGGCGTGGCGCCGGGCCCGTTCTTTGACCTCCGCCTCGTCCATCGTGAGCACCTCCCGGTCCTTCATGACGAGTTCGCCGTCGATGATAGAGTGGGTCACGTTGTGGGCGTTCGCGGAGTACACCAGCGTCTGGACCGGGCGGTGAAACGGCGTCCACTCCAGTTCGTCCAGATCGAGCATGATCATGTCGGCACGCTTGCCGACCTCGACCGAGCCGATTTCGTCGTCCCAGAGTAGAGCACGGGCGCCGTCGATCGTCGCCATGCGGACCGCCTTCTCGGCGGGGATCAACTCGGGGTTCATGCGGGCGTCCTTGAACAGCCCCGCCGCGAGGTACATCTGCTTGAACATGTCCGCCGATCCGGCCGCGGAGTTGCCGTCACAGCCCAAGGAGACGGTGACCCCGGCGTCGAGCATCTCGGGGTATTTGCCGATGTTCGCGGCGCCCTTCGCGAGTTTGAACGAGGTGCCGGGACAGAAGGCGACGGTGGTGTCGTGTTCCGCCAGCAGGTCGAGTTCGTGGTCCTTCAGGGCGACGACGTGCGCGAGCACGACGTTCGGGCCTAAGGCGCCGATATCGGCGAGGCGCTCGACCGGCCACACCCCGTGTTTCTCCTGGCTTCCCTCCGCCTCCTCGATGGAGGAGGCGATGTGGTAGGTGGTCCCGACGCCGAGTTCCTCCGCGAGTTCGCTCGCGCCGCGGTGGAGTTCGGCGCTGCATGGCTCTTTGCCCTCGATGTTCGCCCAGCAGCGGATCCGGCCGTCGGCGTGGTTGTTCCACTCCTCGACGCTCTCCCTGAGCGCCGCGAGCGCCTCGTCGGCGTCGTCGAAGAAGTGGTGTTCGACCATCTCCTCGGACCAGTAGGGCGGGATCTCGTCGGGTTCGACGTCGGCAGCGTGGCGGCCAGTGACTCCCCGGATTCCCGTCTCCGCCGCCGTGGTCACGCTGATCTCGGCGTCGGTCTGGGAGCCCATATCGAGGAAGCAGGTCGTGCCCGTCTTGATCATCTCCAGGCAGGCCATCCGGATGCTCCAGGGTTCGGCCGCCTCGTCGACGGAGGAGTAGTATGGCTTGGCCCAGTTGAACACCCACGGTCGGGTGGACATGGTGTCGGGAAAGAGTCCGCGGCTCAGGTGTTCCGAGAGGTGGAAATGCGAGTCCACCAGCCCGGGCATGAGCAACATCCCGTCGCCGTCGACGACGCCGTCGAATCCCGGTTCGCGGTACTCTTCGGCGATACCGTCGGCGGCGCCGATCTCCTCGATCCTGCCGTCCTCGACCACGATCGACGCGTCTTCGAGGACCCGGTCGTCGGGATCGACCGTGACGACGAGATCGACGTCCCGTATGAGTAGGTCTGACATCAGTCGTGACACTCGATCCGGTTGCCGTCCGGATCGAAGAAGTACACCGACGTCCCGTAGCTCGTCGACTTCGGCCCGTCGTCGATGGGGGCGTCGTGTTCGTGCAGCCGGTCCACCAGAGCGTCGAAGTCGGGCACCTGGAAGGCGACGTGTTCGAGGACCTGCCCGGAGTCGGCCCGCTCCTCCGGCAGTTCGGTCAGTCCCATGCGCTCCTCGAAGACGACCAGCGGTCGGCCGTCGCCGAACGGTTCCCGCTTTGTCACGCTGAACCCGACGACGTCAGTGTAGAACGCCTCCAGTCGGTCGAGGTCGGGGGTCTGGACGAGCAGGTGCGAGACGCTGCCTGACGCCATGGTCAGCCCTCCCGGTAGATGCCGAGATCTCCGTCTCGGCCCCAGCTTTCCTCCGGGACGTCGTGGATGATGACGTGCAGGTGTTCGGGAGAGGCGTCGGCCTCCTCGACCATCGCGTCGGTGATGCGCTCCACGAGCGCCTGCTTCTGTTCGGTCGACCGACCCTCGTACATCTCGACTGTCACTACCGGCATGTGGGTATCCCTCGCATGACGGATCGTACCTTTCGATCATCGGGGCATAATACTGTCGGCTGTAACCCAGGCCGGGTCCGTCTGGGACGGGGACGGTCCCGTCGGGCCCGAGCGCAGCCAGGCGCTCCTCGTAGTCGCCGGCATAGACGGGCGGAGCCGCGTGAGGACGGTCGCTTTCCGGGTGGATGACCCCGAACTCGTAGTAGTTCGAGTTCCGTGTCGCGGCCATGCAGTGACGCTGTGCGGGGCCGGCGAGGTGGTATACTGTCGGACAGAAGTATTGATAATTCGAAGGCCCCCCGTCCCGGGGGTTCGATTATCAATGTCTCTGTCCGACAGTATACTCGACGTCCAGTCCCAGCCCCTCGGTCACACGGGCGAAGTACGTCGAGGCATATGCCGGAAGCCGCTCGCGGGATCCCGGAACTCTCCCGGACCCGGTATCGGTCACAGATCGAGTCCGGCCTCCTCGTACAGCCGTCCGATCGTCTCCATGTCGAGGAGGCCGTGTGCGCCGTCCGGCGCGACGGGGGAGTCCGTCAGGATCCGGGTGGCGAAGTAGTCGAACTCCTCGCGCATCTCGTTTCCCTCGCCGGGAGCGAGGGTGGCGGTTCTCGACCTGTGCGGTGACTGTCTCGGGGTCGGCATCGAGCAGAAACGGGTGGTGTTTAGCGGGTACAGTCCGAGAGCCACTCGCGGCTCCTGATACTGTCGGCTGTGACTCGATGGAGATATTCGTCACCCCGGGGTGGCGAATTCCTCCACGAACTTACAGCCGACAGTATGAACCGCTCGAAGGACGGAACGGTCTCCATACGCGGTGGAGGAACGACCGGCACAAAACAGTTGTCGTCGATCCGGGGCCGACGACCGATCGCTGAGAGCCGGCGCTCGTAGGCTACTGCGAGGAGGAGAGGTGCCCGATGTGGTTGACGCCCTCAAGCCGGGGCTCGCCGTCGGCGACGACCTCGGTGATGCTCCCGTTCTCGACGTCGTACTCATAGAAGACGTCCTCGATGATGGCGTCCTCGATTGCGGCGATGATCGCCCTGATGACGCCGCTGTGGGTCACAACGAGCACCGTCCCCTCGACCTCCGCCACGAGGTCCGCCCAGGCGCTGTGGACGCGCTCGCGGAACTCGACGTAGCTCTCGCCCCCCTCGGGGACGTTCTGTTTCGCGTTGTCGTGGCCGTCGAGCATGGCGAACTCGGGGTTCTCCTCGAAGAACTGGTCGCCCTCCTGGCCCTGGTGGATTCCGAAGTCACGCTCGCGCCAGAGGGGTTCGTACTCGATTTCGAGATGTTCGAACGCTTCCCGCAGGGCGACGGCGTTGGCCGTCTCGATCGCACGCGGGAGGTCCGAGGAAAGCAGGCGGTCCAAATCGGGGTACCTGTCCGCGAGGTACTGTGCCGCGGCGCGTGCCTGTGTCCGACCCCGGGCGTTGAGCGAGATGTCACCCCAGCCCTGGATCCGGTCGACCCGGTTCCAGTCAGTCTCCCC
>JBDGQL010000039.1:0-25200 GCA_042219105.1 Karumarchaeum halophilus (SeqCode) | reverse complement strand
CCGTGACATTACGGAGCGAAAGCGCCGCCAACGGGAGTACGAACAGATCTTCAACAGCGTCAACGACGCGATCACCGTGTTCGACCCCGGCGCGGAGGAGATCACCGAGGTCAACGACGCCTACCGGGAGATGCTCGGATACGACCTCGAACGGATCCGGGAGCTGGGAATCGACGGGCTGAGCGCGAGCGACGAGGGGTACACCGGGGAGCGCGGCTGGAAACTCATCCGCGAGGTGGCCGAAACGGGCGATTCGGAGACCGTCGAGTGGCGGGCTGAAACGAGGGAGGGCGACCGTATCTGGCTGGAGGCGACGCTCGCGCCGGCGGAGATCGGCGGCGAGCAGCGCGTCCTCTCGATCCAGCGCGACATCACGGAACGCCGCGAACTGGAGCGAACCTATCAGGACATCTTCGAGGGCGTCTCCGATGGACTCCTGATCCACGACCCCGAGACCGGAGAGATCCTCGAGGTGAACGAGCGCTACTGTGAGATAACGGGCTACGATCGCGAGGAACTGCTCGATGGCTCCATGGAACTGATCATGCCGGAGGATCCGGAGTACACCTACGACGACGCGACCGAGCGGATACGGAAAGCCCGCGAGGAAGGGCCACAGCTGTTCGAGTTCAAAGGCGAGCGGAAGAACGGCGAGGAGTTCATCGGGGACATCCACCTCAGAACGATCGAGATCCGGGGCAACGAGCGCGTTCTCGCGAGCGTCCGGGACATCACGGAGCGAAAGCGCCGCCAGCAGGAGTACGAGCAGATATTCAACGGGGTCAACGACGCGATCGTCATCCAGGACCCCGAGACGGCGGAGCCAGTGGACGCGAACCAGACCTTTCTCGACAGGCTGGGATACGACGACATCGCGGAGATCCGCGAGGAAGGGATGGAAGGGCTCAGTGCGGCCGAGAGCGGCTACACCAAGGAGCGAGCCAGGGAACTGTGTCACCGCGTGATTGAGACCGGCGAGCCGGAGGTCGTGGAGTGGCAACAGGAAACGAAAGACGGCGAGGGACGCTGGATCGAGGCGAAGGTCGATTCGGCGGTGATCCGGGGAGAGGACCGGATCCTCTCGATGCAGCGTGATATCACCGGGCGCAAGCGCCGCGAGCGGGCGATCGAATCGCTCCAAGAGGCAACGGAACGCCTCCAGCGTGCCGAAACCGCCGAGGAGGTGGCGTCGGTCGCAGTCGAGACCGCAAGCGACCTGTTGGACCTGCCGATGGCGGTCTGTTGGTTCCACGACGCCGAGAGCGATCATCTCGACCCGGTCGCGGCGACCGACCCGACCCACGAGGCGGGGTTGGTGTCGGGCCTTTCGAGCGACCGGTATGAGTACGCCGTCTTCGAGGAGAGAACAGTGACGGAGTACACGCCAGCGGAGCACGCGGCGGACAACCCCCTGGAAGCCGGAGTGCTCCTTCCACTCGGAGAGCACGGCCTCATCGCCGCCGGGCGGCGAACCGAGACGGAGCGAGTCGCCGACGAGAGCGTCCTCGACATCGCGGGCGCCCTCGCGGAGCACGCCACGACCGCGCTCGACCGGGTCAAGCGCGCGCGGGAACTGCGTGAGAGCGAACGCCGGTTCCGGCTGATCGCCGAGCGCATCGACGAGGTGATCTACCTCGCGACGCCCGACTTCTCGGAGGCGCTGTACGTCAACCCCGCCTACGAGTCGATCTGGGGCCGCCCCGTCGATGAACTCTACGACGACGCGAGACAGTTCCTGGCGGCGGTCGACCCTCGTGACAAGGAGGAAATCGAGGCCGGAGTCCGGGCGATGGTCGAGGAGATGCAGCACGGCGACCCGGCGGACAGTTACGAGTTCGAGTACCGCATCCGCCAGCCCGACGGCGAGATCCGCTGGGTCAGCGCGAGGGGATACGCCGTCGAGATGGCTGATGGCGAGCGGCGGTTCGTGGGCATCGTCGACGACATCACCGAACGCAAACACCGAGAGCAGCGACTGGAGGTGTTCAACCGGATCCTGCGGCACAACCTCCGCAACCAGCTCGACGTGATCAGGAGCCACGCGGAGACGCTGGCCGACCGGACGGAGGAGGACCACGCCGAGCGGATCATCGTGGCGGTCGACGAGCTCGCGGCGATGGGTGCGCGGGCTCGTAAAACTGACCGGATCATGTCGATGGACACGGAGGTAACTGACGTCAGCCTCCCCGAAACGCTACGGGAGGCCGTCGAAACGGCCGCGCCGCGGGAGACCGTTGACGTGACGACCGACCTGCCCCAGTCGGCCGAACTCGCGACGAACGGGGAGGCGCTGTACACCGGCGTCAAGAGCGCCCTGGAGAACGCCATCGAACACGCCGACACGAAGGTGGCCCTGAAGGTCGAGGAGCGACCGGAGGGATACGCGGTCGTGATCGACGACGACGGCCCGGGGATTCCAAAGGAGGAACTCGCCCCGATCGAGGCCGGCACCGAGACCAACCTCCGGCACGGCCGGGGGCTCGGCCTCTGGCAGCTCAGATGGGGGGTCGACAAACTCAACGGCGAACTATCCTTCGACACCGACGGGGGGACGACGATCCGGATCACCGTTCCCGACTGCGCCGAATCGAGATAATCAGGAACCGGTCGGCTCCTCGGACCTACGGTCGGGGACGACGATCTCGACCGTCGTCCCGCCGTCCGTGTCGAAGGAGAGGTCGCCGTTCAGCGTCATCACGAGGGCCAGAGCGGCCCGTCCGATCACCACGGATTTAATATGCTCGACTACGGGATTCAGTATAGCTAGAGGGTGCGTCTAAGCATTTGTGTGACAAACGATGCACGTATGAACGCACTGGTACCGCGTCGGGGGGATTCCGCGACAGAACCCAGATCCGCGATGTGCCCGAGGGGCGGCACTACCCACGTGAACTCCGGTGGTAGAGATGAGTAGCGATCGAGCGGACGCCGGGGATCACGGCGTCTCGCGCGTCCCAGTCGACTCGATTCCGGCGCCCGTGATCGCGTACGACGTTCCCGAGGGGACGCCGGTGATCGCGGAAACGAACGAGCCTTTCGAGGCAGCCTTCGAGGCGGTTTCGACCGGCACGGCGGTCCGCCACTGGCTTCGTGACGCGGTCGGGGTCGACGAACCGCCGGTCGACGACGTCTGTTCCGCCCTCACCGGCGGAGACGATGTCGACATCGAGGTCGAGGCGGGAGTCCCTGGCGCACACACGCTCGACCCCGGCCGGTACCGTCTGCGAACCTTCGAGGGCACCGGGAACGACTCGGAGATTCGGGGACGCCTCCTCATGATCGAGGCTTCGGAGGAGGGGTCCGACGACGTCGAAACTGACCGCATCGCCAGCGTCATCAGCCACGACCTCCGGAATCCACTCGACGTTGCGAACGCCCACCTCCGGGCGGCCCGGGAGACGGGCGAAGAGGAGCATTTCGACCAGGTCAGGCAATCACACGACCGGATGGAACAGATCATCAAGGACGTGCTCACGCTCGCCCGGGGGGAAAGCGCCCTCAGCATCACGGACGACGTCGACGTCGAAGCCGTCGCCGCCGACGCCTGGGCGACCGTCGACACCAGGGACGCGTCCATCACTCTGGAGGACGACCTGCCCGAAGCCCGGGGCGATCCCGACCGGCTCCAGCGGCTCTTCGAGAACCTCTTTCGAAACAGCATCGAGCACGCACACCCAGCGGAAACCGGGAACGCCGATCCGGGCGACGGATCGGGGCCCGAGGACTCGGAGTCCGGAGCCCCGCTCCAGGTCAGGGTCGGACGCACCGACGGCGGCTTCTTTATCGCCGACAACGGTCCCGGCGTTCCCGTGGAAGACCGCACCCGGGTGTTCGATCCGGGGTACTCCCGGGGTGGAACCGGCGGCGGAACCGGCCTCGGACTGACGATCGTCGAGGAGATCGCTGACGCCCACGACTGGACAGTCTCGCTCACTACCGGGAGCCTGGGCGGCGCACGCTTCGAGTTCCGGCCCGACTCCGAGGACGCCCGATCAGCATGACCGCGGGCGACAGGCTCCAACGCGCGCCGATCGGCGTCATCCGGACGACCAAAGACGGGCAGGTGACGGCCATCAACGAGACTGCGGCGACGACGATAGACGCCGACGCCGGGACGCTCCGGGGGGCGGATCTCACCGATCGGTTCCCGCGATCCGCGGCCGGAACGCTCCGGGAGGCGTTCGCCGGCGGGCCACCGGCCTCACGATCCTTCGAGGAGTACTACCCGGAGCTAGAGCGATGGCTCGCGGTCGACATCGACGTCGCCGAGGACGTCGTCGTGTACGTCCGTGATCGGACCGAGCGTCGGGAAACCGAACGGACGGTCGAGCGACTGGAGCAGCGCCTCGATCGCATCCAGGGGATCGACAGGCTGATCGTCGCCGTCCTGCAGCGCCTCCTCGGTGCGTCGGACCGGACCGAAGTCGGCGAGACGGTCTGTGAGTATCTCGGCGGGAGCGATCCGTACACGTTCGCCTGGGTCGGCGACCGTGATTTTCCCGCGGATCGCCTTCGGGTCGTCGCGACCGGCGGCACCGCTCCCGATCTGCGCGAGGAGATCGACGCTACACTCGAGGAAGCGGGCGCGCTCCCCGAGCAGGAGGCCGTCGCGACGGGCGAGACACAGCTGGTCGAGACGATCGCCACCGACGAGAGCCTCCCCCGGGGCGTCCGGCAGGCCGCGTTCGGAAACGGCCTCCAGTCGTGTCTCGCCGTCCCGCTTTCCTACCAGGGGACGGTGTACGGCGTCGTGTCGGTGTACTCCGGACAGGAAAACGGCTTCAGCGAACAGGAGCAGGTCGGTCTCGAGACGCTCGGCAGCGTTGCCGGGTTCGCGATCAAGGCCATCCGACAGGAGGATCTGCTCGTCGCCGACACTGTCACCGAGGTCACCGTCCGGGTCCGCGACGAGACGGTACCGTTCGTCCGCGCCGCCCGCGAGACCGAGCAGTCGCTGTCGCTGGAGGGGGCGGTACCCCGTGGCGACGGATCGGTCGTCTGCTATCTCGGCACCGACGAAGCCGGAGAGGGCCTCGAGGAGGTGCTGGCGGAGAGCGACGACGTCACCGACATCCAGTGGGTGCGTTCCGAGCAGGATCCCCTGGTGCAAGCCACGGTCGAGGAGGGGGCGCCGGTCGCCGTCCTCGGGCGGTGGGGGGCGACGGTCCGGTCCGCCGAGTACACCGCCGAGTCGGCCCAGATCGTCGCGGAGACGCCGCCCGACGGAGACGTCCGCCGGATGATCGAAGCCGTCGATGCGACCGTCGCGAAAACTGCCCTCGTCTCGAAGGAGGAGACGACCCGCAATCCCGACCCCGTCGAGGCGTTCCGCGACAGCCTCGACGAACGCCTCACCGACCGACAGAAGACGGTTCTCCGGACGGCGTACCTCGCAGACTACTTCGAGTCGCCACGGGGAAGCACCTCCAAGGAAGTGGCAGAAACGCTCGACATCACCGGACCGACGGTGCTGTATCACCTCCGCCGGGCACAGCAGAAACTCATCGAGGCGTTTCTCGCCGACGATCCGGAAACCCCCTCGACGGTCGATCGGTGACTCATACCGACCGTTCTCACTGACTCGCCGGTAGGAGACGGTCGTCGTCTTCACCTCCGACCATGGCGAGATGCTCGGCGACCACGGGGACTGGCAGAAGTGCTCACCGTTCCAACCAATCGATATACACCCGGACGTGACTCTGTTAACTGCCACGACACCAGATTAGTACATTCGACTCGTGATGCTCCAGGTTTGTGGCGACACAGGTTAAGCAAATCACGTCCGGGTGTATAGGAACCCCCATGGCCATGGCTGGCCCTGGCATCCGGGCACGAGGTACCGTGGATGAGCCAGTGAGTCTGATCGACCTGCATCCGACGTTCCTGTCGGCCAGTGGTGTCGAGTGCAACGGCGACGGCGTGTCGCTGTGGTCCTACCTCTCCGTCAAGACGACCTCGCCGGTCCTGTTCGATCTGAAGACCGATAGTGCTCGACCGCGCCCGAGGGGTCGATTCCGGGACCATCGGCATTCCGAACGACGTTCCCGTTCACGCTCACGTCCCCGCAGTCTCTGACCGCAATCCCGGACCCATCGACGCCGTCGATGACGTTGTCGGAGACCACCAGGCCCTCGATCAGGTGGGCGTGGATCCCGGCCGGTCTGCCCATTCCGTCGCCTCCGAGATCCCGCCCAGTGTTACCGATAATCGTCACGTCCTCCGGCACAGAAACCTTGAGGCACGGATCAGCAGGTCACCGTGCATCACTCGATCGGTGCGATTTTCGAGTATCGTACGGCGGGATGTTGTAATTCTCAGCGTGATGTTTTACTCAGAGCGATAAAAATCATTATATTTTCAATTATTATTATATCTCCTCCCCCCGTACCCCCTATGGAGCGTTCCAAAATGTCAATGAAAGCAGTCGTATACAAAGGCGAGTACGACGTGGCAGTGGAGGATGTAGCGGAACCCGGAATCGAGCACCCGAATGACGTTGTCATCGACATCACGACCTCCTGCATCTGCGGGTCGGACCTGCATATGTACGAAGGGCGGACGGCCGCGGAGCCGGGGATCGTGTTCGGTCACGAGAACATGGGCGTCGTCTCGGAGGTCGGGGACGCCGTCTCCACCCTCGAGGAGGGCGACCGCGTCGTCGCGCCGTTCAACGTCGCCTGCGGGTTCTGTGAGAATTGCGAGGACGGGTACACCGGATTCTGTACGAACGTCAATCCCGGCTTCGCCGGCGGCGCGTACGGGTATGTCGCGATGGGACCGTACAAGGGCGGACAGGCCGAGAGACTCCGCATTCCGTACGCGGATTTCAACGCGCTGAAACTGCCGGAGGGTGACGAACACGAGGACGCGTTCGCGCTGCTTGCGGACATCTTCCCGACTGGCTGGCACGGCACGGAACTGGCGAACCTCGAACCCGGCGACTCGGTGGCCATCTTCGGGGGCGGCCCCGTCGGTCTCATGGCCGCCTACAGTGCGAAAATCAAGGGCGCGAGTGAGATTTACTCCGTCGACCGGGTCCCGAGTCGTCTAGAACTGGCCGAGGACCACTGCGACGCGAATGCGATCAATTTCGACGAGGGCGACCCCGTCGAGCAGGTCATCGACGAACACGGCGGCGAGGTCGACAAGGGTGTCGACGCCGTCGGCTACCAGGCGCTCGACCCCGACGACGTCAGCGCCGACGACGACTACGCCTACCAGCCGGCAAAAGAGAACCCCGCGGTCGTCATCAACCAGCTCATCCAGGTCGTTCGGCCGACCGGCGAACTCGGTATCCCGGGACTGTATGTCCCGTCCGACCCGAACGCCCCGGACGAGATGGCCGCCCAGGGCCGGCTCGGCATCGACTTCGGCAAACTCTTCGAGAAAGGCCAGCGGCTCGGCACGGGCCAGTGCAACGTCAAGGCCTACAACGAAGAGTTGCGTGACCTCATCATCGAGGGCCGTGCCGATCCGAGCTGGGTCGTCTCCCACCGCGTCGGGCTCGATCGCGCTCCCGAGATGTACGAGAAATTCGACAACCGCGAGAGCGACGAGGGTGCGTTCACGAAGGTCCTGTTAGAACCATAAAACACGGTGAACTGTAGCACCGCACGACGAACTCCAGGGGTTGGTCCGGCCGGTCAGGTCCGGACCCAGACCTTGTGGTGCTGCTCACGCAGGTGGTCCTGGTACACCTTGACCATCTCCGAGTACGAACCCTGCACCGTATGCCACTCGCAGTGGTCACACCTACCGGTCAATGGTTCGGACGGACGTTTGTGCTGACTCGTCGCACCGCGGATATCGTCACTTCGTCGCATGTCAATACACCTTCGAGGATCCGAGGATCTCCATGCATAGTTTTAATTCCTATCACCAATAGTTATTTAGAGGCTACCATCGCGTTCCGGACGTCTTGCGGTCGATCCTATTAGTACTACGGATCATCGGCGCCATCCCCACAACGGTTATTCAACTCGGGACCAACTCCAAGATATGTGCAAGTACTGTGCGTACAGCTATCACGACGGCTGGACTAGTCTGCTCCAGTACGACGACGTGTACCAGGAGGCCGTGGCGGCCGATACCGAATCGAACTACGGCTTTCACGAGTCCTACGAGGACCTGCGTGAGCAGGTCTAAGACTCACGCGGGAACGGATCGCCGTCCCAAGTCCGTCCACGCTCCGCGTCGGTGATCACACAGTCGTTTAGCTCCGCTCGCAACCGCTTTTCGTCGAGGTCGGTTCCGATGAACACCAGTCGCGTCGCCGGGTCGTCGTCGCCCCACTCGCCGATCGGCCCGGCCTGGACCGACGGGCCCGCCTGACTCATGCCGATCACCTCGTCGGGACGGCTCGCGACGTACATGAACCCCTTCGCCCGCACGATGTCGCCGTCCCATTCGTCGAGCCATGCGTTCACGCGGTCCGGATGGAACGGGTCGCGTCGGTTGTAGACGAACGACGTGATACCGTGGGCAGCGGCCGCGCCTTCCTCGTGTCCGTGCTCGCCCTCGCCGTCGTGGTCGTGTCCCTCCTCGCCTGAGAGCGCCCGCTTCCACCCCTGGCGTCTGCGCGCAGCGTCGTAGTCGAACCGCCCCGTATCGATGACGGTATCGACGTCAACGTTGCTGTACTCGGTGCGGTGGATGGACGCCCGCGGCTGGAGCCGCCGGGCAATGGCGTTCAGCCGGTCTCGAACATCGTCGGGCACCATATCGGACTTGTTGAGCAGGAGCACGTCACAGAACTCGATGGCATCAACGAGGATGTCGGCAAGCGGGCGTGCCGGCTCCCCTCCAGGAGCCGATTCCTCGTCATCGAACTCCTTCCAGAAACCATAGGAGTCGACGACCGAGACCATCGTATCTAGGTAGACACCCGGCGGCACCTCGCCGGACTCGCCGGCGCCGGTTATCGTTTGTGCGATCGGAATCGGTTCGCTGATGCCCGAGGCTTCGACGACGATGGCATCGAGGTCCCGGCGCTCCGCCAGGGAGGACAACTGGTCACGCAGGTCGTCACCCAGTCGGCAGCAGATGCATCCGTTCGAGAGATCCACCACGCCGTTCTCGGCGTCATCAAGGAGTTCCGCATCGACGTTCACCTCGCCCATATCGTTGACGACGAGCCCGAGTCGCCGACCACCGGGTGCCTCGAGCAGCCGATTCACCAGGGTCGTTTTTCCAGCCCCAAGCGGACCACACACGGTCGTCACCGGTACTCGATCCGAACCCCCGGCCGTGGATGTCATAATTAGTAATACGATACCAGTCATCACAAACGTTCTGGCGCGCAACGTCGCGGAAGCACCGGTGTGTGGGCTTCTCGACCGCCACGCGGTCGATGTGTTTCAACACCCCGGGGTGGCGAATATCTTCACGAACTTACAGCCGACAGTATCAGTACCCCTCGCGGTCGATCCCGGAGAACGACGACAGCAACTCCCCGGCCTCCGGCAGGAGGTTCCGGACGCGCTCCTCGATGACCGAGAGGCGGTCGCGGATCTCGGCCAGTCGGTCGTGGTCCTCGATCTCGTCGGGGGGAAGCTCCGACTCCAGTACCGCCCGGGTCGATTCGAGCTGGAAGTACTCGCCCAACAGATCGTATGCCAGGACCTGACACTGCTGGTCGACCGCCGCCCGGAGATCCTCACGCTCGACCGGCTTCGACAGGTAGTCGTCGAAGGGCATGTCCAGAATGCCGAGACCGGGGTCGATGGCCGTCACCATGATGACTCGGGCCCGGACGTCCTGTTCCCGAGCCGCTCAAGAACCTCGTCTCCCGACAGTCCGGGCATGTGGCGATCCAGGAGAACGACGTCCGGTGGGCGCTGGTCGTCAATCGTCTCCAGGGCCTCCCGACCCCCGTACGCGACGGTCACGTCGGCAACGCCCTCGAGACGGAGCGCGTACGCATCGGCGACTTTCTTCTCGTCGTCGACCATCAGCACCTCAGGCGTGTCTACTCGCATCGTTTCGCCCATTATGGCCATCGATATGACCGCCCCCTACTAATACCCGGTGACACGATATACCTGGTTGAGAGGGAACTGAAGATAACTAGATCTCTCCCACAGACGGGTTAGGAATAGTAGCGCCATGCTACTGGGAACTACCCCGAGAAGAAAGTAATACCGATGTCGAACTCCCAGTCCCCGCCCGGACCCGTCACCCCGATGATCGACCGCAGTGCCGGAACGACCGAACGAGGAGTCGAGGAGGCCGATCAGGAAGCCATCCTTTCGCTGATGAGTGACGACTACGCCCGCCGCATCCTGGACGCACTCGGCGCGCAGTCCCTGTCGGCCAGGGAACTCATAGACCGGATCGACGCTTCCCGGGCGACAGTGTACCGGCGCCTCGACAAACTCGAAGAGGCCGGCATCGTGGAGAGCACGATGGATATCCATCCGGAGGGCCACCACCGAAAGCAGTTCCGGGTTACCGTCGACCGCGTCAATCTCGCGTTCGAACCCGACGGGGTCACGATCGACGTCACGACATGATAGGGTCGGTTGTAAGTCATTCCCGGATCGACGAATATCTCTATCGAGTCACAGCCGACAGTGTGGAGACGAACCGCCGGAGCAGGTATGTAGCGACGATGGCGATGGCGACGGCGCCGGTCGCGGTGTACAGATCCACCTCCGAGAGGGACGTCGCGGCCTCGCCGAGGGCTAACACCAGCACCGCCTCGGTGGCGTACTTTCCGCCACGACCCAGGAGCGACGCGAGCAGGTACGCTCGGAAGTCGAGACCGAGCGCCCCCGCGGAGATCGACAGGATCTCGTACCCTTCGGGGAGGGGTGCGAACGCCCCGATACCGACGACGGCTAACGCGTTCCGGTCGAGGTACGACTCGTAGCGCGTCACCCGGTCCTCGTCGAACCGGGACTGTAGCACCGGGCGACCGCCCCGCCGGCCGATGGCGTATCCCAGCGATCCCGCGAGAACCGACCCCGCGGTCGCGATCAGGGCGTAGCCGAGGGCGAACTCCGGGGTGGCGATAACGAGCGGAACCAACACCACGTCCGGTGGAACGGGAAGCAAGAAGAACTCCAGAACGGCCACGACGAACAGTCCGGGTGCGCCGAGCGAGACGAACGCGTCCTTCGAGAGTGAGATGCCCCCCAGGAGCGCCGCGACGATCATGCGCGTGGCTGTAGCTACCGGTCGTCGGGCTTTATACTGTCGGTCACAGGTTCGTGGAGGAATTCGCCACCCCGGAGTGTCGAATATCTCCATCGTGTCGTGACCGACAGTATGAGAATCGCAGCCAGCGAGGGACCACGCCCGAAACGCCACACGTAAACCACCTCCCGCGTAACCCCGTGACAATGAGTCGGGAGGTCGCCGACGGGTCGATCCACCTCGTCGGCACCGCACACGTCTCCGAGGAGAGCGCGGATCGGGTGCGACGCGCGATCGAGGAGCGCCGCCCAGATGTCGTCGCCGTCGAACTCGACGAGGATCGCTACCGCCAACTCAAGGGAGAGACGCCGGACGACATCGAACCGTCCGACCTCCTGCGTGGCAACATCGTCTTTCAGTTTCTCGCGTACTGGATGTTATCCTACGTCCAGGCCCGGCTCGGCGAGCGCTTCGACATCGAACCCGGTGCGGACATGCGGGCCGGCATCGAGGCTGCCGAGGCCGGCGGCATCGATGTCGCGCTCGTCGACCGGGACATCCAGACGACGATCCGGCGGTTCTGGGCACGGCTCTCCTTTTTCGAGAAGGTGCGACTGTTCTGGGAACTCCTGTTGGGTCTGGTCGGGATCGGCGGAAGCGGCGAGGAACTCACCGAGGAGGATCTCGAGAAACTCACCGACGTCGACGTCGTTTCGGCGATGATGGAGGAGTTCCGGGAGTTCAGTCCCGGCGGTGCCGAGGCGCTGATCGACGAGCGGGACGCCTTTATCGCACACCGGCTCGTCGCGCTCGCCCACGAGGGCAGGGACGTCGTTGCGGTCGTCGGCGCGGGCCACGTCGAGGGGATCGAGGGATACCTCGACGATCCCGCGAGTCTGCCGCCGGTCGAAACCCTGGAGGGCGACCCCGGGGGGCGGCGGTTCTCCGTGGTCAAGGCCGTCGGCTACCTGATCATGATCGGCTTTTTTGCCTTCTTCTTCCTCCTGTTGATGGCGGGCGTCCGCCAGGGGTTCCTGCTGAGAGTGTTTCTCGCGTGGTTCGTGTTCAACGGCGTCATCGCGTTCACCCTCGCCCGTCTCGCCGGCGCCCACTGGTCCAGCGCGACCGTCGGGGGGCTGGTGGCGTGGCTCACGAGCATCAACCCGTTGCTCGCGCCAGGGTGGTTTGCCGGTTACGTCGAGTTGCGCCACCGCTCGGTGTCGGTGGCCGACATCAGCCGGCTCAACGAGATCCTCGCCGACGAGGAGTCACCGCTCCGTGACCTCTACCGGCGGATGAAGGAGGTGCCGCTGTTCAAGCTGGTGCTCGTCGTCGCGATGACGAACATCGGGAGCTTCGTCGCGAGCGTGCTGTTCCCGCTGGTCGTTATCCCGTGGCTCGCACCGGAGATCGGCGGGGTCGACGCCCTCATGGACCGGCTGATCGAGGGTGCAAAGGAGAGTGCACGCATCATCACGGAGGCCCTGCAATGACCGCGCACGCGGTACCGGATCCAGCAGGAGGGAACGCCTGATGGCGAGGAAACCGTACCGCAGAGTCCCCTCGGGATTCCGGTTCACGGGACGGGAACTCCGGGACCTCGCCGTCGCGTGGCTCGCGCTCGGGGTCGCCTTCGCCATCTTTCTGGACCGGGGGACGCTCCTTGCGGCTCTGTCGACGCCGGGAACCGACGTGGGGATCACGGTCGGTCTCGTGCTCGTGCGCGCGCTGATCACCGTCGGGATCGGCTTTCTGTTGCACGAACTCGCCCACAAGGCAGTCGCAGTTCGGTTCGACCAGATCGCGGAGTTCCGGGCGGACTACAACATGCTCGGGCTGGCGATCGTCGCCGCGCTCGCGGGCTTTCTCTTTGCCGCCCCCGGCGCGGTGTACCACCAGGGCCGCATCACGGACAGGGAAAATGGCCTGATCGCGCTGGCCGGCCCGGTGACGAACCTCGTGCTCGCCGCACTGTTTCTCCCGCTTGCTTTTCTCGGGGGCTACGCCGGCGCGGTGGGAAACCTCGGCGTTCTCGTGAACGTGCTTCTCGCCGGGTTCAACATGATCCCTTACGGCCCGCTCGACGGAAAGACGGTGATCGCTTGGAACAAAGTCGTCTACGTCGCCGTCGCCGTACCCACGATCGGGGTGGGGGTGTGGTTGCTGCTGTTCTGAGCCACGGGACGGGGCCGGACCGGCGTCGGGAGCGGAGGGCTTTTGCGCCCGCCCGGCGCGCCTGCATACATGACCGACGACGGCACGAAGCCGGAACAAGAGGATACGGAGGGGCTCACCTACGCCGACGCGGGCGTCGACATCGAGGAAAGCGAGGCCGCGACGGCGGCGCTCGCGGGCGCCGTAGGCGGTCTGGACACTGACGAGTACGCTGGATTGCTCGAGATCGGCGACCGCTATCTCGCGCTCGCGACAGACGGCGTCGGGACGAAACTGCTGGTCGCGGAGGCAATTGACGATTACTCCACGGTCGGGATCGACTGCATCGCGATGAACGCAAACGATCTGGTGGCGCGGGGCGTCGATCCCGTCGCCTTCGTCGATTATCTCGCTGTCGAGAAGCCCGACGACGACACTGCAGAGGCGATCGGAGACGGACTGGCGGCTGGCGCAAAACGTGCCGGGATGGCGCTGGTCGGCGGCGAGACGGCGGTGATACCGGAGGTAATCCGGGGCCTCGATCTCGCGGGCGCCTGCGTCGGGCTGGTCGAAAAGAGCGACCTCATCTCCGGGCGGGCCGAACCGGGCGACGCACTCGTGGGCTGGAAGTCGAGCGGGATCCACTCCAACGGTCTCACGCTGGCCCGCGAGGCCGTCACGCGCCGTCACGACTACGCCGATCCGTTTCCATACGGCGAGGGGACGGTTGGCGAGGTACTGCTCGAACCGACGCGGATCTACACCGGCCTCCTGGGCCCGATGCGCGAGGTCGGCGTCGACGCCGCCGCCCACGTCACCGGCGGTGGGTGGACCAATCTGGAGCGCCTGGGCGAAGGCCGCTACGAGATCACCGATCCCTTCGATGCCCAGCCGGTCTTTTCGTTCGTCCAGTCGGAGGGGTCGGTGAGCGACGTGGAGATGCACCGGACGTTCAACATGGGTACCGGGTTCGTCGCTGCGCTCGATCCCGCCGGGGCGGAGGCGCTGGCTGAAGAAACCGGCGGGCGCGTCATCGGTGAGGTTCGGAAGGGCGAGGGCGTCGCGATTCGCGGGCTGGAACTGTAGCGAGTGTCGATTCTCGGACAGTTACAGGGCCGGTTGCACATCATTACCGCGATCCACTCTCGCGCAAGCGGTAGCTTTTCATGATCCGGGGACGCCCGGTCACCATGTCCGACACCGTCGAGTACTGCATCGGGAACGTCGATCCGGACGCTCGATCAGAGCTGCGTGATCTTGACTGCCAAACGATCGAGAAACCCTGCCTCCAGCGGTGTGGTCGCTGCTTCGAGGGGGCGCTTCTGGTGGTTGACGGCAACCCACGATTCGGCGAATCCCACACCGACCTGCTCGGAGACATCGAGGGGGAGGTATGACTGTCGAGAACGTCCTCTTCATCTCGATCGATAGCCTCCGGCGGGACCACTGCTCGGCGTACGCCGCCGAGCCCTGGACGCTGAATCGCTCGGTCGTGACGCCGAATTTGGACCGCTTCGCGGACCGGGCAGCCGTCTTCGAGAACCACTACGCCGGGAGCCTCCCCTGTATGCCCGCCCGCCGGGAGTGGCTGACGGGTACCCAGGAGTTTCTCTGGCGGCCCTGGGGACCGATCGAACCCTTCGACGATCCGCTGGCCCGCGTTCTTCGGGGGGAGGAAATCCCTACGCAACTGATCACCGACCACTACCACTACTTCCAGCACGGCTCCCATGGCTTCTACGAGGACTTCAACGGCTTCGAGTTCGTTCGCGGCCACGAGTTCGACGCCTGGCGGACCGCGCCCCGCGAGGTGGCCGAGGACGACCTCGCGCAGGTCACGATGGGCGAGGGCTCACCGGACGAGCACCAGGCTCAACCCGATCCCGACGACGTCGGGTTCATGAACCGCGCGCAGTACGTCCGTAACGTCGTCGATTTTGACGACCTCGACGAGGCGGACTTCTTCGCGCCGAAGGTGTTCTCGAAGACCGCCAAGTGGATCGGCGAAAACCAGTCCTGGGACCGGTGGTTCTGCTACGTCGATTCCTTCGATGTCCACGAGCCGTTCCACTGTCCCGAGCCCTACGCTTCGATGTACACCGACGAGGACCCGGGCGATCCGGAGATGATCCACTGGCCATACTACGGCCGGATCGACGAGGGCCAAAGCGAGATGACCGACCGCCAGGTCGACTTTGCACAGGCGCAGTTCGCCGGCAAAACCACGATGGTCGATCGGTGGTTCGGACGCGTGCTCGACCGGCTGGACCGGGAGGACCTGTGGGACGAGACGATGGTGGTCGTCACCTCCGATCACGGCCACTATCTGGGGGATCACGGCTGGATGGGCAAGCCCAACGCACCGCTCTACGACGTGCTCGCGCACACGCCGCTGTTCGTCCACCACCCCGACGGCCGAGGCGACCGCATCGAGGCGCTCACATCGGCGGTCGACCTCTACGCGACGATTCTGGAGGCCATGGACGCCCCCGTGCCGGAGAACGTCCACGGCCGGTCGCTACTGCCCGTCCTCGCTGGCGACACCGACGAGCACCGCGACTGGGCGCTGTATGGCTACTGGGGGTCGACGGTCAACGTCACGGACGGCCAGTACACGTACTTTCGTCCCTCACACGGCGACACCGCGCACTGCTACTCGACGGAGATGATGAACGTCCACCGGTGGTTCCAGCCCCGCGACCCGGAGTTCGACGCCGAAGTGGGGGAACTCCCCTACACCGACGCGCCGGTGTGGCGCTGGGAGGCGCCGGCCAGCACCAGAAACGGGGGGCCACGACTGTACGACACCGGCGCGGATCCGCGCCAGAAAGACAATCTCGCGGGCGAGAACTCCGCGGCCGAGGACCGCCTGTGTGGGCTCATGATCGAGGCCCTGGACGAACTGGCTGCACCCGATCACCTCTACGACCGGCTGGACCTCTAAACCGAAGCGCAGGATATTCATACGGTAGCGGCGAAGCCGACATGCGTGCGAGGGTAGCCAAGCCAGGAAACGGCGGCGGACTCAAGATCCGCTCCCGTAGGGGTCCATGGGTTCAAATCCCATCCCTCGCACTGCCCGGGGCCGTGCCGGCCCCACGACAGTGCGGGAGATCGCTCCACCGCGGGACGATCTTCCCTCGCAAACTCCTTCGGAGTGATAAGGACGGACGTAACTGTTTTGCTCGCGCGCTCGCCGAGCCGGCGGATATTGGCCGAATCCGCCGGCTTCACGCGAGCGTATCGGTAAAGACTCACATCCGTCCTTATGAGGTGGGCCGTCCAACGGGGGCGGCAGGTCACTCGGTGAGAACGGGCGCACCACAGTTCGGACACTCCTCGTCCAGTTGCGGCGAGACCAGTTCGCCACAGTCACAGCGCCCCGTGTCCTCCTCCGAATCGACGACTGTTCCGTGGGTGCTGGAGACGTTCTCGGCCGGGGCATCGCCCGGCGCCTCCTCGACCGTGTCCGGGTCTTCGAGCACCTCCTCGACTATGTCCGCCGCGTCGGACATCTCTTCCTCCGTGACCGGATGGTCAGCGGCCATTCGCCCGGTCTCCGGGGGGTCGGCGGCCATTCGCCCGGTCTCCGGGGGGTCGGCGGCGGGTTCGCCCACGCCCGCGTCGTCGAATGCATCCCCGAAGTCGAACCCGTCCTCGAACGTCTGCCTGGCCTGCCTCTCGACCAGCCGCTGGCCGATCCTGTGTCTGTACCTGTACAGCACGGCCGCGGGAACGACCACGCCACCGACGAACCCGATGACGACACCGATCAGAACGTCCACGAGCGCCATACCGCCATCTTCGGTGGGTGGGGGTTTATACTGTCGGCTGTGACTCGATGGAGATATTCGCCACCCCGGGTGGCGAATTCCTCCACGAACTTACAGCCGACAGTATTACGTTTCCGGTCTCTCCCGTTGCTCGTGCAGCGAAACGTCCACCTCGCCGTCCTCGACAGCCGTGAGCGCGCCGTCGCCGAGGCCTGTGATCGTGTCGAACGCCGCCTCCGAGACGAAATCGCCGGGATGGATCACATATACGGGTCGACAGAACTGTTGATAGAATTAGCCTCCACCGTACCCGGCGAATATCTATCAGGACTTCTGTCGACCCGTATATACACCCGAACACGGTTGCAACCGACCCTATCACGTCGACTGGTTCGTGTCCGAGCGTACGTCGTCCAACTGTCGAACCAGCGTGTGACGGACGAGCAGCAGGAACGTACACAGTTGTGCTCGCTGCCGGCTCTCGGCAAAGTGGAACGCCACGTTGTAGTGGCTCGTCCAGGACGCAACTGTCCCCGCGACCTGATTGGGGTGCACGTCTCGCCACGCCATACACCCGCGATTACACAGAAGAGTCTGACACGACGTTTCGATGACGACGGAGAGGGGCTGTGTCCATTGAGCAGCCCGTTGTATCTCGCGTTTGAATCTGTCTCGCTCCCAGGTGAGCGCCGTGAGAAAGTCGTGTCCGGATTTGCGTTCGACGGCGTACTGTGGGTGGTACGTGTCCGTGTCCGGATCGTGCGTGCAGTGTGCCGGCAGGGCGTAGTCACCGGTCGAAAGTGTCGCGTCGCGCGTCTCGACCGGATAGTCCTCGAAGGTCCACGGGCGTTGTTCCCGCGTATCTCGCAGGATCGTCCCCGGCAGGGTTTTTTCTCTCCTCTCCCCCATCTAGCGGGGTTTGTGTTCGGTACCACGGGTAAACGTTCGTCCCAGAACTGGAGTCACAGGGTGATGTCGGCAAACGTCCACTCCTCGGGCAACTGCTGGGCGAGGCCACAGTCTTCGACGACGGTTCGGAGTCGATCCCGGATGCCGGGATCCCAGTCGAATCCCGCTTCGTCGAACTCGGGATAGAGGTTCTCCCAGTCCCAGTGCTCGCTTGAATCCGGGTAGTTTCCGCGCTCAATCGACCCGAAGGAGCGAAAGATCAGAGCAGGATCGGAGACGATGCCCGTTTCGAATATGTCTTCGAGGAGATCCGCTGTCGCGTGTTGATCGGCATGCACGGCATGTTCGATCGCCGTACTCGCCCAGATCTCGTACTCGCCGTCGACGAGCGTTTCGATAGTTTCTCCGACGGGGTGATCCGGATGACAGATGCCCCACCCGTAACTCATCGAGTCGATCCATGGGCTCTCGTCTCCGGGGTGGCGGTGGAACGCCAACTGGTACTTGAGTGCCTCAGTCGGGATGGCCGCGACCCCGTTGGAACGACGCGTCCGAACCATCTGTTTGCCGGTGACGGTCGTGAGTACGTGGCTAACATGCGGGAAGTCCTCGTGGTCGTCGGTCACCTTGCGGCCGAACGGTTCGTGTTGAGAATACCCATCGAAGTCGAGCGAGTTCTCGGGCCGGTAGGCCTCCAGCACGTCGAGGAGATACGGCCAGCCTTCCGCCAGCACGGCTGTTTCCAGTCCATCGACCGCCGGCTCGAAGAACACGCGATGAAAGCCCCAGTACTCGCCCTCCTCGTAGTTCTCCCACTCCTCGGAGAGGTGTCGCTCGTACTGTGCGAGTGCCTGATGGACGGCCGCGTGGTCACCGTCCCCGGCTCGTTCGAGCGCATCAGTCAGTTCGTCGGACGCCCTTCGCCTGGCCGCCGTGTTTTCCGCGCGTTCCTGCTTTCGGATGTCGGCTCTCTGTTCCTCGAACCACTCGTCGTCGACAGTGTCCTCGTCGCTTTCGTCGCCCGGACAGTCGTGAAGTCGCAGCTCGGTCAGCGTCCCGAACGTCTCGCCGCAGTCCTCGCAGGTGTGGGACATCGTTCGTGGGAGACTACGCCGTCGGTCCCTATCAAAACCCGGCCTTCTCCAGTTCGTCGAGAAACGCCGGCCGGTTCGCGTGTTTCTCCTTCAGGAAGTCGACGAACTCCTCGAATCGCTCTTCCGGGACGAGTTTCCGCATCTCCTCCAGGTGGTCGGCGATTTCCCGGTAGTGACGTCGCCCGGTCTCGCCGGCGGCGAATGGGACGAGCTGTTCCCGATACAGTTCGAAGTACCCGATCGGATCGACGGTTGCGACCGGGCCTCGATATCGGCGAAGCCACGAGAGGTTCTCGCTTTCTTTCAGTTCGGCAAACGCCTTCTCTAACTCCATCTCGTGGACGTACATATCGATGAGTCGCCGTGTGTCATTTCCCTCGAGATGGCGCTCGAACCCCTCGTAAACTGACTGCCACGCCTCCTCATCACACGCCTCTTTCAGCTCGTCGTATGCGTCCCACTCCGAGTGATCGAGGAACCGTCGTTTCAGCGTCTCGCGGTGCTTTTCGGGATCCCGGTCTCGATAGAGGTCGGCGGCGAGCCGGCGAAGGCTGGTCGTCGACCGGAGCGTATCGATTCCGTCTTCGAGGACGTCGATCGCCCGTTTCTCCTCTCCCCGGTCGATCAACTGCGTGGCGTACTGCTTGCAAAACCGGCTGCTTTCGAGATAGGTCTCCTCGTACAGCCCGAGCAGTGCCTCCTCCTCGCCGAGCTCTTCGAGGAGGTAGACGCACGTCGAAACGAGAGCCCGCGTGCGTAGCGACGTGGATATCTCCGATCCGCCGTCGCTTGATTCGCCCGAGCCGACATCCACCGTGTGTTCCTCGATGGTCGTCGGATCGTCGACGCGCAAGTCCTCGAAGGCGTCGCCGACGAAGTAGCCCAGTTCCAGCGGGCCGACCGCCAGGTGATCAACGTCGAGCGCCCCACCCGTGAAGTCCTCGATGGCGAGTGGGCCGTCGGTGAAATCGGAGACGGCGAGAACGTCCTCACCCCGGTCCGGAGCATCTCCCAGTTCGTGTTCACCGTTCGATTGAGATTCGTCCGGAGACGCCGCCCAGGTGTCCGTTCGCCCCGGTTCTCGATCGGTTCGCCCGGTCGCACGCGCTTCGAGGTCAGCCGGATCGAGGCTGATGCCCGAGACGTGCTCGTCCAGCCGGTCGAGCCAGTACTCGTGGTCGCGTCTCGTCGTACAGACGGTTCGCAACGCGTCGTCGTAGTTCTCGCTGGCAAAGCGGCGGTCGGCCGCGACGAACTCCCCGAAGAGGTAGTCGATGTAGGGGCGCTTTTCGTCGTGGTCGAAATCCCGTTCGGCTACCGTCTCCGCGTAGGACTCGAGGGCGCGCTCCAGTTCGCGGCCGTGATAGCCGCTGCTGTCGTCGATGCGATTCATGTTTTCGCGGATCGTCTCGGCGACCGCTCTGTAGATATCCGTCGCCGCATCGACGTGGCCACGCTCTCTGTGGGTTTCTGCCACGTCGTAGTACTCCGAGAAGTCGACGTGGGTGTCGTAGCCGATCATCCCTCCACGCCCGGCCGCGTCCTCGAACAGGCGGTCGATCTCCTGTTTGTAGTCGTGGACCGTCTTCCCACCGTCCTCACCCGCGAACGCGACGAAGCGATCCCGGAGATTTCGGTCCTCTTCGATGACGTCCAGCAGGAAGGTCCGAAGCTCGTCGGCGGTCGCCCGTTCGACCAGCGCCTTGACGTCCACCGAACCGGGGAGGGTTTCCGATCCGGTGACTGGATCTGTCTCCGCGTCGATGTCCCGGTCGTCGACGGCCAGCAGGACCGCGACGATGTGTTTGCAGTCGCCGGCATAGTCGTACGGACAACTGCAGTGGGTGCGAATGGCGTCGTCCGCCACGTCGATAGAGACGCCGTAATCGTAGCTGCCGCGAACGGTCGCCCTGATGGTCTCCCCATCGATGTCTAACTGCTGAATCCGGCCTTGGTGGTAGTAGTTGACACCACGCTGGAAGGACTGTTCGGTACACAGGGACCGAATCTCATCGCGAGTCGGATAGTCCATGGCCTTGCCGTTTTTACGATGGTCGAGGGTGATAATAACTGTTCCCGATACATCCGAACTCGTCTACCGCTGGCCCGTTCCAATACGGGTCGACAGAAGCCCTGATAGATATTCGCCGGGGTATGGTGGAAGCGAATTCTCTCAACAGTTCTGTCGACCCGTAAAGTCCATTAGATCACAGGAGAGTCAGTACGGATCAAGAATGGAATTCGAACGTCGGGACGACGACCAATGGCACCTCGTGGTAGCCAACTGTGGATGTGGTAGTACCGCCGTCGAAGCCATCGGAACTGATCCTGATGTGGGGTTCACAGAATATCGAGGCGGATGCCACGGGGCTTGACCCCGTGGAGGAAGCCGACACTCGATGAAACTAACAACGCCCGAAAGCAAGTCCGACTCCCGACTCTACACCTAAATCTTTATCCGACATCAGCAGTAAATGTGAACCACAGATGGATGGCGAGCCACGACGCACCGTGCCAATCAAACTCGACGTACCCGACGAGCGTCGTGGCGACCTCCACCAGACCAAGAAGCAATTTCTGCACTGCGCTAACCGAACGAGTGCGTGGGCGTGGCGCTACGACGACCTCTGCGTCACCAGCAAAAACAAAGCCGAAGATGCCCTCTACAGCGAGTTGCGCGAAGAGACCGACCTCACTGCTAACCTCGTCCAGAAAGGCATCCGCCGCGCCATCGAAGCCGTCACGAGCGGCGTCGAGAAACTGAAACAGGGCGAGAAGACAACTCAACCCGAGTTCGACTCGTGGAGCGTCGTCTACGACAAACGCTCCGCGTCGTTCAACGACGACCACGCCACGCTCTCCACGCCGAAGGGCAGAGTCACTGCCGGATATGTCCTTCCGCCCAAGGAGGAGCGAGAGGAGACGCCGTTCGGCAGGTACTACGAGAGCGACAATTGGGATGCTTCAAGCGCCACTCTCCAGTACGACGAGCAGACTGAGGAGTTCTACCTGCACGTCACGCTAAAAAATTCCGAGTACGAGGTTGACGGAAGCGAACACCAAGAAGTCGGTCACGATGATGAACCCCCCGAGAACGGAGTGGTTCTCGGCGTGGACTTGAACGTGACTGGCACGTTCGCCGTCACCTCAACGGGAGAGTTCATCGGCAGTGCAGATTACCTCACCCACAAGCGAAACCAGTTCGAGCAACGCCGCGCCAAACTGCAACAGACGGGTACGCGGTCGGCTCACCTCACCATCCAATCCATTGGCAGTCGCTTCTCGGACTGGTCGTTGGACTGGTTGGACAACCGTGCCAACGACCTCATCGCGGAAGCCCAAAAAGCGGGTGTAGACGGCATCGTTTTCGAGAACCTTGACCACATCCGCGAGAATATCGCTAACGGTTCGAAGTTCCAGCAGTGGGCCTACGCGAAGTTCGTGGAACTCGTTGAGTACAAGATCGAGTCCACGGCGTTGTTCGTGGATACGGTGAATCCCGCGTACACGAGTCAGCGGTGTTCGCACTGTGGGTTTACGCACGAGGACAATCGGGATGACAAGCAGTTTGCGTGTCTGGATTGTGGGTACGAGGTGAACGCGGATTACAACGCGGCGAAGAACATCGCCGTTCGGTATTGCGGGTATATCCATCGCGGGCAGAAGTCTCGCGGTGGATGGGCCAGCAGTCAACTGGCCCTCAAGTCAGGGACGTTGAACGTGAACGGCGACTACACGCCTACCGAGCTACTCGGTTAGAACGGGAGTCCACTGACAAGCCTCGGGGCTTGACCCCGAGGCAGTTGACTCGACCCGTGTGAACACATCGCCGGTGCATTAATTTCGTTGCCTCGCGTCGCGGCCTGTTACGTATGAGTATCTCCGGCCCAACAGATTGAATCCTGCCTGGTACGTGCGTTCACACACTGAATGCGGATCGAATTCGACGACGGCACGCTCCTGCTCCACGACGCGCCTGGTGCTGTTCCGTACGGGGAGTGGGATGACCGCGTCGATAACTACCGTGCCCAGGCGTACCGATATACGGGTCGACAGAACTGTTGATAGAATTAGCCTCCACCGTACCCGGCGAATATCTATCAGGACTTCTGTCGACCCGTATACCGAGCGCTGCTCGAATGGGCAAACCAGTGGACAGACAACGATGAACAGACCACACTCCAGGATGGGTTCACCCACGAAATCGAGAACGCTGCCCGGGACTACCCGGATCTCGCCGTGACGCCGGCACTCCGGATCGAACCCCGCGAGTATCAGCGGGCAGCTCTCGACGCATGGCGCGACCACGACCGGCGAGGAACAGTCGTCCTCCCGACCGGCAGCGGCAAGACCTTCCTCGGATTGCAGGCCATCGCGGACGCCGGCGTCAGTACGCTCGTCGTCACGCCGACTATCGACCTGCTGAACCAGTGGCACGCCACGCTGACAAACGCGTTCGGCGACCAACTCGGGGAATCAGTCGGCGTCCTCGGTGGCGGCAGTCACGAAATATCGGCACTGACAGTCACCACGTACGACAGTGCTTACCGTTACATCGACGAGTACGGCGACCAGTTCGGCCTGCTCATCGCGGACGAGGTCCACCACCTGCCAGCGCCGACCTACCTCCGGATTCCCGAGATGGCTATCGCGCCCTACCGACTCGGTCTGACAGCCACCTACGAGCGTGCTGACGACAGACACGACCTGCTCGAAGACCGTGTGGGACCGGTCGTCTACAGAGAGGGTGTCGACAACCTCGCCGGCGAGTACCTCATAATGTCTGTTGTAGCTGTTTACCGGTGATCGCCACCCCCAGTGGCGGCGAGCACCGGTAAGAGACTACAACAGACATTATCAGCGAGTACGAGACCATCCAGATGTCCGTCGATCTCACTGCCGAAGAGCGAACCGAGTACGACAAAGAGTACCAGCTCTACCGCGACTACGTCGACAGTCACGAGTTCGGCCTCTGGAAGGAGCGTGGCTATCAGGAGTTCCTCAAGCGCACGTCCTACGATCCGGAGGGGCGACGCGCGCTCATCGCCAAACAGCGCGCCGAGCGCATCGCCCGCACTGCCGAGAAGAAACTCGACACGCTTGACAACCTTCTCAAACGTCAGAAAGAACGGATCAAAGACCTCGCTGCCGATGAGGACGCGGCCATGACTGAGGAGACCCGTGATGCACTCCTCGAGTTCGCGGTCGCTCTCGACAGCGAGAAAGTCCGGTACAAGTACTACGGCACCAGCGGGACCGAAAAGACACTGATAATGTCTGTTGTAGCTGTTTACCGGTAATCGCCACCCCCGGTGGCGGCGAGCACCGGTAAGAGACTACAACAGACATTATGAAACCTCGGTCGATCCAGAGATACCTCACCGCGCTCCGGATCTCCATCGAAGAGGGCGGCCTCGACTTGCTCGACACGACGGCCGAAGAGTTCAATCATGCGATGGACCTGATGCACGACGAGAGCGGGAAGTCGAAGGTGACGCTGATCGGATACCAGTGTGGCGCGCAGGCCTTCTACCGCTACCACGACCTCGGGATCGACCCCGACGACATCCACGTCTACAACGACACTTCGGAACCCCGGCACGACGAACGGGATATGTTCACCGAGGAGGACGTCGAGGCACTCCGTCGGGCGTGCGGGGAAAGCCAACTCCCGACGCGGAATCGGGCGCTCCTCGAACTGCTCATTTTCACGGGACAGCGCATCGGTGCGCTGTTGACCCTGAAGATCGGTGATATCGACATCGAAGAAGGGTACATGTACCTGAACGAGGAGTACGACGCCGAGAACGGCGGGCTCAAAGGGGCTCTGGATCGCGGTCGGAAGCGCCCCATGTTCGGCGCGCGGAAGTACGTCCGAGACTGGATCCAGTACCATCCCGAGGGTGACGATCCCGATGCGTGGCTGTTCATCGGGGACCCCTCGCACTGGAAGACCGACCCAGACGATTACTGGGCGAAGGTGTCGGCGGACCACGTCCTCCGTCGAATCGGAGAGGCGGCGGAAATCGACAAGCCGGTCAACGCCCACAACTTCCGGCACTACTGTGCGACTGTCCTCTACCGGGACTACGATCTCGACCGGGACACGATCCGGATGCTCTTCGGCCACAAGG
>JBDGQL010000234.1:0-25736 GCA_042219105.1 Karumarchaeum halophilus (SeqCode) | reverse complement strand
GTAGAGTTACAGTAAAATTTCCTGTATGCGCAGCTCATGGTTGACAGCGCACTAGACTCATCTGAAGAGAGTATCCTAATATCACCGCTGCAAGAAAAGAGGTTAGCCCTAAGCCAAAGAAACTGTAAGACTCAAACATTTGATCTACAATTGATGGAATAATTAAAGAAATGAGTAACACAGAATTGTCATATTCTTTAAATACGTGCTTTACACCTCTGTAGTATACATATAGATAGTTGAAAAGACCTACTAGCCCAGTCGTCAATAAAATCCTCAAATAAGAATTCGCAGTAGCTGAACCCTTTTGATGATGATCGCTAATATATTCGCTGATATACTCTCCAGTATGGCGCACCCCTTGTCCGAATAAAGGATGATGTCTGAACTCCTGCAATGTTGCTGACCATAATACTCGCCTGCCAGAAAAGCTAATATTAGTAAATGAATATGAGATTATAATCCCAGATACGGTGCCTATAAGAATACCAATAACTAGCAGTTGTCCTTTCAATTTCGAGACGTTGGTAAGACCGAAGATAATCAGTACACCAATCCCGAAAGAAATATATCCTGCCCTACTATTCGTAAAAAACAACCCAAGACACAAAATCGCAATTTGAGGCAGGAGGTATTGACGATCATCGTATAAATATTGATATATTGATATTATCCCCGAGAATGCGATCAGATCTGCAGCTTGATTTGGCATTGATATTATTGACCTAAGCAGATAAAATTCAATATTAAAGAATGGCAGCATATTAGAACTTCGCCACGCTGTTAAAGGGCCAATGTTATCAATAAATAATATCGGGAATCCAAAGATCGTGATGACTATCCCAAACCATTTTATAATATCGAAAAATTCACCTGCTTCAATGATATTTGGTATTACAAATATTATTATAAAACCTGCAAATATGAATACAGCTGGACGGACTAAGTAAGAAGTTAATGAAATCTGACTAAAGTATAGATGATATACTTGTAATAATCCGATAGCAACAAACGCTAAGAGAGCAACAGGGTCCAAAGTTATTTGGCCCCCTGTATATAATAACGCCAATATATCGATTGCTAATACAGTAATTAGTACAACGTATCCGATGTGGTTTGGCAACAGGTAGGTATTTGCGAGAACAACAGCAAACACATTTCCTACTGCGATCAATCTCCCAAAATTAATCGACATGTATCACTCTTGTTGAACTAATCTATGATTGTGCTCTCCGGTAAAGATTTCGTTGCTCATTCTTCATCGTCGGGTCGCTGCTGTCGACGAGATCTTTGCCGGACACTACACCTTACTGGAGTTACGAGCTGGATAAAAGCCGGTCAGACAGTGCCTGTAGGAGCAGAGTCACTGTCCCGCAGAATATCCGAACATGGTTCCTAAATTTATGGTTCAAAGTGAAAAGAATCAGCACATATGATAATACTCCAACTACTATTACACTAGAGAGAGTGACAAGATTCGGTTGTCCAGTACTGCTAATAATATATATTGTAATAAACATTATTGCTCCAGAAATGATCTGGTGCCCAACCATAGTATTGGAGAATGTCTCTGAATACGATCGCTGAGAAATGAATATATACAATGATACGCGAATTCCTTCAGCAATAATCGTTGCTACAACAATGCCAATTAGTTCGTATCTCATACCTAAATAAAACGCCAGAAATAAATGAATTGATATGGTCACAATATTCACTCCAGTATTCAATCGTGGGTTGTCAATACCATCAAAAAATCTAGCAAAGGGGATACGATATGTATTCACTACCTGGAACAATCCTAACCCAATGAGAACAGGCCAAGCGTCTGCGTAAGTCTGACCATAAGTCACGACAAGCAGCTCTTTGCCAACTACAATAGTCCCAAAGAATATTGGGATAGAGAGAAGCCCCGCATATCCAATCGCACGCTGTAACTCGGATTTGGCATCTTCATTTATTGACGAAAGTCCACTAGTTTTCACCACGAGAACATTACCAAGACTAACTGAAATGAATATCGCTGGCGTGGTCAGTTTGAGTGCAACCTCATAATAGCTCACGGCAGTTCCTCCCACCAAGATACCAATCAAAAGAACATCAACTCTAGAATAAAAGCGCTGAAAGAGTACATTGGGAATACTCCATCTCGCAAATGAGATCGTTCTTTTGATTGTTCTTTTCGATGGCAAGTGTGGCCATATGCCTGATATGATAAAGACAATGATGGCCATTATGATATTCGAAATTATATACCCTGAAAATAGTCCAATTACACCAAATCCACTTGCTATTAAAAGAATCTGGATGGTTACTCTTCCAATGTTCCGAATAGTATTCATCCACATTGAAAGACCTGGATAGCCAATTCCAGCATACATTTGACTAGCTAGAGCAAATAGCCCGGATGTCGTGATAATCCCGGTCATCCAGTATAAATATTCGAAAGGAAAATCAATCAACTCATCCAATCCACCAATATATGCCCCACTAACTAAAGTTAACACGAATAAAAAAAATATGAGATTTGCAAGAAGTCCGAAGCCAAAATAGCCTTCAGGATTGACTCCCACTTCACTTACTCTTTTTTTAATTGCTTTACTTAGCCCCTCAACAACTTGTTGAGACACCTGAGAAATTGCTATTACAAAGAAGTAAGTCCCAAGTTCTTCTGGTGGAATATTCCTAGCGAAATATATGATCCCAATAAACCCTGAAAGTAAAAGCGTGATCCTAGCACTGATGGATATTAATGTTTCTTTTGACAAACTTAGAGAATCGGCAGATTTCATTAATACTCTTAGGAATTATCGTAGAAGTCCATAGATTCTCTCTCGTGAGAATCGACGACTGTGTTCAGCTAAAGTTCGTTGTCCCTCCGGTTGGCTACGATGATCACTATCTGCCAATTTATGAGTCATTATCAATTTTAATTTTCGTCTGCTCATGGATATTCTCTACTATATCTCGCATCCGAGTGCGGAATTGATCGGAACTGTATCGTTGAGTCGCACTCTGAAGTTGGTCATCATCCCAGTCAATCCCATCCCGTAGAAATTCTCTTATAGCGGATCTAATATTTTCGACTCCCCGCTCATATTTGATCCCGTTCTTCCCATCCTGGATTTGATACTGTGTATATCCCTCGGCGACGCCGATCACGGGCGTCCCAGACGCGAAGGCTTCGACCGGTACGATGCCGAAATCCTCGGCACGCGCATTAAAAACGACGGCCTTCGTCTCACCGAGTCGGCGGCGTTTCTCGGCTTCGTCCATATAACCAGCGAACTCTACATTGGGAGGAGCTATCTGTTCGAGTCGGTCGCGCTCGGGCCCATCACCTCCCACGACGAGGGATTTATCAAGGTCAGCGAAGGCATGAATGATTTCATCGATACGTTTCTCTGCGCGCAGATGTGAAAAGGTGAAAAAATAGTCGGCACTTTCCTGAGGCGCATATGACTCGACATCAACAGGTGGATAGACGATCTTGACCTCTTCAACATTCCAATACCGTCGTATCCGACGGGCGACAAGTTCACTGTTAGCAACCCAAACATCCGGGAATGGAACAGTCTGGGCATATAGCGTCCGGAGAGTAGTGCCATAGAGTTTCCCTACCAGAGACTCCCCAGCCTCGTGAAATCGGTGGTAAGCGGAGTAAGGTGTGCTATGGACGTACCGGACGACAGCCTGGGTATCACGAGGGACGTACCAGCCAGGATTATTGCCGCTTGCTATGACTACGTCAGCATCATGCAACTCAGGAACGTGCTGCCAAGCCAAGGCGAAATATGCGTCGCGGACGGCCGACGAATGTTGACTGAGCCAACGGACAATCGGTGCATCAAACAGTTCAACCCCATTAATATCATCGGCTAAGACCTCAGGAGCGTCAAAGCCAACATGGAGCGGGCAATCGAAAGTGCGTGCAGTTTCTTCTGCAACAACTAGGGCGCCACCGCGGTCAAGCGATTCCGAGTGTGCAACTCTGACGTCCATCCGGTATCTATCAGCCTATTTCGGAAACAAGCATTAAACGGTTTCTACCGATATCCGCTCTAAAAGAATCAGGGTCGAAGCACCATACTGACTAAATCAGTCCTTTTATCAGAACCGTCGAGTTGTACCAGATATGAATATCCTCTATATCACGGTGGACGCTCTTCGAGCGGACCACGTTAAGGATGATATCATGCCCTTCACCCGTTCGTTCTTCAACGAAGCGGTTGAATTTACGGAGTGTATCGCTAACGGTCCCGGCACACCATGGTCGTTTCCAGCGCTACTCGCGAGCCGATATGCAGGTTCCACTGAAGGATTTGGCATTCCCGGAGACGAGGATTCCCATCCGACTTTGGCTGAAGTAGTCTTCAACGAAGGGTTCTCCACAGGTGGATTCACAGACAACAGATTTGCGTCGAGTGCTTATAACTACGACCGAGGAATCGACCAGATGCACGATTCCGGTGCCACCTCGAATTTGAAGACATTCAAACAGTTCGTCAGGGGACACCTCAACCATGAGGGGATACTATTCCAGTCACTCCTTCGTGTGTACTATCTCATAGATAACGTCTTTGTTAGTGCCAGCGATAAAGAAAGCCGCTTCGTCCGGGGAGAGGTCCTCGTAGACAGCCTGCTTGACTGGTCTCAAGAGCAAGAGGATTGGTTCGCTTGGTTACATCCCATGGACGCCCATGCTCCCTATGAAGCGCCATCAGAGTATCAGAGGCTATTTTTAGATGAACCAATAGATAGAGTCCGATCTCAAAAGCTTGCCAGAACCGCCGTACACCACCCTGAAGAGATGAATGAGGAAGATTGGGAACTCCAGAAACAACTCTATAAAGCCGAGTGCCGGTATCTTGATGACCAAATTAAGTGGCTGTTCGACGTTCTCTCGGATCGTGGCGAACTTGATGAAACGATCATCGTATTCACCGCAGATCACGGAGATATGCATGGTGAACACGGGCGTGGCGGTCATCCACAGGAATTCTGGGAAGAAGTCATCCGCGTCCCACTTGCGGTATCGGTTCCGAAACAAGGGGCAGCGACGGTTGAGGGTCAAGTTTGCTTGGTTGATCTCCCACCAACGATACTTTCAGTTCTCGATATTGACAATCCACCGAAGTGGGACGGTGATCCACTCATCAGGAAAGGAGAGTGGCAAGCCCCCGATCGGGAATACGGATACATCGACGTTGGTGCAGAGTTAGATCGTACACATGCCGGAGTGCGACGTGCTGATGGATGGAAGTTGCTCCGTCACCGTGGAGACGAGTATCTTTTTAATATTTCTGAGAATCCTAAAGAAAGCGAGGAACAAAATCGGATCGACGATGATCGGGAAGTCTACGAGTCATTGAATGCTATACTCGACAAACATCTTAACGAGATGCAGCAGCGGCGTGACCACGGACAAGCGGCCGTCGAAGACGAAGAGATGATTGAAGATCATCTTAAAGAACTCGGATATTTAGAGTAAATATGTGTGGCATTACTGGGGTGTATAACTCGAAGACATCTCCCAGTAGTGATGTCCTCAATAGAATGAACGACTGCCTTGCCCATCGGGGACCGGATGAGGAGGGGAAATATTTAGATAATCCTATTGGTTTAGCTCACAAACGATTAAGTATCGTTGATCTCGATACTGGTCGTCAGCCGATATTTAACGAAGATGATACGATTTGTGTTATATTTAACGGCGAAATCTACAACTATCCGTATCTCCGAGATCAACTTGCGAAAAGTGGTCACACATTTACTACCGACACTGATACTGAAGTCCTTGTCCATCTTTACGAAGAACATGGTCCGCCATTTGTCGAACATCTTGAAGGAATGTTTGCGTTCGCACTCTGGGATTCCGAAAGGGAACGCCTACTCCTCGCACGGGATCAGATGGGAATTAAACCTCTTTTCGTGGCGAACGATGGAAAATCGATATCGTTTGCCTCCGAACTCCCGGCACTTCTTGAATCAGAAGTCAACCACGGCGGTATTGATGAGACGAGTATCTTCCAGTACTTCGGACTCGGATACATTCCCGCACCCCGAACGGCCTTTACCAATGTCCGAAAACTAAAACCTGGAGAACGAGTTATCATCTCGGATGATGGGATCGAAGACACGAAATTCTACACGCCGACAATCGAACCCCGGGACGTAAGTTTCCGGGATGCAGTCGCTGGACTCCGATCACGGATTGAGAACGCTGTCGAAAAGCGTCTCATGAGCGATGTCCCGCTCGGCGCGTTCCTGAGTGGCGGCATCGATTCGAGCATCGTCGTCGGGACGATGGCGAACTGTCTGGACGAGCCGGTGAAGACCTTCACCGTGGGGTTCGAGGAGTCACTCTTCGATGAATCGTGGGCGGCACGCGAGGTCGCGGAGTATCACGACACCGATCACACCGAGTTCACGGTGACACCCGAAGAGGTACGATCGTCCATTCCAGCGGTGCTTGATCGACTCGGCGAACCGTTTGCCGACCAGTCCATCATCCCGACGTACGTCGTCTCCAGAGAGACTAGCCAGGACGTGAAGGTCGCCTTGTCGGGTGATGGTGCCGACGAACTCTTTGCAGGATACAGTCGCTACCGGGGGGAGTATTATTCGGGGCACTATCGAAAAATCCCCACAGTCGCCCGAAAATTTCTTGTTGAACCGGCTATCAACGGACTTGACACATCGAGGAATAATTCACGCGGGGAATACATTCGAAAAGTCCAGAAATTCCTGCGTGGTGGGGAGCCAAACACAGCGAAGAGACACTTCGAGTGGGCGCGTATAGCCGATGATGAGGCACTTTCTTCGTTCAACCAGTTAGGCCCACTCAACGAAGGTCAAGAAGTATTTCACCGAGAGCACGATCTCGCTGAATCGTATCTTCCCGAAGAACGGCAGGATCCTATGTCACGAATTCAAGCCGTCGACACGCACTTCGGTCTCCCGAATCAGATCCTCTATAAGATCGATCAGGCGAGCATGTATAACTCGCTGGAAGTACGCGTGCCGTTTCTCGATACGGACATCGTCGAATACGCGATGTCCCTGCCAGCGAACTACAAAATAACGCCACGAAAACAAAAACGCGTTCTAAAACGGGCATTCGACGATGTGCTCCCCGAGTCAATTCTCAATCGGGGGAAACAGGGCTTCGATATGCCAATCGGCGAGTGGTTCAAGAGCGAACTTGAGGCGGAATTCAGGGAGACGATTGCAGCCCTCGATTCGAATCTCGTTAACACTAGTGCTGTTATGGACCGGTTTGGAGAACACACGCATGGAAGGCACGAGCACGGGAAGTTCCTTTGGTCGGTTTATGTTTTCGCTCGGTGGCACAATCGAATGGCCGACAAAGGTGTCATCTGAGAGCCTCTAGTACCGATGTCGTCTGCTCGACAGTCTCCTGCCAACGAAAGTCCTCGACGACTGTCTGCCGACCATTCGGACCTAACTCTTTCGTCCTGTTGAGAACGCGTTTGAGCGCCCCAATATATCCTTCCATGTCCCCCACCTCCACCGTCTCTCCACCCTCCCGAACGATCGACGCAGTATGCTCCAGATGACTCGACACCACGGGCACACCAGAAGAAAACGCCTCCAGCACAGTCCTTGGCAACCCCTCGGCTCGACTCGACAATACCAGCGCATCACCAGCTCGATACACCGCTGGCATCTCCTCGAAGTGCATCTGTCCAAGAAACTCCACACACTCGCCAACCATCGCCTCCAGCTCCGACCGCATCGGCCCATCACCAACAACGTATAGCTTCACATCTCGCTCCTCGGACAGCCTCTCAACCGCCCGCACCGCGTCCTGTGGTCGCTTGCCCTCCACCAGTCGCCCGACGAACAACACCACGTCCCCATCGTAGTCGATCAAATCGCTCTCAGGCCCCTCGGGCGTGAACCGCTCCGTGTCGACGCCGTTGGCCACCACCTCAATCCGCGAACGCACGCCAAATTCCCGAACCCGGTCACGGTCCTCATCAGTGTAACAGAACACCACGTCCGCCCGGTCGAACGTCCACCGTCCTACGCTTCGCAGGTACAGGTCGAACAGCCACTCGGGGGCGTTCTGGGAGTACAGCCCGTGGTTGGTTATCGAAAGCGGCGTCTCCCCCAGCGCGCGCTTCAACGCGGCCAGATTGGTCGAAAAGTACAGGTGGGAGTGCGCGTGAACGACGTCGAACTCCCCCGCGGTACGAAGAAATCGCGCCACACCCGCGGAGATCTCGTTGCCCAGCACCTCGACCGTGGGCGAACGACGCACCACGGTGTACCCGTCTCGCTCCTCGCACCGGGGCAGCGTCTCATCACCAGACACGGTCAACACCGTCACGTCGTGGCCCATCGCGGCCTGGTCGCGACTCATCGCGTGGACGTGATACGTCCCGCCGCCGGGCACCTCAGGATACAGGTTCTGCGCGACCCGGAGGATACGCATTACCTGATCCTAAACACCCACCTACGTAGGAATTGTGACTCAAGCACGGAGGCACACCCGGGAAGATCGTTTGTCAGTTCTGGTCTACATCTCGATTTCTGCTTCTTGCCCTGACCCGATGAGTTCCTCAACCTTCTCCCGATCCTCCGGATACCCCACGTCAACCCGCCAGCCCTCCATCCGGACCGCGTCGATCGTCCGCCCGCTCTGGATCACCAGGTCGATCGCGTCGGGCAACTCGTACTCCCCGCGGTCCGAGGGCTGCACGAGGTGACACGTGTGAAAGATCGCGGGCGTGAACGTGTAGAACCCGGTCATCACCAGGTTCGAGGGCGGATCGTCGGGCTTCTCCACGACCTCGACGACCTCCCCCAGGTTCGCCCGGAAGACGTTGTCCCCCAGCATGAGCGCGAAGTCCGCCTCGACGGACGGCTCGGCCTGGAGCAGGGCGTGTGCCAGTCCCAGCTGCTCGCGCTGGTGGGCATACGTGATCGGAACGCCTCGATACGCGTCCCCGTAGCGTTCGATAATCCCCTCCGTGAGATACCCCACGACGACCACGAACCCCGACACACCGACCTCGATCAACTGGTCGAAGACGTCTTCCAGGAGCGGCGTTCCGTCGACCTCCACGAGAACCTTCGGCTTGTCCTCGGTCAGCGGACGCAACCGGGTCCCCACCCGAGCAGCCAGAATAACTGCTTTCATCGATCGAGACGAACTCGGAAGAGTGATACATTCCGTTTGACTCTCATCAAGTCGATCTTCTACCGCGCATGAACCACGGTGTACCCGTCTCGCTCCTCGCGCCGGGGCAGCGCCCCGTCCTCGGACACAGTCACCACCGTCACGTCATGACTCCTCGTGGCCTGGTCGCGGCTCATCGCGTGGACGTGGTACGTCCCGCCACCCGGGACCTCGGGATACACGTTTTGCGCCACCCGCAGGATGCGCATTACCCGGAGTCTCGCCACCCACCCACGTAGGGGTTGTGACTCCGGGCGGGTCCGCTTCTCGATCCACACGTGGAACTGAATCAACTCGGCGGAAGCACAAGGCTAAAGCCGGCCCACGCATATACTCTATGTAAGAAACGCAGGTATGAATTCCATAGAACACTCGCAAAGTAAACGCCAGGGGCTCTCGACGCGGGAAAGCCGGCTCCTCTCGCGACTTGCCGGCACGGGCCAGCAGATCATCTCCGTCGACGACATCGAACGAAAGCTGGAGGTCCCCTCGAACACCGCCCGGGAGATCGCCTCCCGGCTCGCCGAGAAAGGCTGGCTCGACCGGCTCTTCCCGGGCACGTATCTCATCATCCCGCTCGCCGCTGGCGAGGAGGCAGTGTACACGACCCACGAGTACCTCATCGCTGCCCACGTCGCCGAGCCGATGTACATCGGCTACTACAGCGCCCTCAGCCACCACGGGCTGACCGAACAGGTTCCCCGGACGGTGTACGTCGTCACGCCGACCCGAGCGCAAAGCCGGGAGATCCACGGCGTCCCGTACCGCGTCACGACAGTCACCGAGCGGAAATTCTTCGGCTTTGAGCCGACATCGGTCGAGGGCACGACCGTTCAGGTCAGCGACCTGGAGAAGACGCTGGTCGACTGTGCGGACCACCCCGAGTTCTGCGGTGGCCTTCGGGAACTCGCAACCGCGATGCGTACTGCCGACGAACGGGGTTGTGACTGGCTCACTGTCGGCGAGTACCTCGAACGCCTCGACAACGGCGCGGCGACCAAGCGAATCGTCTACCTCGCCGACCAGCTCGGCATCGACCTCCCCGCCCGCGAGGAACTCGTCGCGTCGTTCACGAGTGGCTACTCGTTGCTGGACCCGACGCGACCCGACACCGGGTCGACCGACAGTACGTATCGCCTCCGAATCAACGTCGAGCCAGCCATGCTGGAGCCGACGGAGTCCTGATCGCGATGATCAGTCAGGACCGGCTCCGGATTCTCGCTCGCGAACTGGGCGTTCGGCAAGGGTACGCCGAAAAGAACTACGTCAATTCGTGGCTCCTCTGGGGCATCTTCACGAGCGACTACGGCAGCAATCTCCTGTTCAAGGGCGGCACCGCGCTGTCCAAGCTGTATTTTCCGGAGTCGGGGCGCTTCTCGGAGGATCTCGATTTCGGTGTCGATGGACAGTATCAGGGGTCCAAGCGAGAGTTGCGGAGTGTCCTCGATACGATTTCCGACCGCTCCGGCATCGAGTTCACGATTCGAGAGCATCACGAGTCTCGACAGGAGCACTCCCCCACCCACTACGTCGATATCAGCATCCAGTACCGGGCTGTCCTCGATCACCCGAACACGACAAGCATCGACGTGATGGTCGACGAGCACGTCGCGTTCGCCCCGGTCCAGAACACCCATACGTACGAGGACGTCCCCGAATTCGCCCTCAGGGCGTACAGCGTCGAGGAGATATTCGCCGAAAAGCTTCGTGCGATCTACCAGCGCGGCGTCGCTCGTGACTACTACGACCTCTACCAACTGCTCGAAACCGACTCCGTTACAATCGACTTTGCCAAGGTTCGGCATGCCTTCGAGGCGAAATGCGAACACGATGGGCTCACAGTCGATCTGACGAACGGACTGCCCGAAGATCAACGAGATGCGATCCGTCAACAGTGGGAGACGACCCTGCCGGACCTTACCGGTGAACCGCCGCCGTTCGAGATGGTCTGGGACAGATTGGACGCAACGATTTCAGACCAGGGTTCGCGGTAGACAACGAACGATCCGAGTGTGGTGATCGGTACGGTTTGATATGATCGTTTACCGGGCCGACCGCGTGCCGTCCCGCGGTCGATTCCGGACTGTCTCATACCAAACCGTAACTGCCTCTCGGGCGGCCGTCAGTTCTCCGAGGGCATCGTCGATCGAGACCTCACCCATGGAGCGTCTCCGCGTCTCGTTGGACGTGTTCGAGGAAGGGTCCACCGGCCCGGTACTCCGATTCGGATAGCACGACTAGCGATAGCACGACCCCTCGATCGAGTTCGACCTCGTACGCGATGTCACGCAATCGATCCTCGACGGCTGAACGATGAGCCGAGTCCTCGATCACTGCGAGCACGTCCGCGTCAGAATCGGGGGACTGTGTTCCTCGGGCGACGCTCCCGAACAGGAGGAGTTCTCGAACCGAGTCGAGATCGGCCTCCTGCACTCGACTCGCGAATGCGTCAACAGCAGCGCGGTGAGACCCCGTCGTGTCAGCCATACGTAGTACTTGGTCGCCGATGCTCTTAAGAACCTATGCTGTTCTCTTCCCCCTGTCCAAGGAGTTCCTCCACCTTCTCCCGATCCTCCGGATACCCCACGTCCACGCGCCAGCCCTCCATCCGGACCGCGTCGATCGTCCGCCCGCTCTGGATCAACAGGTCGATCGCGTCCGGCAACTCGTACTCCCCGCGATCCGAGGGCTGCACGAGGTGAGACGCCTGGAAGATCGCGGGCGTGAACGTATAGAACCCCGTCATAACGAGATTCGACGGCGGCTCGGCGGGCTTCTCCACGACCTCGACGACCTCCCCGTCGCCGTTCACGTCACAGACCCCGTATCGCGACGCCTCCTCGAGCGGAACCTCCTTCACCAGGAACGCGGCGTCGGCACCGTCAGCACGCTGCCGGTCGAGGACATCCCCCAGGTTCGCCCGAAAGACGTTGTCCCCCAGCATGAGCACGAAGTCCGCCTCGACGTACGGCTCGGCCTGGAGCAGGGCGTGGGCCAGTCCCAGCTGCTCATGCTGGTGGGCGTTACACCCGGACACGAACCAGTCACCGTGATTCACCCTGATTGGCCGGGAGAAATCGTGTTGGGCGGAAACAATCCACCTGCTCTATTCGTGTCCGGGTGTATTGGTGATCGGCACGCCGCGATACGCGTTGTCGTAGTGGTCGATGATCCGCTCCGTGAGATACCCCACGACGACCACGAACTCCTCGATCCCGACCTCGATCAGGTGGTGCGAACACTTATCCGGAACCACGGGCTATCTCTATACACAGTGAGCACGGCGACCGGGGATCGACGCGAGGCGGGCGTCGAATTCACCTACGAGGACGAGAGCGGCCTCGTGACCGCCCGTGATATCGAGACCGGCGTGGCCTCGTGTGGCGAATCCAAGGCCGAGGCCCTCGCGATGCTCGCCGAAGCGCTCGCACTCCACGAGGGCGGCGGCGATGCAATCGACGACGAGGAGGCGTTCCTCCGCGAGATCGGGATCGATCCCGCCGAAATCGAGGAGGATCCCTCGCCCCCGCCGTGGTTGGAGTAAACCGATCCGATGGCGCGTGCCGATTTCTCCGGGCGAGAGATCGTCAAGGTCCTCCGCAACAATCGATTCAAACCGGTTGATCGAACGGGGAGTCACGTCAAGCTCCGATACGAACACCCGGGAATGGACGAAGTTCGCATCGTCACCGTCCCGATGAAAGACGGCGATAAGATCTCTCGAGACACGTACCGCTCGATAGCGGACCAGTGCGGTGCGAACGACTTCGAGTCCTGGTGTGACTGGATCGATCGGAATCGGTGACTGATCTCGCGGTGCACGTCGGGATCAGCGAGCCTCCGGCCCCTTTCTGGTTGTTCGTGACCGCCTTCCCCGATCCCGGGAACCGAACACCACTCGCATCGACTCGTTCGATTTCCCACCGCACGTGAAACAACACGCCGTACCCATCTCGTTCCTCGCGCCGGGCACCTCGGGATACAGGTTCTGGGCCACCCGCAGGATGCGCATCACTCCAGGGCTCGCCACCCACCCACGTATTGGTTGTGACTCTGTGATTGAGATATGGTCGATCACGAATCGATGTACCATTCACACGGGCATCACAGACAAAACGATTCACAGCGTCCCTACTCGAACCTACAGAATGGGCTCGACGAGGACTGACTCGTGTTTCAGGACCGGGATTTTTCGGCTGCCGTCCTGCTCGTACTCGATCAGATCGTGTTCGAAGAGGACGTCGAGATCACGACTGACGGCTGCCGTATCGCGGTCCAGCGTTTCGGCCAGGTCCGTCACGGATTCGATACTGCCATCGCGGACGGTCTCGAGGAGTTCGAGCCGCCGGTCGGTGAGGATCGATTCGGCGGTGTCCTTGTCGATGACGATGAAGTCACTGAAACCAGTCTCGGTGAGCTGGCGGATGAAATCGGTTTTCGTCGTGGGCTGTTTCCGTTGGGTCGCCATCGGCGATTGTCTCTCTCGTATTGATCATAGGCATCAACACATAAATGTCCTACCACCGATAGCGCACACGAGCCAAGAGGGACTCTCGTGTCGGCGCACGCAACCTCGATCCGTGGTACCTTCCGGGGCCGGACGTACTACCTGATAATGTCTGTTGTAGCTGTTTACCGGTGATCGCCACCCCCGGTGGCGGCGAGCACCGGTAAGAGACTACAACAGACATTATGACGATCCGTGTGCCCCCGGATTTCAACGAGGTCGAAGACTTCTCCGTGACGGTGCAGTACTCTCGGTTGTAACCGAACAGAGCCCTCGAAGGGAGGCGAGTGTTTTTGTACCGTAACGCCCAAGTAATAACCATGTCCCAACGCGTCGCACCGATCGTCAGCGACCCTGACGTGCTGGATGGCGAGCCCCGCATCGAGGGGCGCCGGATTAGCGTTCGCCATGTCGTCGAACTGGTCGAGGACGCTGCTGTCGACGCGTCCACGGTCGCGGACCGTTACGACCTCGACGTCGCGGATGTCTACGCGGCGCTTACCTACTATCATAGCCATCCCGAGGTTATGTCGTCCGTCGAGCGCCGTATTCGCGAGCGCGAACGAGATGCGCTCGACCACGACGCAGTCTCGCTTGAGGAACTCCGGGACGACGAGTAGACACGTTTCGAATGAGCTATCGCATACTGTGTGACGAACACGTCGAGCCCCAGACTACACGGTATCTCTCCCGGAGTGGACATGACGCGGTTCACGTTCGGGAAACGCTATCGTTGGGAGTTGACGATGATTCGATCGCTGCCTATGCCGTCGCCGAAGACCGCGTCTTGCTAACAAACGATCGAGGGTTCCTTGACGAAACCGAATATCCCGGTATCTCTGTACTATGTTATACGAACAACCAGGCGTCAGCATACGATCTCAACGCAATGATTGTGGAACTTGCCGAGTACTATCCCACACAAAGCGATCTCCCCCGTGTCGTGTTTCTCCCATCGACAGTTTCCGAGTAAACCCGCACTAGGCCCACCGAAATCTCGTTGCCCAGCACCTCGACCGTGGGCGAACGACGCACCACGGTATACCCGTCTCGCTCCTCGCGCCGGGTCAACTTATCGTCCCCGGAGACAGTCAACACCGTCACGTCGTGGCCCATCGCGGCCTGGTCCCGACTCAACGCGTAGACGTGGTAGGTCCCGCCGCCGGGCACCTCGGGATACTGTGCGACCCGGAGGATGCGCATCACTCCAGGGCTCACCTCCCACGGAAGGGTGTGACTCCGGGCGAGTCCGCCCGATCGACTGCCGTCGTGATCGTGAGTCTCGTCACCTCGCCAAGTCCACCGCGTCGAATGAGTCCAGCAGACACAACCAACTCACGGCTCGTCGAGCCACTCGTCGAGTACTTCGTATCCTCGTAACGTATCTCGGTCTGGATACGCAGCGACGATATCGAGGAGGCCGGATACGATCTCGAACGTCTTCAGCTTCCCGTCGTATACCAGGATGATCCCTTCGTGATCGTCGAAATCACGATCACTGAAGTGCTGGATGTCGTTCGTCACGAGGACAGAGTCGTGTTCACGGACGTAGGGGAGAATATCGTCGTCATCGTCGGCCCCCTCGAACAGGACGTCCGGAACGTACGCGGCATCGAGCGTCTCCTTTTCGAGATACCGCACGATCTGGGGATGCAAGTTCTCGTCGATCAAAAACCGCCACTCGGTCGGCATTCACGCTCCTGGATCGACGCCCGGTGGCCGATCCGCAGCAGCCCGATCTTGGGCCGTCTTGAAAGCCTGCTTCCGGTCTTCCCGGAGTGTCTTCATTTCTGCGGGATTGTCGTGATAGTAGGCGAGCGCCGCATACACGTCCGCAATATCGAGATCGAACCGGTCCGCGACGGTCTGTGGACTGAGTCCCCGACCCTCGACCCAGTCGAAGATGTGGAGTACGGAGATGCGCCGCCCCGCGATGTGGGGTTCGCGCATGAGGTCCGTCGTGATCCGCTCGGCACTCGATTCAGCCATTGCACCCCGGTACGAGATGTGGCTACAAAAAGATGCGGTCAGGCTCGCCGGGGGTGTGACTCTAGAACGGATGTCCACCCGGACAGATTGATTGTCACTCCAGGTCTACAGTTCGATACTGACTTCTTGCCCCGCACCAACGAGTTCCTCTCCGTTCTCCCGATCCTCCGGATACCACGTCCACGCGCCAGCCGTCCATCCGGACCGCGTCGATCGTCCGCCCGCTCCGGATCGACGGGTCGATCGCGTCCGGCAACTCGTACTCCCCGCGATCCGAGGGTTGCACGAGGTGACACGCCTGGAAGATCGCGGGCGTGAACGTGTAGAACCCGGTCATCACCAGGTTCGAGGGCGGATCGTCGGGCTTCTCCACGACCTCGACGACCTCTCCCAGGTTCGCCCGGAAGACGTTGTCCCCCCAGCATGAGCGCGAAGTCCGCCTCGACGTACGGCTCGGCCTGGAGCAGGGCGTGGGCCAGTCCCAGCTGCTCGCGCTGGTGGGCGTTACACCCGGACACGAACCAGTCACCGTGATTGGCCGAAAGAACTCGTGTTGGCCGGAAACAATTAACCTGCGTGTCACTCTATGCGGCGTTTCATACTGACTGCTCTCGGTTCGTGCCGAGGAGCACCGCCAACGGGGGTGGCGATCACCGGAAACAGTGAGAGCAGTCAGTATCAGAGATCAGCCAGAGTCGGGATCCGTTTCGGGCCACGTCGGTGGCAGCCGAGAGAGCGTGTTCGCGATCACGAAATCCGCGCGTTCCGTGTTCTCGCGCAGCCAGTTCGCGGCAGCGATGTGCGCGTCTTGCCCGTTCGGGATGTAGACCCCGTCTGGTCCACGAACGACGAACGTGAGGTCCAGCGCTGCCTCGAGATGCCGTCGCATCTCGTCGTGATCCTCGTCGGTCCCAGCCATCCGAATTAACGCCTCGGCATCCATCGGCGTTCCCCAGGTGTGGTTTCGCGCCAGTTTCCACACGATCCGTGCTTGCCCGTCCATCCCTACTCCGCGTCAAGCTTTTTATTAACCAGCCCGTTCAGTCGGTGTAACTCCTGAACTAGTTCGTCACCCGAATTGAGTGTATAGGTTTCCGGGGACGAGTCTTCGACGACCGCTACGATATCGAGCCGAAGGAGTAGCGGGAGGTGCGTATGGACGGACTGACGACTTACACCGGCGTCTTCAGCCAGTTTCGACTTGCTGAAGTGGTAGTCCGGCGCATCCATCAATACGTCGATCATGTATCCGACGCTCTCGTGTTGAGTGAGAATCCGCCACCCACTCGGATACTCGTCCCGGAGTTCTGCCATCCCCTCTTCGCTGTTCTGTTCGGGCTGTTGGCTCGGCATAGGTGAATACAGGAGCCAAGTGGTGTTAAATTCGTTGGACACAATATCGGCCCGACACGCGAGGTTAGCCCACGTATTCGACCACCCCAAGCCCCGGCATCTCGAAGAGCCGCTCGTGTCAATTGAACACGTCGACATCCCGATCAACGTATCAAAGTCCTCGGCATCAGAGAAAACCCGCGCCACCCCTACGGAGATCTCGTTGCCCAGCGCCTCGACCGTGGGCGAACGACGCACCACGGTGTATCCCGCACGCTCCTCGCGCCGGGGCAACGTCTCATCCCTAGACACGGTCAACACGGTCACTTCGTGGCCCATCGCGGCCTGATCGCAACTCATCACATGGACGTGATAGGTCCCGCCGCCGGGCACCTCGGGATACAGGTTTTGCGCCACCCGCAGGATGCGCATCACTCCAGGGCTCGCTATCCACCCACGTAGTGGTTGTGACTCCTGGCGAGCCCGTCGTATCGACGCCCGTCGTGATCTTAGAGACTTCGCAGAACTGTTTCGGCGCGGGCCACGTACGCGTTCGACGACCAGCTCCGGGCCGTCCGGATCTCCCCGAGGAGTGATTCGGCGGTCGATGGATCGACGGCGCCGGTTCGCACCAGACCGACGAGGAGCGTCGGCGTCGTCACGAGGCGCGTCTCCACGAGCGAGGCATGGACGAGTGCCAGACGAGTGAACTCGTCACAGAGAAATTGCCCCGCGTCACGTTCGTTCGCCAGCGTGACGGCTGCGTTCTCGCCGTCCTCGAGGGGGAACGTCCCATCGAGGTCGACCGCCTGGGTTTCGAACAGTTCGTGGCGATCCAACACCCGCTCGGCCCCCCGCCCGGATGGATCGTCGTACGCTGCAGTTTCCCGGAGTTCGTCGACGACGAGTTCCGGAACGAGCATCTCGTGTTCCTCGAGGAGGTAATCGAGCGGGTTCCAGGCGTGGTCCGCAACCGTTCCGAGGCTCACGAGTGCGGACGTGTCCGCGACGACGCGCATCTACGAGTCGGCCAGTTCCTCGGCGGTTTCTTCGAGGAACGTTTCGTCGAGTTGTTCCTTGAGAACGCGAAAGTTGGCGGCGTCCTCGTGACCGACGAGATCCTGTAACTCGTCGAACGTGATCTCCCCGTCGTAGTACGCCCCAGCGATCTCCTGTTTTAGCTCGTCGTCGTGGCCAGCATCACGGAGGTACTCCCGGATCGCCGAGATGATAACTGCCGTCCGATCGGTTTCGAGCACGGTGGCGAGGGCGTCCGTCTGGCGGACTAATCCCTCCGGCGCGCGGAACTGTACCCGTCGTTTCTCCCCGGCGTTCGAACTCATGTATGTACATTGTGAGCCACCTAATAATATCCTTTCGCCTCAGTGAGCGACGCTTGGTGAGAACGACGGGACCCGGTTCCATCGCCTGTGCCATCGAAGTCCCCTGCCCGACGCAGAACCCGCGCCACCCCTGCGGAGATCTCGTTGCCCAGCACCTCGACCGTGGGCGCACACCGAACCACCGTGTATACTGTCGGACAGAGACATTGGTAATCGAACCCCCAGGACGGGGGGCCTTCGAATTATCAATACTTCTGTCCGACAGTATACCCTCACGCTCCTCGCGCCGGGGCAACGTATCGTCCTCGGAGCCAGTCACCACCGTAACCTCGTGGCCCATCGCGGCCTGGTCCCGACTCATCGCGTGAACGTGGTAGGTTCCGCCGCCGGGCACCTCGGGAGACAGGTTCCCTGCGACCCCCAGGTTGGGCATTGCCTGACCCTAAACACCCGCCTACGTAGGGATTGTGACTCAAGTGCGGAGGCACATCCGGGCAGATCGTTCGTCGATCATCGGGAACGACGAACCGCTGCACAAACCGACAAACATACATGCACGCAAACGATACGGTTCGACCATGCCGATCGACATCGAGACGTTCGAAACGGAATCCGGGTTCGATCCCGACGAGACGAACGCCGAGCGAATCGTCCGGTTTCTCGCCAAGAACGACGACCGGGCGTTCGAACGCGGCGAGATCGCCGACGCGACGGGGATCGACCCCGACGCAGTCAGTGCAGTGCTCTCGCGACTCAAGGACCGCGAGCTCGTGCGTCACAAGCCCCCGTACTGGGCGATCGGGAATCGAGAGCGTCTCGCGTCCGCGGCCGAGTTCCGCCGGAGCCTGGCGAGCCTGAACGAACGGCTCGGAACCGAGGACATGGAGGCGTGGCGGGAGGCGGGTGCCGACGGATCAGGTCTGGATGATACCGCGGATCGCCGGGGAGAATGAGCTACGACCGTGGCGACGTCGTTGAGGCGGGTGATCCCTTTACCGACGCGGACGCCTCGCGCCCCTTCCTCGTCGTCAGTACGGACGATCATCCCTTCCAGGGTGAACAGTACGTCGCAGTTACGTTGACGACGAAGACGTGGTACGACGAAACGATCGGACTCGATAGGGCCGATTTCCTCTCGGGGGGTGTTCCCGAACGGAGTTCGATCGTACCGTGGGGCGTCGCTTCTCCTGGGCACGACGACATCACCGACTGGTTCGGACGCATCGACGGGGACGTCGTTGATCGAGCCGTCGACGAACTGATCGAATACCTACGTGAGTGACCAACGGAATACCCACCGCCTTTTGACCCCTCCCCGCGGCCAGAATACATTCCTATTGACTCGCGCCGGGGCTTTCTGGCTGTTCTCGGCGCTATCGATGACGCGATCTGCGTAATTGAACACTGCCCTCCAGGCCGACACAACGGTTAAACCGGCTGGTCGGCTATGCACGTGTAGATGGCGACCCAGGAATACCGGATCGTTTCCGGCGACGAGTCGGGAATCCACGACGAGCCTCACATCGAGGGGAGTCGGATCACCGTCCGAGACGTGTACGTTCGCGTCGAAGAGCGCGGTGACGACCCGGAACGCGTTGCCGACCGGCACAATCTGGACATCGCAGACGTATACGAAGCGCTCGCCTACTATCACGCCAACCCCGAAGAGATGGCTCGCGTAGAGAACCGCCACGAACGAGCGATCGCCGAGGCAAAACGCCGCTCCTCGATAACGCCGGGCGACTCCTGAGAATGGCCTATCGGTACGTTCTCGACTAAACCTTCGAACACGACGTGTATCATCGCCTGGAAAACTACGGGCACGACGTCGAACACGTCGATTTCGTTCCAGGTCTCGGTAAGGGAATCAATGACGATCCGATCGCACAGTATACTGTCGGACAGAGACATTGATAATCGAACCCCCGGGACGGGGGGCCTTCGAATTATCAATACTTCTGTCCGACAGTATATTCACTCGAAAATGATCGCGTGATCGTGACGTACGATGACGATTTCGCCCTTGAAATCGACGAGGACGAGTACTGTGCCGTCCTGTACGTAGGCGATGCCACGCTATCGGTCAAACAGGGCGCAGACATCGTGCATGCGGTATCGCAACTCTACCCACCGGAGGAGCTGGATGGATTAGAGTACGTCGGGGACGAATGGCTGTAACAGAACACCGCGTCGGCTCGATCGAACATCCACCGCCCGATGCTCCGCAGGTACAGGTCGAACAGCCACTCGGGGGCGTTCTGGGAGTACAGCCCGTGGTTCGTGATCGCCAGGGGCGTCTCCCCCAGGAAGCGCTTCAACGCGGCCAGATTGGTCGAGACGTACAGGTGCGAGTGCGCGTGAACGACGTCGAACTCCCCCGCGTTGCGCAGAACCCGCGCCACCCCTACAGAGATCTCGTTGCCCAGCAACTCGATCGTGGGCGCACGCCGAACCACCGTTTACCCCTCACGCATCTCGCGCCGGGGCAACGTCTCGTCCCCGGACACAGTCAACACGGTCACGTCGTGGCCCATCGCGGCCTGGTCCCGACTCAGCGCGTGGACGTGGTACGTCCCGCCGCCGGGCACCTCGGGATACAGGTTTTGCGCCACCCCCAGGTTGCGCATTACCCGGAGCCTCGCCACCCACCCACGTAGGGGTTGTGACTCCGAGATGAGGTGCCCGACTCAACTTGCATTGAGGCTGTGAACTACTCGTCGCAGTTGCACCGGGAACGAGCGTCGGCGAACTCGACGAGGTACTGATGGACTTCCGCCGCCAGATCGTGCATCGCTATCGCGAAATCCCGTCCGGGACGATCGATGTCGTAGTAGAACCGCGAGCGGTGTTCGGAACGGAAGGCGTCGATTCGGTCGGCGACCGCCTCGTCTGAGAACACGTTTCGGGCTTCGATGTCGTCGAACACCTCGGTGTGCTGTCTGTAGTCCGAGGACGCTGCTGCGGTCATCTCGACGAGATAGAACTGGAACGACCGCTCGATGGCATTGAACGAGAGTTCGACGATGCTGACGTAGTTATTCGTCCCCCGTCGAAGCTGCCGACACGTCCCCAGCATGGCGCACGCCTTGCCGAGCTGGATGTCGGCGTCGTCCCCGGCCCGTTGCCACGAGAGTGAGTCCTGTGCTGGCCCGGTTTCGCCGTCTTCCAGCAACTGCTCGACGCGTTCGAGCGCGTCGACGACGTCAGTCAGCCCCACCGTCGAACACCTCCCGTTTCACTGCAGCAAGCGCTTGTGAATCCTGGAGCGTCAGCCCCTCGGCGAAAATGTCGCCGATCCGATCGTGGCTCGCGGCCGATTCTCCGGTCTCGACGACGATGTGTGCCTCGTACCGCTCGCCGTCGAACCGTTCTCCCGCAATCTCTTGTTCGATGGCGTGGGCCTCCCGCTGGGCCTGCATCCTGTCTTCTTCGACCACGACGAACAGGTCGATATCGCTCGTCCTGTCGGCGGTACCTCGCGCAACGCTCCCGAAGAGAACGACGCCGACCTCCCCGTCGATCCGCTCCGTGAGTTCGGAGAGGAGTTTCCTGACCGGGGCGTGATACCCCGGTTGTGGGATCGCCGTCACCGGGTCGTCGGGCTTGACGAACATCTCGGAGTTGATCCGGACGGCGTTGGCCCGTCCCGAGCGGTCGACGTCGATCAGGCCAAGGGCTTCAAGCGTGTCGACGGCGGCGTTGACGCCGCTCAACCCATGACCCGTCATACGGTGCAGCTCTCGGTTTGAGAATGCTCGCTCCGGGTTGTCGACGAGGACGTGGAGGATATCGGCAGTCGCCCTGTGCCGGAACGCGTCTGGATCCCCCAGTGGGATCGGGAGCCTGACGTACGCTTCCGGACGCTGACCCGATTGAACCGTTTCGATATTCATGAATGGTAATACGGTTCAAACATGCTAAAAGCACCGGTTCAACGATCCCGATATCGTCCCTCGTCGATCGCTTAGTCGGGCATCTCCTCGTAGGGCACCTGCCCTAGAAACTCCACGAACTCCCCGGCCATCGCCTCCAGCTCCGCCCGCGTCGGTCCATCACCGACGACGTACAGCTTCACGTCTCGCTCCTCGGACAGCCGCTCGACCGCCCGCACCGCGTCCTGTGGTCGCTTGCCCTCGACCAGTCGCCCGACGAACAACACCACGTCCCCATCATGATCGATCGACTCGTGTTCCGACCCCTCAGGTCTGAACCGCTCCGTGTCGACCCCGTTCGCCACCACCTCGATCCGGGAATCCACTCCGAACTCCCGAACCCGATCCCGGTCTTCCTCAGTATAACAGAACACTACGTCGGCCCGATTAAACGTCCACCGCCCAACGCTCCGCAGGTACAGGTCGAACAGCCACTCGGGGGCGTTCTGGGAGTACAGCCCGTGGTTCGTGATCGCCAGGGGCGTCTCCCCCAGGAAGCGCTTCAACGCGGCCAGATTGGTCGAGACGTACAGGTGCGAGTGCGCGTGAACGACGTCGAACTCCCCCGCGTTGCGCAGAACCCGCGCCACCCCTACAGAGATCTCGTTGCCCAGCAACTCGATCGTGGGCGCACGCCGAACCACCGTTTACCCCTCACGCATCTCGCGCCGGGGCAACGTCTCGTCCCCGGACACAGTCAACACGGTCACGTCGTGGCCCATCGCGGCCCTCTCGCGGCTCAGCGCGTGAACGTGGTACGTCCCGCCGCCGGGCACCTCGGGATACAGGTTCTGTGCGACCCGCAGGATGCGCATTACCTGACCCTGAACACCCACCTACGTAGGAATTGTGACTCAAGCACGGAGGCACGCCCGGACAGATCGTTTGCCAGTTCCAGTTTACAGGTTAGCTGGATTCCCGTTGCTCTTCGACGAGGGTCGCCATGTGGGCGACGAACGCATCAACGTCAGAGGCGAGTACATCCACCTCGACATCCGGCGTCGCCAGTCGGTAATCGGCCTCCTGACGGTGGTCGTATAGATCTCCGAGGAGACGGCCCTCCTCGCGGGATGCCTTCCCTTCGAGGACGAGGTTCTGTCCGAACTGTCGACGCACCGCGCCGTGGGAGATTCAAATCATGCGCATACAGGGCCGCCTGTGCAGCGTGAAACACGGCGTATACGGGTCGACAGAAGTCCTGATAGATATTCGCCGGGTACGGTGGAGGCTAATTCTATCAACAGTTCTGTCGACCCGTATAGTACAGCCGGTTGCAGACGCCTGCGTCAGACCCGTCGCCTTCAAGGAGGAGACGTGCGTCCCTCATACGGTTTGGTATGATCGTTCACCGGTCCGACCGCGTGCAGTCCCGCGGTCGATCCCGGACTGTCTCATACCAAACCGTAAATGCCTCTCGGGCGGCCGTCAGTTCTCCGAGGGCATCGTCGATTGAGACCTCACCCATGGAGCGTCTCCGCGTCTCGTTGGACGTGTTCGAGGAAGGGCCCACCGGCCCGGTACTCCGATTCGGACAGCACGACTAACGATAGCACGACCCCTCGATCGAGTTCGACCTCGTACGCGATGTCACGCAATCGATCCTCGACGGCTGAACGATGAGCCGAGTCCTCGATCACTGCGAGCACGTCCGCGTCAGAATCGGGGGACTGTGTTCCTCGGGCGACGCTCCCGAACAGGAGGAGTTCTCGAACCGAGTCGAGATCGGCCTCCTGCACTCGACTCGCGAATGCGTCAACAGCAGCGCGGTGAGACCCCGTCGTGTCAGCCATACGTAGTACTTGGTCGCCGATGCTCTTAAGAACCTATGCTGTTCTCTTCCCCCTGTCCAAGGAGTTCCTCCACCTTCTCCCGATCCTCCGGATACCCCACGTCCACGCGCCAGCCCTCCATCCGGACCGCGTCGATCGTCCGCCCGCTCTGGATCAACAGGTCGATCGCGTCCGGCAACTCGTACTCCCCGCGATCCGAGGGCTGCACGAGGTGAGACGCCTGGAAGATCGCGGGCGTGAACGTATAGAACCCCGTCATAACGAGATTCGACGGCGGCTCGGCGGGCTTCTCCACGACCTCGACGACCTCTCTGTCGCCGTTCACGGCGGGGTGGCTGTCAATCGGTCGGATCAATCGCTCGTCCACTCTTGATGCGATCGGTGAAGAAGGCAGTGATCACGAATGGATCGTCGACGGCGGCCTTTGCCACGACGAGGAGATACTTTTCCGTGACCGGCGTTTTCGCGTAGTGTCGATAGTACAGACGGACGGTCTCGTCTTGGTTGCTCTCCCGGAGTTCGTCGGGATCGGCCAGCGTCTCCTCGATCCTCGACAGTTGATCCTCCATCTCGGGTCGACTCTCGATGTGGTCGAGACGCTCGTCGGTGAGCCGAACGTCCCGTCCGGAGACGCCAGAAAACCGATGCACGCTTCGATCCTACGAGGAAAGTTTGGTGAACTCCGCGTCGAAGGGAAGGTCACGTCCCTTCCGCGAAGTCACGTTGAGGACGGCGAATCCGATCGTGTCTCCCGTTTCGTCGACCCGCTCGAACACGCCACCCCCGAGATCGTTGAAGTGGCCCGCTTCGTCGTCGATCGTCACCTCCAGAAAGTCCCCTTCCTCGTCGAACCATACCGATAACTGTCCCATGAGTTGGCGTACGGGAGTCGCGTACTAAATCCCATCGTCACACAGACAGGAATTGTCCAATGATCTGCTCCTTGAGATACCCCACGACGACCACGAACTCGTCGTATCGACTCCCGTGTTACGAGGAGTTCGTCGAGGATAAAAAGACCGTCGACGCGGTGCTCCGAAACTTCGAGGTGATCGGCGAGGCGGCGAAAAATGTCCCGGAAGAGACCCGCCGGGAATACAGCCATGTACCGTGGGCAGAGATGGCTGGAATGCGCGATAAGTTGATTCACGGGTACGCGACGATCGAACTGCGACCCACGCTCCCGGCGAGCACGGGTGTAAGGTGAGAACGGTCGTTATCAGATCATCAGCGGACCCATCAGGACGCCCATACAGTGCACCCGGCGCGCCCGAACCCGCGGCGGGAGCAGGCCGATGGCGCTCGCGGCGACGAACGCCCCCACGCCCGGAGCGCCGCCGAACAGATACGAGATGCACACGAGCCCCCCGAGCACCGCCACCGACAGCTGAGTGTAGTCGGCCTGCCCGACGATCCGGAGGTACCGGTCCCCCAGGACGGTGACGAGCACGAATCCGACCGCGCCGGCACAGACGACGACCCCGAGAAACAGCGGCAGATTGAGGGGCACCTCCGCTTTGTTGACCGCGACCAGAACGCCCGTCCGGGGCGTCCCCAGCGCGACGAGGGCGAATAGCGCAAAAATCAGATTTGCTGTATTTACGCCACTCGTCGCGACGACGAACCCCCGATCCC
>JBDGQL010000222.1:0-25897 GCA_042219105.1 Karumarchaeum halophilus (SeqCode) | reverse complement strand
GCAAGCCGCAGGGGGGATTTGAACCCCCGACAAGATGCTTACAAAGCACCTGCTCTGCCAGACTGAGCTACCGCGGCACTCCACCGTTGGCGCTTCCCCCGAAAGGAACTGTCGATTCCGATGGCAGGTCGATCGACGATGTCGAGGGGAGCCACGCCGGACCGGTGCGTGCAGGTGGCTGTGATTACGTGCAGTCTCAAGTACGTTTCGATAGAGCTGGTCCCCGGGGGCGTGGTTCCGGGGACGAAAAGCAGACACCGTCAGCGCCCCAGCAAAGGCCCCCCATGTCGGTGGTTCGATTATCAATCCTTCTGTCCGATAGTATACGGGTCGACAGAAGTCCTGATAGATATTCGCCGGGTACGGTGGAGGCTAATTCTATCAACAGTTCTGTCGACCCGTATATACCCATGATTCATGTTGGCGCTCGCACAACGCTCCGTGTATGACTGATGCGGAGGCGTTCACCTACGACGGCGGACGAGTGGAACCCGGGGAGACTGACGAGTTCAGGTATCCCGTGAGCGAGACGTATCTCGGTGATCCAGTCCGGATCCCGGTCACGATCATCAACAGCCGCCATCCGGGACCGACGGTGTTCCTATCGGGCGCGATTCACGGCGACGAACTCAACGGCATCGAGGTCGTCCGGGAGGTCGCCCAAGAGTGGACCCACGAGGACGTTCACGGGACGCTCGTCTGTCTGCCCGTGCTGAACGTCCACGGATTTCTCGCACAGGAGCGGTACCTTCCGATATACGACCGCGACCTGAATCGGTCGTTCCCGGGAAAAACCGACAGCACGAGTTCGAACCGGATCGCACACAGCATCTACCACAACTTCATCGCTCCGTGTGACGTCGGGCTGGACTTTCACACCTCGACGCGGGGTCGAACCAACATGTTCCACGTCCGTGCGGACATGGACGACGAGGGAACCGCTCGCCTCGCGCGAGCGTTCGGGACGAACCTGATCATGGCCGGGGACGGTTCGTCGGGTATGCTGCGCCGCGAAGCGACCGAGGACGGCATTCCGACGATCACGATCGAGATGGGCGAGGCCCACCGGTTCGAGCGCCGGCTGATCAACCACGCTCTGGAGGGAGTCCGGAGCGTCTTCGCGGAGTACGGAGTCCATCCACAGGAGACGGTTCGCTGGCCGGGATGGCGAACCGTGATCGAGGGCTGGGACGAGAAGACCTGGCTCCGGGCCGACGCCGGCGGGATCGTAGATATGTACCATGACCGCGGCAGTCTCGTCCACGAGGGCGACCCGATCTGTACGATCACGAACCCGTTCAAGTCCGACCCGACGACCGTTCAGGCGCCGTTCACCGGCGTCCTCGTGGGCGTCTTGGAGAACCCGGTCGTCTACCCGGGCAACCCCCTCTGTCACTTCGTCCGCGTAGACGAGACGCGACAGCTGATCATGGAGGAGAGCGACGAGAGGAGTGGTGTACCGAGTCGAAGCACCACACGACGGCGACCGTCATCCGCAGGCGAAAGACATCGACGGTGACCGTCGTTGGGGTGTGGTCCATCGACCACAGGCGGAAAACGTGAAGAGAGTTGGGTGTCAAACGCGGATTCAACGCGATGTATGACCGTATCCTGATCCCGGTTGATGGAAGTGACGAGGCAACGCACGCAGCGAGGCGTGGTCTCGAACTGGCTCGAACGTGCGATGCGACCGTGTCCGTCTTGCACGTGGTTGAACAAAAATCCCTCCGGCTTACCGAAGCGGTCGAGGAAAAAACACGGCTGCGGGAACAGGGAGAGACGGTGTTAGAAGATATAGCGGAACTCACATCGGAGTTCGACCAACCAGTCACACGCGTCCTGACCGAGGGTGAACCCGCCGTGCAGATCAGTGACGCCGCAAGTGAGCGGAACACGGACCTGATTGTCATCGGGAGACAGGGAATGACCGGGCTCGGCAAGCGTCTCCTCGGTGGCGTTACCGAGCAGGTGCTGCGCCGGAGCGATGTTCCGGTGTTCGTCGTTCCGGAGGGAGACCCCGTCTCCGGGACCCATTCCGGATACTCACGGATTCTCGTCCCGACCGATGGGAGTGACAATACCGACGCAGCCATTCCCCACGGAGCGCCGATGGCACGACACTTCGATTCGACGATCCACGTCCTGAACGTCGTGGACCTGCAGGCTGCAGGCGGCGTGTTCAGCGCAGGTGGTCTCGAAACGGAGTTCGTTCAGCGACTCGAAGCAAGGGGACGAGAAGCCGTTACCGAAGTCGCAGATGAGATCAGCGAGGTGGCTCCGGATGTGGACGTGAAAACGTCCGTCGAACGGACGACATCACACGGGGGTGTTCCCGTCGGCGTCCGTGAGTACGTCGAGGAATCGAATATTGACATGGTTGTCATGGGCACCCGTGGTCGATCCAATCTCGAACGCCAGCTTTTCGGTAGCGTCGCTTCGACCGTACTCCGGACTGTTGACGTCCCGATACTCGTGGTGAAACCGGACTAATTATGAGAGTCGTACGCTGTCGCCCCGGTCGAGCGTCTCCTCGTGGAACCACCGCACGGCCGCGATGATTTTATGCCGGGGTGACCCTGGCAGTCACCGTCCGGCGCCCGCGTACTCCACGCCGGCCAGGTCGGCGACGTCTCTCTTCCAGGACGTGAGGTCCCGGCGCTCGAACCCGCGCAAACTATCGTGTCCGCAGGCTCTCGCCATCACCTTCATGAGTTCGACGCTGGCCTCGAAGAAGTTCTGCAGGCCCTCGGCGGCGGAGTCGATCACCAGCCGGTTGCGCAGGTCCTCCCGCTGGGTCGCGACGCCGACCGGACAGTTGTTCGAATCGCAGGCCCGCATGCCGAGACAGCCGATCGCCTGCATCGCGGCGTTCGCGACCGCGACGCCGTCGGCGCCGAGCGCCATCGCCTTGATGAAATCCGATTCGGTCCGGAGTCCGCCGGTCGCGATCAGCGTCACGTCCTCCGCGCCGCGGGCGTCGAGGTGGTCCCTCGCCCGGGCGATCGCCGGGATAGTCGGCACGGAGATGTTGTTCTTGAACACGTCCGGGGCCGCACCGGTCCCGCCACCCCGACCGTCGAGGATGAGGTAGTCCGCCCCCGCCTCGAGGGCGAAATCGATGTCCTCCTCGACGTGCTGGGCCGAGAGCTTGAACCCCACGGGGATGCCCCCACCGCGCTCCCTGACGCGGTCGGCCATCGCCGCGAACTCCTCGGACGTCTCCAGATCGGGGAACTGTGCCGGACTCACTGCGTCGGTCCCGGGTTCGAGGTCCCGGACCTCGGCGATGCGTCCCTGTACCTTCTCACCGGGGAGGTGGCCACCAGTCCCGGTTTTGGCGCCCTGGCCCGCCTTGAAGTGAAACGCCTGGACGTCCTCAACCTTCTCGATGTCCCAGCCGAACTTCCCGGTGGCGTACTCATAGAAGTACCGCGAGTTGTTCTCCCGCTCCTCGGGGAGCATGCCACCCTCCCCCGAGCAGATGCCCGTACCCGCCAGTTCGGCCCCCTTCGAGAGGGCGATCTTGGCCTCCTCTGAAAGCGCCCCGAAGCTCATGTCGCTCACGAACACCGGAATCTCCAGTTCCAGAGGGTTCTCTGCGTTCGGACCGATGGTCAGTCCGGTGTCGACGGGCGCCTCGTCCGCAAGCGGCCGGCGCGCGAGCTGGCCGGTGAGGATCTGCAGATCCTCCCAGGTGGGAAGTTCGGGACGGGGCACCCCCATCGCCGAAACGTCGCCGTGTTCGCCGATCCCCTCCGGGCCCTTCTGGGCTAGCTTCTGGATGTAGTGGGTGTGTGGCTCCGTCTCGTAGTCGGGGTCGCCGTAGAACTCGGGATCGACGGCTCCGCCCTCGATGTCGTCCGTGGCCCCCTGCATCGCTCCGTCGCCGCCGTTGTCCTCTTCGGGATCGTCGTAGGGCTGGGGGTTGTCATCGGTCCAGGCGGCGACTTCCGTGGCGTCGACGTAGACGGCGTCGTCGTCTTCGTCGATCCATGCAGGGAACGTCTCGAGCACCTCCGAGTTGTCGTACTCGCTGATCCCGGTGTCGACCCGGTAGTCCCAGCCGTGGACGCCACAGATGAGGTTGTCACCCTCGACGTAGCCGTCTCCGAGGAGGACGCCACGGTGGAGACACCGCCCGTACAGCACTGACACCTCCTCGTCGTACCGGATCACGACGAGATCGACACCCTCGACCCGCGCGTGGGCTGGTTCGCGATCCTCTAAATCGCTCCAGGTCGCGACCTGTTCAGCACGCCGTCCGTCTGCAGAACTCATGTACGCTCCTCCGGGCCCCGGTAGCCTCAAGCTTAGCTTACCCGAGGGTTACGCCGTTTCGCCGCGCTCGCCGCGGACACACCGTCCTGCGTTCCAGCGACTGTTACCAATGCCGGAGCAACTCGATAACGAACACGCTGCCCTCGGGCTCGTTGTCCTCGACCCGGACATCGCCACCGTAGCGGTTCATAAGTGTCCGGACGATGTACAGCCCTAATCCGGTGCCCTCACTGTCGAGGGCCTTCTCGCCCTCCTCGAAGATCCGTTCTTTCTGATCGCTGGGAATGCCCGGGCCGTTGTCCGCGACACGAACCCGAACCATCTCGTCGTCAGGTGTCGCCGAAACGGTCACTTCGGGAAGCTCCTTGTCGTTGTGAACGATAGCGTTGTTCAGCAAATTCCGGAACACCGACTCCAGCATGTCGTCCGCCAGCACCTCGACATCCGGGATGGTCCCTTCGACGGAGACGATGGCACGTTCGTTGCTAGCTCGCACGTCCTCGACTTGCTCTTTGAGGACGGCCCGGATCTCAACCGGAGTTCGATCGACCTCCGAGCGGAGCAACACTTCCGTGACCTCGCCGGCGGTTTGGGTGATATCGACCGCCTCGCGACCTGCTTCCAGTACCTGTCGGAGATGCTCCTCGCCGTCGTCTCCGACGTGCTCTTCCAGCATGTCGCCGTACGCGAGCACAAGCTGGAGGGCGTTACGGATGTCGTGGCGGACGATCTGGTTGAGCAACTCGAGACTGTCACGCTGGCCCTTGATGGTCTGTTCGTACGTCTTGCGCTCGTCGATGTCGAGATGGATGCCGACGGCTCGAACCGGCTCGCCGTCCTCCTCACGCTCGACGACTCTGCCGATAGTGCGGATCCACTTCCAGTCGCCGTCGGCGGTCTGCAGCCGATGTTCGGCATCGTAGAGATCGGTGTCCCCCGCAATATGATCGTCGAGAGCGTCTTCGACTCGGGGGAGGTCGTCGGGGTGGACGCGCCGTTCCCACTCCTCGAAACTGGAATCGACCTCGTCGGGCGAATGGCCGAGCATCCGGATCCACCGCTCGCTGAATTCCACCTCGTCGGTGGTCATATCCCAGTCCCAGACGCCGAGGTTCGCCCCCTCGACGGCGAGTTCGAATCGTTCCTTGAGACTCTTTAGTTCCTGCTCGCGCTGTTTCTGGTCGGTAATGTCGGTCGAGACACCACAGATAGCCGTGACCTCGCCGTCTTCGTCGTAAACGGGGGATTTCCGGGTGAGCCGTACGGTGTCCCCTGCGCCCGTCGGAACCGTCTCTTCTATCTCGATCACGTCGCCGTTCTCGATGAGCTGGCGGTCGTCTGATCGAGCCTTTTCGACGACCGCCGGGGGAAAGATATCGTCATCGGTCAATCCGGTGACATCCCCGTCGGAGACGTCGAGCAGTTCACGACAGGCCTGGTTCATGAGGAGATACTGGCCATCGGTATCCTTGAGAAATACCGCCGCGGACATTGTCTCCAGCACTGTCTCGAACCGGCGGGCCATGCGCTGCATTTTCTTTTCTTGCTCTTTTCGCGCAGTGATGTCCCGAGCAACCCCGACGATCTGGGTCACCTGTCCGTTTTCGCCGATCGGGGTGAGTTTCGTTTCCCAGTGACTGGTCCCGCCCGGGAAGTCTATGACCTCCTCGTACTCGATGGGTTCTCGCTGTTCGACACAGCGACGGTAGTTCGCTTCGACAGCCCTACCCTGTTCGTCGCCCAGAAGTTCCCGAGGCGTCTGTCCACGGAGTTCGTCCTCCGAAAGGCCAGTCCGCTGTCGATGTGAGGCGTTGTTTCGCCGGAACGTGAATCGGTAGTCGTCATCCGTTTCCTCGACATCGAGAAAAAAGACGGCGTCCTCCATTTCGCGGAAGATTGCCTCGTACACAGTCTCCGTGTCGGCACCGAGCGCTAGAAACCCCCCGCTATCAGTATCTGCGTTAGAGCGTTCGTGCATCTTCTTCGGTGAACTGGATACGATTGGCCGACAATTATACTCTGGGGACGGATCCCGTGGGAAATGTCGGATTATACGGGTCGACAGCATCAACCGGCACCCAGTTCCGCGAGCAGGTGGGAGACGTGGAGACGGTCGTTGGTCCCCGTCGCGAGATCGAGGTCGATCTCGCCCGCCAGTTTCGCGAGTTCGGCGTCGTCGACCAGCCCCCGCGACCGGGCGACGCGGACGATCGCCGCCAGCACCTCCTCGCCGCTGTAGCCGTCGTCGATTAAGAGGTCGTCGAGCTCCGAGCGGGCGTCGGTAAACTCGCCCTCGAGCGCGTCCTCGATCATCTCCTCGACCTGGTCGTCCGGGCCCACTTCCCGGAGCGTCTCGTAGGCGGCTTCCCGGGTGATCTCCCCTTCGTCTTCCGCGACTGTCTGTGCGTCGAGGATCGCCGTTCGGAGGTCCCCATCGGCGTGGCTGGCGACGTATTCGAGGCCCGCATCGTCGTAGGTCACGCCCTCGCGGTCGGCAATCTCCGCGAGAACGCCGACGACCTCCTCGCGAGTGGGCGAGCGGACCGGGATCGGAAAACACCGCGAGCGGATCGCCGGAATGAGCTTCGAGGGCTGGCGGGTCGTGATCACGAACTGCGTGGCCTCGTGGTACCGTTCCATTACCCGCCGGAGCGCCTGCTGAAAGTCCTCGCGGATCGCCTCGGCGTTGTCGAGCACGAGCGTCTTGTACGACCCCGACACGGGCGAGTAGCTTGCGGACTCCTTGACGACGTGGTTGATCAGCGCCGCCTTCGAGGAGTTTCGGCGCCGCTTCGTGGTGACGAATCCCTCAAAGCGGGGGTCGCTCGCGATCTCCTTTTTGGTCATGTCGAAGAAGTCGGCGACGTTGATCTCGATCAGGTCGTTGTCGGGGTCGTCGTGGATATCGCGGGCGAGCGCCCTGACCGCCGCGGTCTTTCCGCTGCCCGGCGGTCCGTGCAGGACGAGGTTGATCGGCCCTTTCGTGGCCCGCCCGAGGTAGGTTCCCAGTTCCTCCTGGGGAAGCTCCTCGAGGTCGGGAGCGTGGGTGTCGATCCAGAGCGGCTCTGTCATCATTCCCGCCTACTCGCTCCCCCGGTATGAATCCACAGTTTCTTTCTCCGGGGGCCGCCCAGACACACCCATGAAGCCGTTGCTCGTCACGGACCCCGCGATCCCGCTGCGCTTCCTGCTCGGCGTCGTCGCCGGGGTTCTCGCGACGCTGTTCATGGACATCGTCATGGCCCGGCTCCCCGAGGGCGATGCGCCGCCGTTCGTCGCCTCGGGCGTCCTGACGGCCACGCCGCCCCGGAGCGCTCCCGGACGACTCGCCGGCACCGTCCACTACCTCGCCGGGTGGCTGACCGGGCCGCTGTTCGTCTGGCTGCTGTTCGCGACCGAGGCCATCGCGGGCGGCCCCTCGATCCTCACCACCCTGCTCGCCGCGGCGGTGCTGTACCTCCTGATGGTCGGGTTCTTCGTCGCCGTCGTCCTTCCCCGGTCGCGCGCCCCACCGAGTCGGGTGGATCTGATCCGACGGGACTGGGCGCTCTCCGCGGCCGCGTACCTGCTCGTTCTGGTGCCCCTCGTCGCCCTCGGATCGCGGCTGCTCTAAAACGCCAAAACCCCGGTTTAGAGAGTCTATTGCGCTCGTTCTCTGGTTCGGCGTTCCTGGTGGTTAAGAGGGTGTGGCCCCAAGCAATAGTATGGTTCCTCCGCACCGAACAGCCGACAGTAAGCCCTCCGCAGCGCCCGACTACGAGACGGTCGAACGTGACGTACTGGTGATCGGCGCCGGCGCCGCCGGTGCCCGCACCGCGATCGAACTCGTCGAACGGGGCGTCGACCCCGAGTCGCTGCTCGTCATCGGCAAGCGGAGCCACGGCGACGCCCACACGACCTGGGCGCGGGGCGGCATCAACGGCGCCCTCGGAACCCTCGACCCCGAGGACGATCCGGCGATCCACGCCGCGGACACGATCAACGAGGGCCACTCCCTCAACGATCCCGAAAAGGTCGAAACGGTCACGAGCCGGATGCCCGGCCTGCTGCGCGAACTCGACGACTGGGGGATGCCCTTCAGCCGCACCCCCGACGGCGAGATCGACCAGCGGTTCTTCGGTGCCCAGTCGTTCCGGCGGACGGCCTTCGCCGGCGATCACACCGGCGAGTCACTGCTGAACACGCTCATCGACCGCGCACAGGACCTCTCCGTCCCCTACCGCGAGAACGTCTTCATCTCGCGGCTCCTGACGGAAGGCGACCGGATTCTCGGCGCCGCCGGCTACGACATGGACGAGGGGTCGTACGTGACCTTCGACGCCGACGTCGTCGTCCTCGCGGCGGGCGGGTACACCAGCCTCTATCAGCGCCACTCCTCCCGGGACGACGAGAACACCGGCGACGGTCCGGCACTGGCGTACGCCGCCGGCGCCGACCTGATGGACATGGAGTTCGTCCAGTTCCACCCGACCGGCATGGTCGGCGATCGGTACGGCGACTCCTGGGACGGCCGCCTCGTCACCGAGGCCGTCCGCGGCGAGGGGGGCCGACTGTACAACAGCGAAGGCGAGCGGTTCATGGAGCGGTACTCGCCCGACCAGATGGAACTCGATGCCCGCGACGTGGTCGCCCGTGCCATCGCCCGGGAGATCACGGAAGGGAGGGGAACCGAGTCTGGTGGCGTCTACCTCGACATCTCCCACCGCGACCAGTCGTTCATCACCGAGCGCCTGCCCCGAATGTACGAGCGCTTCGACGACCTCGGCGTCGACATGGCCGAAGAGCCGGTCGAGGTGTCCCCGACCGCACATTACGGGATGGGCGGCGTCGTCACCGATGGCGTCGGCGAGACCGACATCGACGGGCTGTATGCCATCGGCGAGACGATGGCGGGCGTCCACGGCGCCAACAGACTCGGCGGGAACTCCCTCGCCGAAACTATCGCCTTTGGCGAAGCAACCGGGGAGGCGATCGCACGGCGCCTCGCCGAGGACGCGACTCCCGAGGGCCGGAACGTCCTTCACGACCGTGCCCGCGCCCACCTGGCCGACCTCGACGCGACTGCCGGGTCCGAGGGCAGCCACGACCCAGAGGCGCTGCTCGACGAACTCCGGGAACTGCTGTGGGCCCGTGCCGGCATGCTCCGCGCCGAGGAGGATATGGCGGCCGGACTCGCCGAACTCTCCGGTATCCGCCGGCGGGCGACCGATCTTGACGTCGGCGGGCCGACCAGCCGCTCCTTCGAGTTCGCGCTGAACCTCGGGTTCGCGCTGACCGTCGCCGAGGCGATTCTCCGGTGCGCCCGCGAGCGAACGGAGTCGCGTGGCGCCCACCACCGCACCGACCACCCCGAAGTCGACCCGGAGCTGCGGCACAACGTCCTCGCCGGACGCGACAGCGTCGGCAGCATGCGACTGACGACGGCCCCCGTCGGCACTCCCAGCAAAACCGTCCAGGAAGCTCTCGACGCCGGGCACGAACTGGACTACCACCAGCTAGAGTAATACTGTCGGTCACAAGTTCGTGGAGGAATTCGCCACCCCGGGGTGGCGAACATCTCCATCGAGTCGTGACCGACAGTATAATAAGACGAACTTCCGACGGGCGGGATCGCTCCCGGCGTCACCGCGTCGCCATCCGCCAGTCCCGGAGGCCGAGGACCGACCCGTCGAGGTCCTCCGGGGGAACGTCGATGGCGGCCCACCGGAACATGGGGGCGACGTCCCCCGGATCCCGTCCCGGCGCGTTGCCGGTAAGTTCGGTCGTGACCTGGCCGGGGTTGACGATGCCGACGGCCTGGTCCAGTTCGGTGGCGAACCCGCGGACGAGGGCCTCGGCGGCGGCCTTCGAGACGGCGTAGGAGCCAAAGCCGGGGTCCGGGTCGCGGGCTACGGCGCCGGAGGGAACGAGCACGCGACCGTCGTCCGCCAGGTATGGAACCGCCTCGCGGACGGTCGCGTAGACGCCCCGGGCGTTCGTCGCCAGGTGGTCGTCGAACGCCTCGTAGGACTCCCCGGCGAGGGGGGTCTCGCCGGGGTCGCCGCGGTAGATGCCGGCGTTTGCCACGACGATGTTGATTTTCTCGCCCGTTTCGGCGGCGGTCCGCATCACCGCCGCCACGTCCGACGCCTCCCGGACGTCCGCCCCTCTGGCTGTGATCGATCCCTCGGCACTCCGTGTGTCTTCGACGACCGCCTCCAGCGCGTCGACGTCGCGGGCGCAGGTAACGACGCGTGCGCCCTCCCTCGCGAACAGCCGACAGACCGCGGCTCCGACTCCCCGGCTCCCTCCCGTCACGACGGCGGTGATATCGTCCATACTTGCTCTCGGGACCCGGGCGTATTTATACGGGTCGACAGAAGCCCTGATAGATATCCGCCGGGGTATGGCAGAGGCGAATTCTATCGTTCGTTCTGTCGACCCGTATATCCTGTTCCCGGTCGGACGCCCCAGGCATTTCGCCGACGAGACCGATCGCACAGACGACACAACTTTATCCCTCGCTTTCGGATGCCCGGTATGACTCTTCGCGTCACATTTCTCGGGACCGCCGGCGCCGTCCCGACGACCGGGCGCAACCCCAGTGGCGTCTTCCTCAACCGCGAGGGCGACTGCCTCCTGTTCGACGCTGGCGAGGGGGTCCAGCGCCAGATGATGCGTTTCGGTACCGGTTTTTCCATCTCCGATATCTTTCTCACGCACCTGCACGGCGACCACGTGTATGGTCTCCCCGGACTGCTGGAAACCCTGGATTTCAACGATCGTGAGGCGCCGCTGACGATCCACGCACCCCGCCACGCTCGCAAGGACGTGACCGCCCTTCTCACCGCGTGTGGCGGGTCGCCGTCGTTTCCGGTCCACGTCACGGAGGTTGACCCTGGCGAGACTGCCATCGAATCCGAGGATTATGAGGTCCGGGCGTTCGCGACGGACCACCGGACGACCTCGGTCGGCTACACCCTGATCGAGGACGACCGCAAGGGCCGCTTCGACCGGGAGCGCGCGGAGGAGCTCGGCATCCCCGTCGGGCCGAAGTTCTCGCAACTCCACGAGGGGGAGCCGGTCGAACTCGAGGACGGCACCGTCGTCGAGCCCGACCAGGTCGTCGGCCCGCCCCGTCCCGGCCGTCGCATGGTGTACACCGGTGACACCCGGCCTGCCGACGCGACCGTCGACGCGGCCGCGGACGCCGATCTGCTGATCCACGACGCTACCTTTGGTTCGGCGTACGCTGATCGCGCCCGCGAGACCGGCCACGCGACTGCCCGCGAGGCCGCCAAGGTCGCGAGCGCCGCCGGGGCGGCGCGGCTCATCTTGACACACGTCTCCTCGCGGTATGCCGGTGACGCGTCCGTGCTCGCCCGGGAGGCAAGCGAGGCCTTCGACGGCGAGACTCGCGTCGCTCACGACGGTTTGGAGATCGAGGTTCCGTATCACTCGCGTTCTACACCCAAACACGAATAAGGTTCCATGCCCTGTGCAGTCATTGTCACAGGTTCGGAAATGGAGAGTATGCTTTATTAATCGGCCACATATCATAGCATACGATGAGCAATGAAGAAGGCGAAGAATTCACTTTTGTCTGCTCTAAGTGCGAGGAATCCCTGGAAGTGAACGGAGAAATGAAACGCACACTCATCGAACGAGGTTGCGTCATATGCGGGACTCCCGTGACGGAGGAGGCGTTCACCGACGCTCAATCCACCGATTCCTCCCTACGGTGAGTTTTATGATCGCCCTCATCGATATACTGTCGGACAGAAGTATTGATAATTCGAAGGCCCCTTGTCCTGGGGGTTCGATTATCAGTGTCTCTTTCCGACAGCATATGTGTTGAATCGTGACGTAGATATTAAAGTCAGGCCCCTCAACATGGGCCCGATGCACAATGCTGCTGGATGAGGAAACGGTACTGTCGGATAGCGAGATCGATTCGTTCCTCGGTCGCCACGAAACGGGGGTGATCTCTCTGGCTCGAGACGGAACGTCGTACGCCATTCCGATCTCGTACGGGTACGATACCGAACACCGTCGGTTCTATCTGCGCCTGGTTTCGAATCCCGAGAGCGAGAAGCGGGAGTTTCTGGAATCGACGCCACACGCGCGTCTCGTCGTATACGAGGAGGACGACCCCGTTTACACGAGTGTCGTCGCGACCGGATACCTGAGTGAGATCAGTCGAGATGAGCTGACGGTTGAGCATATCGAGCAGTACAGCGAGGCCAAACGACCGTTGTTCGAGATCTGGGGGGCGTCGTTGCCCGCCCTCAACGTTCGACTCTATCGGCTCGATCCGGACGAACTGAGTGGACGGAAAGCCAAAATGGAGCGGGACGGTGATCCCTCCTGATACTGTCGGCTATAATCACATGAGCATGTTCGCCACCCCGGGACGGCGAAATCGCTCACGAAGTTATAGCCGACAGTATGAGAACAGCTATTATGAAGTAATCGCCTCACGTACTCCCGGACAGGTTCATGCCAGACGGTATCCGGGCCACGGTGGAGTTCACCACTCCGGACATCTGTCCAATCGTCGAACTCTCGGAAACGGCCGGGACGACGATCGATTCGGTGAACTCGAACATCTGTCCGTCGGAGTGTCAGGAAAGCACAGTCGAGTTTTCCATCGATACGAACTCCGACCTCGATACCGATCTTACGCCGATGTTCTCCCACGGGTCGACGGATCGCTATCGACTCACTCTCGGCGACGGAACGCGTTGTCCGTGCAAACGTCTTGCCCGGCGTGGATGTCCCGTGACTCGTTACGTCGCGGAGGACGGTGCGTTGACGCTCGTGTTCCATACGACCGATTATGACCAGCTACGGGACGCAGTCGCCGAACTCCGCGAGCTGTTTCCCGATATAAACATCAAACGATTCGTTCGAGGACCGGCCGGAGAGCGATCCCACGACCCCGTTTTCGTGGATCGGAGCCGTCTCACACACCGCCAGCTCGAAGTAGTGGAAACGGCGTACGAGATGGGGTACTTCGATCGGCCACGGCAGTCTAACGCGACGGAAATCGCGGCAGAACTCGGTATCAATCCCGCCACGTTCAGGGAACATCTGACCGCAGCGGAATCGAAGATTCTCGAGGACCTGCTCTGATAGCTCTACTGGGTCGCCGGGTGTACATATACTGTCGGACAGAGACATTGATAATTCGAACGCCCCCCCACATCGGTGGTTCGATTATCGATCCTTCTGTCCGACAGTATAAACCCACCCGAATAGTGTGGCTGTGTGTTACTCCCTCCGGAGCCATGTATATCCATGTATGAGTCAGTCATCGACGACCCCCGCAATCGTCAGCACACCTGACCAGCCATCAACGGACGCGCAGGCGATAGTCGGTGGAGGCGACGTTCAGAAGTTACTCGGAGCGCTCGATGACGCTGACTGTCGCGCTATCCTCGGCGCGGCGAGTGAGAGTACGTTGACGGCGAAGGAGGTTTCCGAAGCCTGTGATCTTTCGCTGTCGACGACCTACCGAAAGCTGGATCTCCTGACGACGGCGGGATTGCTCGAAGAGCGGACCCGTATCCGCCAATCCGGGAAACACGCCAGCGAATACACTCGATCGATCGAGGATATCGTCATCTCGCTCGACGCTCTGGGAACGGTGGACGTACAGGTTTGACATCTTCCCGCCCCTGATAATGTCTGTTGTAGTCTCTTACCGGTGCTCGCCGCCACCGGGGGTGGCGAGCACCGGTAAACAGCTACAACAGGGAACCGCCCTCGAAAATCTCGACGAGGCAGTAGCGCTTCAGCAGGGTGATGCTGGTGAACCGATCGAAGACGAAGCGGCATTTCTCAAAGAGATCGGCATCGATCCCGACGAAACCCCGGACGAACCACACGCCCTCCCCGAGTTTCTCCGGTAATGCCTGCCCGGGATTTTTCCGGACAGGATATGATTCGAAACGTCCTCGCCCGGGGCCGCTCGTGCGCCTGAACAGCACCTCCAGGACGGACCGAAGACTCGATCGATATCTCGGACACGGGGGGCTATGCCCGAGATCGAGATTGCCGATGAGGTCTACGAGGCGTTGGCCATCCCGGAGACGGAGCGTGAGGCGACCCTGAATCGCCGCGTAGAACTAACCGTCAGTCGATTCGGCCTGCTGGTACGTATACGGGTCGACAGAAGTCCTGATAGATATTCGCCGGGTACGGTGGAGGCTAATTCTATCAACAGTTCTGTCGACCCGTATATTGAGCCGACCGCTTCGGTCGACGGTGATCCGTCCCTCCGCTTCGAGCTTTCGGAGTTTATTATAAATCCGGTGATCGGGGAAATCCAGCTCTTCTCGAAGGTCTTCGATCGTCTTCGGGGCGTCCAGCGAGACGAGCAACGCGTTCTCAAGACAGTACGAGACGAGCCGATCCGTGATTGGCGCGACAATATCGTGACGCTCATCGAGGACATCGAGCGTATCGAGCACAGCAAACGAGAAGAATTGGCCGGTGCGGTCTTCCTGGGTCTTGATCTCCTGTAAGATGCTCTCCCAATCAAGATCGGCTTGCCTGGCTATCAGTGCGGCGTCTTCAAGATCGCCTTCGCGTTCCGTGATCGATTCCCAGTCCGAAGCGCCGGTACAGCGGGAGGTCGGTCTCCGAATCCTCGTCGAACCGACACCCGATCACCACCTCCGCCTCGGTCTCACGCTGGCGCTCGACCAGACAGGGAACGTCACTCGCATCGTGCTGGCCGTCCCCATCGAGGACCACGAGGTGCTCGGCGGTACTCCGCTCGGCTTCGCGAAACACCGTCTTGAGCGCCGCACCGTACCCGCGATTCCGGTCGTGTTCGACGACGGTCGCCCCCTCGCCTCGCGTGCGACCTGGGCGGTTTCGTCATCACTCTCTTCCGGAGGATCATGGCGTGGAGGTGGTCATACTGTCGGCTGTAAGTTCGTGGAGGAATTCGCCACCCCGGGGTGGCGAATATCTCCATCGAGTCACAGCCGACAGTATCACTCGTGGGTCGCGTCCCACTCCTCGGGTTTCCGGACGTTTCCACACTGGTTGCACACGATCCGCCCCATCGGGTCCATGGCGTTATCGAACGACTCACACGCCGAGCACAAGTAGCCGTAGGGATCGTCACCAGCCTCGTCGACGTACGCGACGAAGAACGATCCCTCCGATCCGATCCGGCTGTCTCCGTGGTCTACGTACACTGTTTCGTCGTCATGAACGATGTGCTCTTCCATACCGTGGTGGAGGAGGCACAGACAGTTAGGTGTGACTCCTTATACTGTCGGTCACGACTCGATGGAGATATTCGACGCCCCGGGGTGGCGAATTCCCCCACGAACGTGTGACCAACAGTATCACTTCACCTGCATCATCCGGCGCTCGAACCGGCCCACCCGGACCTGTCGCCAGCCCCGGAGCGACTCGTCGACGTCCGGATCACCGGTATCGACCCGGAGGACGCCGATCTCGTCGAGCTTCCGGCGGGAGGCAACGATCTCGACGGAGGAACGTTCGATGACGGCGGGGGAGATCTGATCGTTTCCGCGGCCGAACACGAACCCCTGTCCTCCGATCGGCGAGACGACGACGACGTTGTTCTCGCCCAGCGCGTCACGTATCTCCGATTCGGCTGCGTCTCGCGCAAGGATCTCGCCGTCCCGGTAGACGTCCACGCCGAGCGGCGAGCCCTCGAATCCCAGCTCCCGTTTGATCGCGCCGACGGTGCTTCCGGGCCCGAGGACGTACACCGTGTCCGGCCGGAGCTCCTCCGCGACGGCCTCCACCAGACCCTCGACGGTGCCGCCGCCGAGCTGTTTGGCCGACTGGCGCTCCTCGGTGACTGGAACCTGAACGACGGCCTTCAGGTCGGTGTGTACCTCACCGCCGCGGAAGGCGTCCTCGTCGACATCGACGACGTCCGCGCCCTCGGTGGAGTCGAAGGCCGCGGCGATCCGGCCTGCGGCGGCGGGCGTCACCGCGAAGACCGCGGAGTACACCTTCACGCCCGCCGGAACGCCCAGAACCGGGAGGTCGGAGTCCGCCTCCGCGAGCGCGTCGGCCACGTCGACGGCGGTACCGTCTCCGCCGACGAACAGGACGAGGTCGACATCCGCTTCGACGAACGCCGCCACCGCCGACCGCGTGTCGGCCGCCGTCGTCTCCGCCGCTTCAGGAGCACCGACCACGTCCGGGTCGAATCCCGCCTCGCGGACCTCCCGTTCGCCCATCGGATCGGCGTAGGTGAGGACGGTCGCTCCGGGCGCACGGGCCGCGAGGGCCGAAAGAGCCTCGCGAGCACGGCCGGGCGCCCTGGGTTCCGCGCCCCGGGCACGCGCCTCCGCGACTTTCCCGTCCGTTCCCTTCAGACCGACCCGGCCGCCCATTCCCGCGATCGGGTTCACGACGACGCCGATTCGCACACCCGAAATCACGTACCGGCAGGTAGATTATACTGTCGGACAGAGCGGACGATGGAGTCGGGCCGTCGTCGAAAGTAAAGCATATGTAGGCGGATGGACGAATCGGTTTCAATGTGGACGCCGTCACGACGTGGGATCCGGGTCGCTCTCGTGGCCTTGCTCGTCGTCCAGACCGCGGTACTGGCCGTCAGCTACGTCGAGGCGACCAGCACGGATGAGTTACTGCCCGCCGGGTCCGGGAACGCGACGCCGGGTGGCGGGACCGGTAGTGCGACGGGCACCCCCGCCATCAAGGGGAGTATCAACATACAACCGACGCTTGACTCGGGGGACGTTGCGGAAACGCTCAGCCCGAACGGGCAGGTGACCGTCATCGCCACCCAGGGATTTTACGTCTCCGACGAGGAAGCCGAACTCGTCGCGATCGACCGCCGCGGCGAAATCATCTACTACGAGGACCAGTACCGCGTGTACTACGACGTGGATCCGGTTCCGGGAGCGGACCACACCGTCGAGTACGTCGCCTCGAAACACTTCGATGGCGAGGACTGTTCGGAGTTTTCCTCCGATCAGTGCACCCGGAACGTCCTGAACCGCGCCAACCTCTCGACGGGTGAGGTCGAGACCCTGTACGCGAAACTCACCCCCCGTGTCGCCTCCGCGCGGTGGCACGACATCGACCGGATCAACGACACCCACATCGTGCTCGCCGACATCGTCCGGGACAGCGTCAGGATCATCGACACCGAGGACAACGAGACGGTGGCCGTCTGGAAGGCGGAGGAGACCTACGACGACGACCAGGGCGGTTCGTGGGCGGACTGGACCCACGTCAACGACGTCGAGGTACTGCCCGACGGCCGCATCATGGCCAGCATCCGCAACATGGACGAGGTGGTGTTCCTCGAGCGCGAGAACGGGACGCTCACCGCGAACGAATCCTGGACGCTCGGGGAGGACGAGAACCACGACATCCTGTACGAGCAGCACAACCCCGATTACATCCCCGCATCCCGTGGGGGTCCAGCAGTCATCGTCGCCGATTCGGAAAACGAGCGCGCCCTCGAGTTCCACCGCGAGAATGGCTCCTGGGAGCGCGCCTGGGGATGGCAGGACGAACGCGTCCAGTGGCCCCGCGACGCCGACCGCCTCCCCTCCGGACTCACGCTCATTGTCGACTCACACGGTGACCGCGTCCTCGAGGTCACCCCGGACGGCGAACCCCTCTGGACCGTGGAAATCGGCATGCCGTATGACGTCGAACGGCTGGGCACCGGCGACGAGAGTGCCGGTGGCTACGCGATGGGGGAGATTCCACCCGGCCGTGCGTACGGTCCCCCGGCCAATGGGGGCGGAACGAATACACGCGACGGAACCGACGTCACTGGCCAGATTGTCAGGCCCGATCAGGGACCGATCGAGCGGGGGATTCTCGCACTGAAGGATCTGATTCCGAGTCTGTGGCTCAACAGCGCGCTCTACGTCGCCCCTAGCTGGGTCCGGTTCACGGACCTGCTGTTCCTGTTCTGGACCATCCTCACTGGAGTCACACTCGGCGCCTCCGAGTTCTGGCACTCGCGGTTCTCCGTGCGGCGCGGGCTCCGGCGAGTCTGGTCGTCGGCACGATCCAGGCTACCCGGCCGCCGGAACTGACCCTGCCCCGCTACCCCGACTCGTTGCACTCCCGTTCCATCAGTTCGCGGGCCTCCTGCAACGCGCGCTTCGTCTCGGCGTCCAGCTGACGCCCCGTTCCAGTTGCCGGGTCGGACTGTGCGTGCTGCACGTCCGGCGTCGCCACGTCGCCGTGGTCGTGGGTATGGGCCTCGTCCTCGATGACCCGCTCCTCGGCGTGTTCGATCGCCGTCGCGCCGAGTTCGGACGGTGACTGCTCCGGCCAGTCGGGCGCGTGATCGTCGAGCCACGCCGCGTGATCGCCCTCGTGCAGCGACGCCGTGACTGCGAGGTGGTGCGCGAGGTGTTCGGCGTCGGCTTCCACTGCGTCACACACCGGACACGCATACGCCATACCCTCGCGTGGGGGGCGAGCGACAAATCACCAGCGGTCCCCTCCGGGGGGCCCGTCCGTTCGTCGGGCACGTCGGTCAGTTGTGGTTGATTAGTTGGCGGTGAGGTCTGTGACCATCACGATCGCGTCCTCGCCGTCGTCGTAGTACCGCGGGATCGTGTGGTGGCGTTCGAAGCCGTACCGATCGTACAGCGACCGCGCCCGGTCGTTCGAAACTCTGACTTCGAGTTTAACGCTACTGACACCGGCAGTGGCGAGAGTTCCAAGCGATCGCTCGAGAAGCCGCGAACCGATTCCCTCCCCGCGCCGATCCGGGGCGACCGCGAGGTCCTTTATGTGTCCGATCGCGGCGCCGTGGTTCTCGACGGCGTCGGCGACGATGTGTCCGACGACCGTCCCGTCGTATGCGACCAGGAATCCCGGCTCCGTCAGGAATCCCTCGAACGCGTGGTAGGGCCAGGGCTGTGGAAACGACCGTTTCTCGATCCGGTGGATCTCGAGTAGATCGGCCCTGGTGGCCTGGCGAATCGTGATCCCAGTGAGGGGTTCGGCCGTCGTCGTCACGCCGCATGCTCCGAGTCGCAGTGTAAAAAGGGTGCCGTCGATCCTCTCCAAATCTATTCGAATCGCGGTTGATCGCTCGGAGGTCGACGCCGCTACCGGATCAGTCCGCCGCGGCGCTCTCGTCGCCGCCGGCATCGGCGTGCTGTTTCGTCCAGGCGAGTTTGCCCCCCTCGGCGAGCATGTCGCGCTCGCGCTGGGAGGCGTCGAGTTCCACGGTCGTTTCCCAGTCGTCATTTACGCGAATGGTGAACGCCTCTCGGCCCGAGAGGACGCCCTCGCGGACGTCGTCGACGACTTCGATGTGGTCGCCCTGGTCGATGTTCTCGTAGGTCTCCTCGTCGATGGTAAAGGGCGCGATGCCGAAATTGAACAGGTTCGCACGGTGGATGCGCGCGAAGCTTTGTGCGAACACCGCCCGAACGCCCAGATACATCGGCGTCATGGCGGCGTGCTCTCTCGAACTACCCTGACCGTAGTTCTCGCCGGCGACGAGGACGCCGCCGCCCTTCTCCTTTGCCCGGTCCGGGAACTCCTCGTCGACGCGGGTGAGAGTGAACTCCGAGAGTTTGGGGATGTTCGAGCGGTACATCAGCACGTCGGCGTTCGCCGGACTGATGTGGTCGGTGGTGATGTTGTCCCCCATCTTCAGCAGGTTCTCACCCTCCAGGGTCGAATCTAGGGGGTCCTGCAGGGGGACGTCGCCGATGTTCGGTCCCTTGATGAGTTCGTCGTCCTCCGCCTCATCCGGCGTGATGAGGTCGGCTGTGGAGCCATCGTACTGCTCGGGCATCTCGAAACCGGGGTCTTCCAGTCCGTCCATCTCCGCCGCGAGGTCACGGGGATCGACGATCTCGCCGGCCAGCGCCGACGCGGTGGCGACCTCAGGCGAACAGAGATACACGTTGTCGTCTTCGATACCCGACCGGCCCTCGAAGTTGCGGTTGAAGGTCCGCAACGAGACGGAGTCGGAGGCGGGGACGTGGCCGTTGCCGATGCACGCTCCACAGGTTGCCTCGGAGAAATTGACGCCAGCGGCCATCATCTCGGCGGTCCAGCCCTCGCGGGCGAGCATCTCGCTGGCCTGCTTGGAACCGGGTGCGACGATCATCTCGGTGGTCTTGTTGATCTCCCGGCCCTCCAGCATCTTTGCGGCGGGGAGAATGTCCTCGTAAGCGCCGTTGGTGCAGGAACCGATGATGACCTGGTCGACGTCGGTGCCTGCGACCTCCCGAACTGGCACGACGTTGTCGGGCATCGACGGCTCGGCGATCAGCGGCTCGACCTCCGAGAGGTCGACGGCGATCTCATCGGCGTATTCGGCGTCCTCGTCGGGGGTGAGTTCGACGTGTTCTTCCTCACGTCCGAGTCGCGAGAGGAAGTCTTTCGTCTCCTCGTCAGTCGGGAAGATCGAGGAAGTCGCACCAAGTTCGGTCCCCATATTGGTGATCGTGGTGCGCTCGGGGACGGTGAGGCTCTCGACCCCGGGGCCGGTGTACTCGAGCACCTTGTCGACGCCGCCTTTCACCGTCAGCCGGCGGAGCAACTCGAGGATGACGTCCTTCGCGGTCGCCCATGCCTGGAGTTCGCCCTCCAGACGGACGTTGACGACTTCCGGCATCTCGATGTAGTAGGGCGCGCCGCCCATCGCAACGGTGACGTCGATTCCGCCGGCGCCGATGGCAAGTTCGCCCAGGCCGCCCGGCGTCGGCGTGTGGGAGTCCGAGCCCAGCATCGTCTTGCCGGGGGCGGCGAAGTGTTCCTTGTGGACCTGGTGGCAGATGCCGTTGCCCGGTCGCGAGAAGTACGCGCCGTACTTGCCGGCCGCGGAGCGCAGGAAGCGGTGGTCATCGGAGTTCTTAAAATCGAACTGGTAGGTCTGGTGGTCACAGTACTGCGCGGCGATCTCGGTCTGGACCTCGTCCAGATCGAGCGCCTCGAACTGCAGCCACACCATCGTCCCCGTGGTGTCCTGTGTGAGCACCTGATCGATCTCGATACCGATCTCTTCGCCCGGTTCGAGTTCGCCCTCGACGAGGTGCTCGTCTAGGATCTTCTCCGTAAGCGTCTGAGGCATAACGTTAGAACTTCGATTGCGGACGGATATAAAACCCGCTTTTCCCGGGAAACTGTGGGGGAAAATTGCCGCGACCCGGGTAGCGATTCCGGGGCGCGGCGAATCGCTGGTGATGTTCGAGCCAGGAACCTTTGTCGCCGAGCAGGTCGAGCCGATCGATACAGATCAGATCCAGCCCAACGGCGTCGACCTGACACTCGGGAGCGTCTTCGAGCAAGTCAAGATGGGACGAATCGGGCGCGACGGCAAGACGGTCGGCGAACGCAGGGAGCGCGAGGCCGCCGGGGCGGACGACGCCGGGACGTACACACTCTCGCCAGGGGGGTACATCGCGCGCTACAGGGAGACAGTCCGAATTCCAAAGGGTCATGTGGGGTTCGTGTATCCCCGCTCCTCGCTCATGCGCAACTCCTGTATGCTCGATACGGCGGTGTGGGACGCTGGCTACGAAGGTCGTGGCGAGGGGCTGCTGGAGGTACACCACGAGATCGAGATCGAGCGTGGTGCGCGGATCGCGCAGCTCGTCCTCGCGGAGGCCGATCACGCCGGAACCTACGACGGGGCCTACCAGGAGGAGCACCTGTAGCGCCGCGTTTTCATCCAGATCCTGTCAACCCAGATAACATCCCGTAAAATCGGATGGATGGTCGGCTCGTTTGATGACGGGTGGGGTACGACCACAAACCGAATCGGTCGAACCGATCGATTGCTCGACCCCGGAGCCATGTCGGACGACACCGAACTACAACTTCACACCCGGACGTGATTTGTTTAATCCGTGTCGTCACAAACCTGGAGCATCACGAGCCGAATGTACTAATCTGGTGTCGTGGCAGTTAACAGAGTCACGTCCGGGTGTATTGGCCTCCCTCACACCCAGACACGATTAGATCAACATACGGATCACTTATTTCCGGTCAACACGATGTCTCGCTCTCAATCAGGTGATACCCACGTTGACTGGTTCGTGTCCGGGTGTACTGCTGTTTGCCCTGATCCCGTTGGGGGCGATCGCGTACCGGTTCGCCCGCGTGCTCGGGCTACTCACCCGGCTGTTGGCCGTCGAACCGTTCAGTCGAGATCGCCGGGGCGCCGACGACAGCGTCGAAGGGGAACGCTGACCGCGGCGTTCTTGCGGTTCCAAGACCGGATCGTCGCTGCCCGGCGTCTTCACAACGGTTTTACCGGTGAGTGGAATAGAAAAGGTGAGGGCGCGTAGGTCAGCGGACAGACCACTTGGTTCCGGACCAAGATGCCGCGGGTTCAAATCCCGTCGCGCCCGCTGCTTCTGCGACGAACGGACGTGAGGAGCGAAGCAGGTCCGCAGGGGTTTGAACCCTGTCAGTCGCAGCGCCGAGCGTAGCGAGGCGATCGTCTGACTCCGGTTCAAATCCCGTCGCGCCCGCTCGTCTGATTCCCGTTTGGAATTGACCGGACAGCGTCGGGGATGGTATAAATCCCCTTAGCGTCCTGAGGCGTGATTTCAACCCGCTGCGGGACGCGCCCTCCGCCGTCGTGGGCTTCGCTAGATACGACGGGTGGAAGTCCATATATGTCCTTTGGAGCAGGTGTGATCGCCGTGACCAGGAACGTGAAAAATGGCTCCGGCGAACTCCGGGGGGCCCGGGGGGACAGCCCCTTTCACCATGGTTGCCGATTCTGATTCAGTTCCCCCGGATTCACTCAGCAACGCTCGGTCATCCCTACAGCACACACTGTTAGTGCGCACATGGCCCATAGGGGCTCTATTCCGACCCCGTGAAATCACAATTCAAGACTTATTCCACAGGTATTCCACGGCCTGTTCCGTTTCCATTCCAGATTATTCCGTGGGCTATTCCGGCCTATTCCACCCGGCGAAACATAATTATCCATCGAGAGTTGGCGCGCGCCTATGGGGGCCACAGCCCACTGTTCGAGGTGCGACCACGCCTGGCAGACTCGCAAGTCACCCGACGATATCGACCGGCCACGATGCTCGGAGTGTGGCGCCGAACAGGATGCGATTACGTTTGGTAAAGACGGCGCCAACGACCCTGGTGACACCGGGGGAGACGTGGCTGATTCGGACATCCTGCAAACTGCAAAGCGAGATCGGCACGTACGCGAACTCCGCGACCGCGTCTCCGAACAGATCGACCGAGTCGTCGGGACCACGCCAGAGGATGCTGATCATCCGGTCGCCAGGGAACTCCGGCCCTCCTACTGGGAGTTACACGCCATCGAGGACCATCTCACGGAGGACCGACCGGAATCGTTTTCGCCCGATACCCTATCGGCCGTCCGGGACCGAGTGGCCGAGATCAAGGCGGAAATCGACGACCACGCTCCCGAACTTGCCACGGCCGATGGACTCGCAGACAAGATCGGGGACCTCCAGTCCGAACGTCATGCACTCCAGGTGGAGATCGAGGAGCTACGAGCCGAGGTCGAAGACTTGGAACGCAAACGGGAGGCGTATAATGACGTCGTGAAACGCAGGGACGAGAAGGAGGAGGTGTGGAAAGCCGGGTACGAATACGGCCGGAGTCAAGGACGGATCGAGGGGCGTGAGTTAGCCGAGATTCAGGTCCCGTGTGCGAGGTGTGGCACCCTGATGACTATGAAGCCTGATAGTCAGATGCACCAGTTGGCTATTGAGTTGTTCCAGCGTATCGGCTGGAAACATACCTCGTGCTAAGGAGGTGTGCATAAGTTCGAAAAATCGACGCTGATAACCATATACCGAACAGAATTATATTAAGTATAAATAAAGTAAATTACCTCTTGCGAATCGTGCCTCTCCGCCGAATCACTTTAAGTTTCCAACCGCTACTTTGGCCTGTACGTGACATAAAAATCACTGGTCGCTATGAGTCAGCAACGAAGCGAGGGAAAGGACCCCCGCCACCCAACAGGTCCTAAATCCTCAAAGAACTTAGAAGTATCGGCCGACAACCTCACGATCCCGGTTCGGGCTCCGGTCAGCCTCAACGACTCCCCAGTCGAAGAGACGATCACCGACACGTTCGACAGGCGGACATGGGAGGTGACGGAGGCGGCTCTAGCGGCCCATGCAACACTGCTAATCGAGGGGGCCGACCCCGTCGGCCTGATGATCGTTGGTCCGTCGGGGAGTGGCAAGACGACGGCCGTTCGTTTGTTCGAAGATGCCACGGCGACCTACCGGACCGACAAGGTGACTCCTGCGGCCTTTGTCAGTCACGATGCGTCGCTCACGGAAGAAGAACTAGCCGAGGTTGATCTGCTCCCCAGAGTCCGGCATAAGACGCTCGTTTGCCGTGACATGGCCTCGTGGTTTGCGGGTCCCAGAGATAAGATACGTGAAAGCATGGCGACAGTGGCCAGCGTGATGGACGGGGACGGGCTGGTACGATCAACTGGCGCCCACGGCGAGCGCGGATACTCCGGCGATTTTCGTTTCAATTTCGTCGGCGCCACAACGCCGCTCAATCACCGCGCGTGGGAAATCATGGGCCACACTGGGAATCGGTTTCTGTTCCACGAACTCCCGGGGAACAAGTCGAAATCCGAGGTCGCCGCGGATGTATTCAGCAAGGACGAGTACCACGAAAAAGTGCGCAAGTGTCGCGAAGTGATGTCAGAATTCATCAATGACCTCTGGGACGCCTACGAGGGATACGCGGGCTTCGACTGGGAGGATGTCCCTCCCGTTCCAATCCAGCGTACCGTGACCGACTTCGGCGAATTAGTAGCCCATGCCCGCGCGCCGGTGGATAGTGGTGAACCGATCATCGAAGGGCGTCATCGAGTCGTTGCTTCCCTCCGGAACTTCGCTCGCGGACGCGCACTTCTCGATGGACGTGTCAGTATATCCGAATCTGATCTTCCGGTCGTTGCACGGGTCGCTCTGTCGACAATGCCCCGAAAGCGTCGCGGCCTAATCAGAGCGCTCGTCAATCCGAGCCTACCGGACACACTCAGTACGACGGACGTGACGGCCCTCCTCGACGTGAGCGAGGAGACAGCGCATAGCCGCATGAAACTCGCCGACACGCTCGGACTCGGCACGTATCGCGAAGGGAGCGGTCCGAACCCCCACCGAATCACCCTGGCCGACGAGTTCAGATGGCCAGAAAACGTGCCATTCCCCGAAAGCTTCGAAAAAAGTTAGTGGGCGGGCACGCGCTGTCGCGTTCGGAGTATTTAAAACCGGCGTGAGCCGGTAGTGACGGCCTGTAATGTCTGTGCATTCCAACTCAGCAGACCGGCCGTCAGTAGCTGTAACGAACGCCAGCAACATCAATGCTGATGAAATCGTCGCCGATGCACTGTACTCGCTGCTCGACGCAGTCGACAGCGAGTCCATTGCTGACGAGTTCAGAATCGGCGTCCACTCCGACAAACACGACTTCACGAACCACGTTCGGGTCGCTGTCCGTGAGGGGCTCGATCCGTCCAGTTCGCTTGCCGAACTCGAGGACAAAACGGCTGTTGATGACTCTCTCGAACACATGCCCAAGTCGCGATTTTCCGAACTCACGAACGACCGCGACTACCGCGCGGTCGTTCGTCTCCTGTTCG
>JBDGQL010000232.1:0-26945 GCA_042219105.1 Karumarchaeum halophilus (SeqCode) | reverse complement strand
CGCCGGGTACGGTGGAGGCTAATTCTATCAACAGTTCTGTCGACCCGTATACAACAGACATTATTAGCCACGGGACGCACGGGCAACCTGCGGGGACCGTCACCGACGACACTGACCTCGCGCTGTGTATCGCACGGAGTCTCGTCGAACAGGAAGCGTTCGATGGGGATGATATCGCCGACCGATTCCACGAGTGGTACGAGAGCGGTCCCTTCGACATTGGACTGATGACCGCTGATGCCATCCGCGAGTACGCGAGCGGAACGTCCTGGCGAGACGCCGGACGTGAAGTCTGGCAACACCGGGCTGAGGGCTCAAACGCCGGTAACGGCAGCGTGATGCGGTGTGCACCACACGCGATCGCCTTCACCAACGATCTCGACGAGCTTGCGCAGGTGAGCCGACAGTCCTCGTCGATCACGCACTACGATCCGCGATGCACCTACGAGTGTGCGGTGCTGAACTGCACAATCGCCGGGTTCCTTCGGGGCGACGACGATCCGCTCGCTGGTGCGCTCAATCGCGTTGAACGTGACGCGCCGGACGAACTCGTCGAAACGTTGCGTTTGATACCGGACCACGTTGATTCGAGTCAGTTACCGAACAGCGGCTACGTCGTGCACACACTGCAGACGGCGTTGCACGGCGCGCTGACAGCCAACAGCGCAGAGGATGCCACCGTGACCGCAGTCAACCGTGGCGGCGACACGGACACAGTGATCGTGGAGGAGTTTGACGCGCTGCTGCCCTCCCTACTGTGCTGCTTGTCCGCTCACGCGGACTGCGCGGCTCGTTGAGGAAGGGGGCTCCGCGCTACTCATTGCTGAGGGTCGTCGACATCGGGGAGAACGACCCGTCCAAGGTGACCTCCAACGCTCTATATACTCCGGCATCCCACACCCGAACATGGACGCAACTGATCACGACGTGTTGATCGTCGGAGGCGGTCCCGCAGGACTGTCTGCGGGTCTGTTCACCGCCCGCGCCGAAATGTCGACGCTCGTCGTCAACGACGGCGAGTCGATCCTCCAGCGCAACGCCCACCTGGAGAACTACCCGGGGTTCTCGGCGGGAGTCAACAGCCGTCTCCTGCTGGACATGATGGGCGTGGACGGGATCTCCCCCCGGGATGTGATACTGTCGGCTGTAAGTTCGTGGAGGAATTCGTCACCCCGGGGTAGCGAATATCTCCATCGAGTCACAGCCGACAGTATGAGGAGATTGACGAGGAGGAACGCGAGCAAAGAGAGCGCGAGTCCCTGGCAGTCATGTCCTCTCGAGGTCACGAGCAATCTCCTGTAATTCCGTTGACAGTCCTCGTTGGACCGAATACACCGCGTCCTCGCCAGGAGCGCGCAGGCCGTACTGCTCGCCCGGGACGACGATATCAAGCAAGACGGACCGGCCGAACCCGATCTCCCGGTCGTCGATCCACGCCGCGAGGTGGTCGGTGCCGTCACGCTCCCTGGCACGGCGTGCGTTCGCGTAGGCACCCCTGAGGGTGGTCCCCCCCGGCCCACTCACGACAGGCGCGTGATACCCCGTTCCGTCGATGGTGACGCGGATCGGACCCTCAGGGAGGTCGTCAGCGCGGCCGGTCGGGAGACGGATCTCTGGTCGGCGCGTGCCGCCGCTGCGTTCGACCGTCGCGCGGATCGTCTCCACGCCGTCGCTCCGGATGCGTTCGGTCACGCGGTTACTCGTCGGTCTCTCCCGTTTTCGTGTCGGGTTCCTCCTCGCCGAGCGCGACCGGGATCGTGTCGGGTCCGGGTTCGGAGACGGTCGCGTTGATCTGGACGACGGCTTCGGTGACCTCGCGACCCCGGACGGTAACGCGTCGTCGCTCGCCGTCACGGTCCGGGTGGTACCCTGTCGAGCGCTCCGCTAGCATGACCTCCGTGAGGCTCGCTCCCGCGACGTCCTCGCGCATCGGCCGGCCGGCGTCGTCGGAGCCGCCGGTCAACTCCAGGGTGTAGCCATCGAGGCCGACCGCGGAGCCATCGACCTCCTCGCCGAGCTCTCTCCCGATGAAGCGGTTCGCGGCCTGACCGTCTACGTCGAACGTGTAGCTGTCGCCGGACTCCGGATCGCCGACGACGACCTGAAAGGTGGGCATGTCTCTCCGGAGTCGTGCGCCACGCAAAAGCCCATCGAACCGCTGTCCGTCCGCGTTGCGGTCGCTCGCGTGGATCGAAGCGCTCGCCACCCCGGGGTGTCGAATATCTCCATCGAGTCGTGACCGACAGTATAAACCCCAACGGCCGTCTACTGCCGGACGCGATGAACCGTGAGTTGCTCGATGACCGACTCCGGCGACTCGAGAACCGCTCCGACGAGTTCCGGGCTGCGCGAAACGACGGAACGCTAACCGAGAGCGAATTTCGGGCACGGATGGCGGTCCTCGCGGCGGAGGCACGCACTGCACGCCGTCTCGCAAACGAGACCGCCAGCGCGACGAGTCGACTGCCGGAAGCAGCGCTGGTGGCCGCAGGCGTCGATCCGGAGTCTGTCTCGTCGCTTGAGCGACGGGCGTCGAACGTCACCGATCGGGAGATCATGGGTATCGCACGCTCGATCGCCGGTAACAGCGTCGGCAGGCGAATCGCCGGGGAAAAGCGGCCGAACGTGACGGGTCCTCGACCTGACGGTCCGGAGGTCAGGCCCACACCGCCCGGGCAAGACGACGACAGCGATTTGCCGGGTGAGGGGAACGCCTCCAAGACGCCGGACAGGGGCCGCGGGACTGACCGCCGTGCCCTCGCCCGTGCGCCCGGACCAATGGTGCCGGTCTCCGGTTCTCCGGCGGTGCTCGCCGCTACGGACACGTCCGAAGACACGCCGCTGTTCACGGTCGGACTGCGGTCGACCGAGCCGGCGCTGGTCACGCTCCGACTGACGTTCGACCTCGAGTCCGACACCGACCGACAGGGCGGGAGACGACCTCCGGCCGAATCTGGTCATCACCGAGCCGTTCGCGAGCGGATTTACGCCGAGCAGGGAGTTCACCGTCAGGATCCTCGCGCCGGAGGAGTATCGCCTGAGCAAAGTCGCTCCGGATCCGGCCCGGCGGACGGAGGCGAGCGCCTCGTGGGCGGCTGGAACGAGTCTCGACGACTTCCTCCTGGAGTTCACTCCCGGGAACGGCACTCCGCTTCCAACGACAGCGATCGAGGGCTTCGCCCCCGCATCGCCCGACGAAACGTCCTCCAACGGGGACGGACTATCGGCGGCAACGCTCGCAGTGGGCGGACTCCTGGCCATCGCGGTCGCCATCGGCGGATTACTCGTCTGGCAGCGCCGGGAGACGGATTAGTCGTCGCCGGCGGTCGGATCGGATCCCGGCACGTCGTCTGCCTCCTCCGTGGGCGTCTCGTTGATGGTCAGCACCGGCGGCGCCGGGTGTTCCCGTCGACTGGATGACCCGAACACCCGCTCCAGCAGTTCGGGGAGGACGATCCGGTTGAACCGGACAGCGATCACCAGGAGCATCGGCCCCAGGAAGATGCCGTACCAGCCAAACAGGAGCGGTCCGAGGAGGTACGCGAACATCACCGTCCCCATGTGGAGGTCCCGGGCGGAGACGTACGGACGCAACACCATGTCGGGAATCACGTCGACGACGAAGAAGGCGACCGCCGCGAACGTGGCAGGAAACCACAGCGCGTCGGTCATCCCCGAGGTCAGCGAGACGCCCAGGATGTACACCGCCATGGGCACGTACACGAGCTTCATGCCGACCAGCGGGATCAGGCTCGCGGCGCCCGAGATCAGTCCGAGCAGGGTCGGGTACGGTACCGACAGCCCGGCAGGAGCGATGAAGTTGACCGCGTTGTACGTCACCGCCGCGATCAGCCCCGTGATGACGGCGTTCAGGATGTTTCCGAAGAAGACCTGGTGGAAGTCGTGGTCAACGGCGTCCATGAACTCCTCCAGCAGTCCCTCCTCGTCCCCGAAGCGGTCGCGAGCCCACCGGGAGAACTGCTGGTCGTCTCGCAGCAGATAGAAGGCGATCCCGACCATGATGAGCGCGTGCATGAGGCCGTTGCCGATCATTTGCACCGCGGTCAGGGCGCCAGTGTCCGTGATCGTGTCCATTATCCCGGGGAGTGCCTGGATGAGCTGTCGTGGCGACGACAGCAAATCGATGTACGACGTCGCGATGATGTCGGCCTTCGTCGCTCCGGCGACGGTGTTGAACTGGTTCTGGCTGAGGAAGGATTCGACCTCGCTTATCGCAATAAGGAGAGTGGACCCCATGAGGAGCATGACGGGAAGCGCGAGCAGGAACAGCGACACGGCGGCCGCCAAGCTCGGCGGTCGGACGTATCTCTCCACGCGCCGGTACACCGGGCGCGTGGCGTAGTAAATGAACACCGCGAAAACAAAGGTGCCGACGTAAGAGTAAAACACGAAGAGGAACACGCCGGCGACGAACAGTCCGAGCAGCACCCAACCGAGGTGTGCGCGATCCACCCACTGGATCGGGCGAGGGGTGTCGACCCCGGACGGCAGGCGCTCGCGCATACGTCTCGTTTGGTCGCTCTATCCGTTTTAATCCACGGGTTACCCGGGTGGTCCCTTGACTCCGGGACCGCACACGAAACCGACGGAGGCAAGACGGCTCGACGCGTATTCAAAGCCAATGGAAATACGCTTTCTCGGCGGCGCTGGCGAGGTCGGCCGGAGCGCGATCCTCGTCAACGACTCCCTCCTCCTGGATTACGGAATGCTGACCGGGAACCCGCCGCAGTTTCCGATCGACGACCCCGACCCCGAGGCGGTCGTGGTGTCACACGGCCACCTCGATCACGTCGGCGCCGTTCCGGCGCTCCTGTCGGGGGACGCCAGGCCACCGATCCACTGGACGCCGCCGACCTACCGGCTCACGCTGCTTCTGGCCCGCGACACGCTCCGCCTGCAGGGCGGGCGCTACGACTGCCCGTTCACCGAGGAGGAGATCAAGCGCGTCACACAGGTGTCCCGGACCCACGGCTACCGCGAGTCCTTCGAGGCGGCGGGCCACACAGTCACCTTCTTCGACGCCGGACACATCCCCGGGAGCGCCCACGTACTGGTCGACGACGGCGAGACGCGACTCCTGTACACCGCCGACTTTCACGCCAGCGACCACCACGGGAGCGACGCGCCCGCGAACCGCACGAGTCGACACGGGGAGCCGATTCGTGGACAGCGCCTCGTCGCGCCATCGACCGCGCGCCCCGAGGCCGACGTCGTAATAACCGAGAGCACCTACGCGGACACGGATCACGGAAACCGGGAGGAAACCGAGGAGGCGTTCGTCGACAGCCTGCGGACGACGGTCTGGGAGGGCGGCACCGTCGTCGTTCCGGCGTTCGCTATCGGCCGGACTCAGGAAGTCATGCTGATCTGTGAACAGTACGATCTGGACTGTTACGTCGACGGGATGGGAACGCGGGTGCTCGACATCCTCGAACGAAACCCCGCGTACGTCCGCGACGGTGCGGCGCTCAAGCGGGCGAAGTCGAACGCCCGGTTCGTCGATGGCCGCGACGGACAACGCAAGCGGATCGCGAAATCGAACACGGTGATCGTCACCACGAGCGGGATGCTCTCTGGGGGCCCGGCGATGACGTACGTCCCCGAGATCAGGACCGACCCGGTGAACAAGGTCGCGATGACGGGATATCAGGTCGCGGGGACGCCGGGCCGTGAACTGATCGAGACCGGGCGGGCGGAGTTCGACGGCCAGGTCATGCCCGTCGCCGCGCAGGTCGAGCAGTACGACTTCTCCGCCCACGCGGACGGTGAAGAGATCCGATCGTTCCTCTCGGCGTACGCGGACACGCCGATTCTCGTTAACCACGGCGACGACTGCGCGGGGTTCGCGGCGGAACTGGAGGGCGACGGACTGACCGCGAGCGCGCCCGACCTCGGTGAGACGATCGACGTATAGGTCGGTGCTTCCGGTATCGGCTCCAACAGCTACTATACCCCGGAGGTCGATACCACGCACGATGGCAGACGACCGAGACGACATCCCGACCGATCGCCGCTCCCCGGTCGGGGAACCGGTCATCCGGGGCGACGAGACGATCACCGGGCAGTCACCCGAGGAGGCAAAGCGCTTCGACCCGGCAGCTCCCGAGAGCGTCAGGGAGGCGGTCGAGACGGTCCGGTCGTTCGCGACCGAGACGGGGGCAAACTCCAACAACGTGTTCGTGCTTCGGGGGGCAGCTGCCTGTGCCGCCCTCGTGCGTGCGGAGGCGTCCTACAAGGCGGCCGCGGAGCGCGCCGGCGCGGACGTGACTGTCAGCTTTATTCGCAAGTGGGCCCGGGTGCACGACCTGCCGCGAGCGATCCGGATCCACGTCGCGCGCGGCGAGATTGCGCCCACCGCCGCGAAACACATCGCCAGGGTGTCCGGAGAGGTACGGTACCGTCTCGCGTGGGCGGTCGTCGACGCCGAACTCACCGTCCGGAACGTGCGGGAAATAGCTAGCATGATCAACGACGGCGTTCCGATCGACACTGCGCTCGAACGCCATGGCGTGTCGCCCGGCGAGATACGCGTGTCTCTTCCACCATCGACGTACCGGGAGTTGCGACAGCGGGCCGCCCTGGAGAACCGGGACGTAAACGAGATCGTCACGAACGCGCTCGACGCGTGGTTCGAATCGCTCTCCAACGCGTAACCGTTTAACGGGTAGCGACCGAACAAAGAAGTGAGGGCCGATAGCTCAGTCCGGCAGAGCGTCTGGCTTTTAACGCGCTCACTCCGGTGACCGCGGAAGCGACCAGACGGACGGGGGTTCAAATCCCTCTCGGCCCGCTCTTCTGACGAGCGACAGCGAATGCGAACCGCGACCACAGCGTTCAGGTGCCCCCAGTACTGCTGTACTGACGAACAACTATCGCCCGATTACGGACATAGTATGACCATGGACACCCAGGTACTGGTTTCCGTGATAGCTATCAGCGTGTTGGTCTTCGGTGTTGGAGGCTTCGCCCTCGGGTGGTACGCGGGAAAGCGGGCCTACAAGAGACGGATGCCGGCGCTCAGCCCCGATCGGCTGGACGCGATGGACGAAGAGGAGTCCGAAGAGACGACCCTCAAGCCCCCGGGAGCGACGGACCTGATCCACACAGAACACGAACGGGACGAGAACGATGAGTGATACTGTCGGTCACAAGTTCGTGGAGGAATTCGCCACCCCGGGGTGGCGAATATCTCCATCGAGTCGTGACCGACAGTATGAGTTCCAGTGTCCCCGGGCACGACTGCGGGCCGCCGATGCGCGACATCACGACAGGCCGATCGCCGAGACACATGGGTGAGGAGCAGGGTCGTGACTGGTCGACCCTCGCTGAGGAGAACCGCGAGGATCGTATCGTGTGTCACGTCGATATGGACTGTTTCTATGCGGCCTGTGAGCGCCTGCGCGAACCCGAACTGCGCGGCGAACCCGTCGTCGTCGGTATGGGATACGAATCGGGAGAGGACCACGGCGCGGTCGCGACCGCGAGCTACGAAGCCCGTGCTTGCGGCGTCGAGAGCGCCCAGGGTATCGAGGCGGCGATGGAGCGCCTTCCCCCAGTCGAGCGCGCCAGACAGGACCCGACCCTCGAGACGAGCGAGGCGGGGTATTACCGTCCCGTCGACATGGGGTTCTACGAGTCTGTGAGCGAGGAGGTGACTGCGGTCCTCGAGGAGGTCGCGGACACTCTCCAGGTCGTGAGCATCGACGAGGCGTACCTGGACGTGACGGACAGTACCGACTGGAAACACGTCGAGGGTGTCGCGCGACACCTCACGGAGCGGATCGCCAGTGACGTCGGGGTCACCGCGAGCGTCGGGGTGGCGCCGTCGATGAGCGCTGCGAAGGTCGCCTCCGATCACGACAAGCCAAACGGCCTGGTGATCGTCCGTCCCGGCGAGGTGGAGGCGTTCCTCGAGCCCCTTTCCATCGAGTTGCTACACGGTATTGGACCGGTCACCGCCGGCGAGTTACGCGAGGCCGGGATCGAAACGGTCGGCGACCTCGCGGACGCCGACGAGTCCTGGGTTCGCGAACGGTACGGCGACCGCGGCCGTGACCTCCTGAAGCGTGCCCGCGGCGAGGACGACCGCGAGGTGAGTCCCACGGGCAAGCCAAAGAGCCTCTCCCGGGAGTCGGCGTTCGCGGACGCCACCGCGTCGACGGCCGAGAAGCGCGACACCGTCGAAACACTCGCGGCCGCCGTCGCCGAGCGCGCCCGCCGCGAAGGGGCGCTGTACCGGACAGTCGGGGTCAAAGTCGTCGAGCCACCCTTCGAGGTGCACACCCGGGCCGAGTCCCTCCCGGGACCGGTGGCCGATCCCGACCTCCTGCTCGACATCGCGCTCGATCTCCTCGGGGAGTTCCGGGATCGCACGGTGCGAAAACTCGGTGTCCGGGTGTCGAACCTCTCCTTTCCGGATGGCGAACAGGCCGACCTCGGTGACTGGGAGGGACGCGCCGGCGGTGGTGGGACCGGGGTGGATCGCAACGCCGGGGGCAACGACGCCGGCGAGTCCGATCGCGATGGCGGGAGCCAGGCGTCAATATCCGATTTCGAATCCTGAGGTAGATGACTGGATGCGCTCGCGAATCTGATGACTGCTCTTACTCGGTCGTGTCGACGCCCACCGCCGAGTTAATCGGGCATTTCTGTGTGGTGCCGGTCACCAGGAGGACCGCGCCGACGACGAGCGCCCCGATACCGACGACCGTCCCCAGCTCCCAGAATCCGAGCGCGACCACGAGGCCGGCGATTCCAAGAAGGGCGCCGATGACGATCCGTGCCGATCTGTCGAGTCCACCCACGTTCTTTTTCATGGATACGACCTACACGCCGTACTTCGCCGCCAGTAAACTTAAGTATATTGGGTCAACCGTGCATTTCTATCCGATCTACACTGATTAACGAATCACGTCCGGGTGTAAGGGATCCGGGACGGGGTCGCCTACAGCGGCGCGAGCAGGTCCTCGAGAGCGGCCCGCGGATCGTCAGCCTTGGCGACGCCACTCGCCAGCAGGACGCCGCCGGCGCCCAGATCGCCGGCGGAGACGACGTCCTCGCCGGTAGAGATACCGGCCCCACACAGCACGTCGACGTCGGGATCGACGGCGTCGGCCGCCGCGACCGCGTCGCGCACGACGGCGGGATCGGCCTTGCTCACCGGCGTTCCGGTCCCGATCAGTTCGGGTGGCTCGACCGCGACCGCGTCCGGGCCGAGCGCGGTTACGGCGGCGATCTGGTCGGGGTTGTTCGCACAGACGATCGTCTCCAGTCCTGCCTCCTCCGCGCGCCCGACCGCGGCGTCGATGTCCGCGAGTGTGAGACGCTTCTCGGAGTGGTTTATCAGGGTGCCCGTCGCGCCCGCCGCCGCAACCGACCCGGCGTGCGTGCTCCCCGTGTGGCTCCCGTGGCCGGTCGGCGCCACGTGTTGTGCCCAGGTTTCGACGCCGATCCCGGCGACTGCCTCGATGCGGGCAGCCTGTGGTGCGATCGCGATCGTCGCGTCTGACCCCTCGGCGGCATCGTTCGCTGCCTCGGCTATCTCGGTTGCGTCGCAGTCGTACGCCTTCAGATTGACCAGAACGAGCATGGAGGGGATGCACTCGCCGCCGAATTAGTCTTTGCGCTTGACCACGTCACCGAGAGTCATGCCCGACTCGGCATCGCCGCCGGACCACTCGGTGTCACCGTCGTTCCCGCCGCCCTCCAGAAGCTCGATGCCGAGACCGCGCTCGAGTTTCCGGCGGAGGTCGTCGGAAGGCAGCGACTCGCCACGCTCGAGTTTCCTGATGAAACTCGCCTTCTCGTTGAGCTGGTCACCGAGTTCGGCCTGGCTGAGCCCCGCTGCCTCGCGTGCCTCCCGGATGCGCTCATCGTAGTCAGTGACGACCTCGTCCATGTCGTCGAACATGTCCCGGCGGGACCCCCCGCCCGATCCGCCAGCCGTCGATCCGCCAGCCGTCGATCCCGACGTCGTCTCGGAGGTCGACTCCGACCCGCCCGTGGAGTACTTCGTCGTGGTGCTCGAGTCGCTTCCCTGGTCGACCTCGGTGCCGAAGTCCGCACACTCATCACACACCTTGAGTTCGGCGCCCTCGATCTTCGCGGTCTTTGGCGTCGACGTTTCCGCACCACACATCTCACACTGGACCGACGTGTTCCCCGTCATGATTTCACCTTTGGAAGCATGGTATTGAAAAGCGGGACGTCGTGGCCCGTTGCCCCGCGTACATAGTGAAAAACGTCCGATGGATTAAATCTTTTTGCGTTTCGGAACCCCGTACGAACACGTGGCCGAGAACACTACAGCACGGGCCACGCAGAGAGCGCCCGTCGGAGTGAGGTGACGCTCGCGAGCCAGCGGACTCCGATGACCTTCTTGAGGACGCGCGCCGGCAGCGACTCGAACGTCTCGATAGGGGAGTACATCACGTCGTGAGCGATCGCTGCCTCACCCACCGAGAGAACCGTCCCCTTGTCCTCGTATGACCACGTCCGGAGCGGTCGTCCCTGGATCACCCGGGCGATGTTCGCAGCGGCGACGTCGGCCGCGTCCCAGGCAGCCTGTGCCGTCGGCGGAACGCTGATTCCGTCGACCTCGATCGACGCCGAGTCGCCGACGGCAAACACCCGTTCGTCGCTGGTCCGGAAGGTGGCGTCGGTCATCACGCGGTTGTGGTTCGCGTCGACGCCCGACTCTTCCAGCGCGTCCCGACCGGTAACCCCGCCGGCCCACACCAAGACGTCGTGTTCTATCGGACCGCGCTCGTCGAAGCGGACAACCTCGTCGGTCGCTTCCGTCACGGGATCGTCGGTGAGTATTTCGATCCCGTTGGCGTCCAGCCGCCTGCGGACTCGGTGCTGGAGGTCGGGGTCTCGCCCGGGCATGATCTCCTCCAGTGCCTCCACGAGCGTGATGTCGATGGATGCGTCCTGGGAATCGCGATACTCCGCGATCTCGCCAGCGATCTGGATCCCCGAGATTCCGCCGCCACCGATCAGGACCCGTGCCGGGTTCCCCGGAGTCGCATCGGCGGCGGCATCCCTGACCGCGTCGTGGATGGCGTGGGCGTCGTCGAGTCCCTTGAGCGTGTGGGCGTGCTCTTCGAGTCCGGGGATGCCATAAAAGGCCGTCGAACTTCCCAGCGCGACCAGTAGGTAGTCGTAGTCGATCTCCGAGTCGTCGGCCAGTTTCACGACCCTGTCCCCGGTGTCGATGCCGTCGACGCGCCCCTGAATGAACGTGGTATCGGGTGATTTGATCTCTTCGATCGGGACCGTGATCGCCTCCTCGGCGTCGGGATCCCGGATGACGCGGTGGACTTCATGAAGGACGAGGTGGTAGTCGTGTTCGGACACCCACGTGATGTCGGCGTCCGCGAGCTGATTCTCCAGTGCCGTGACGGCCCCTGTTCCGGCGTAGCCGGCGCCGAGCACGACGACCCGATCAGTCATATCCGGGACTTGGATCGCACGGATACAAAGGTGTTGGAATCACCAGCCAGCGGCACGATTATTCGTGAACGTTGCCGTCTTACTCGCCCGGTTCGTCCGCCGTGATCGACCACACGTAGTCGTGCGGTCGTACCCTACACCCAGACACGATTATATCAACATATAGATGGCTTATTTTCAGTCAACACGATGTCTTGGTCTCGATCAGAGAAGAATCACGTTGACTGGTTCGTGTCTGGGTGTACCGGACACAGTTGCAACTGACCCTGTCAGGCGTGGAACGCGGCGTCCCGGATCGTCGGTCGATGGCCCTCGTACTGTTCGACGCGGTCGATGAGTCGCTGCTTGAGCGCGTCAGCGGCCTCCCGATGGTCCGCGCGGCCGATGAGGTTGCGCTGTTCGTGGGGGTCGGCCCGAAGATCGTACAGGTAGCGTTCGACGTACTCGTCAGGGGAGATATCCCCACCGCCGTTTCGGTCGGGATCGTGGACGACGTACTTCCAGCGCTCCGTTCGTAACACCCGGCCGCACTCCCGGGTGTTCAACTGGACGAATGCGTCGTCGCGCCAGTCGGCCTCACCCGAGGTGAGGGGAACCGTCGATTCACCCTGCATAGCGTCGGGCACCTCAAGCCCCGCAGCGTCGAGTAGCGTCGGCGGCAGGTCCAGCAGGGTCACCAGCTCCGAGACGTCTCCGTCCTCGAACCCCGGACCGTCGACGACGAACGGTACCCTGATCGAGGACTCGTGGGGGCTGCGCTTGTACTCCCGGTTCCGGGTCCAGAAGTGACAGCCGTGGTCGGAAATAAACGCGACGATGGTGTCTTCCCGTATGCCGAGTTCCTCCAGTTCGTCGATCACTCTCCGGAAGCACTCATCGAGGCGCCGACAGATCCCGTAGTAATCGGGGAGGTGCTCGTACCAGTTGCCCGCGTGGCCCGCGAGGTCCTCCGGCACCCATGGGTTGCGGTACTGCCAGGCGTACCCGTCCGGGGCCCCGTAGGACTCCATGTCGTTTTGATGATGGGGCTCGAGATGTGAGAGCGTACAGAAGAACGGCTCGCCGGCGCTCACACTCTCGCGGACGAAATCGATCGCCATATCGGTCAGCGCGTCGACCCGGTAGCCTTCGAACTCGACGGGCTCTTCGTCCTCGTCGTACACGACGCCCTCGTAGGGGTGCGAGGAGTATTCAAGCAGGTCCGCGACCCGCCAGTAGTCCTCGTAGCCGGCGCGTCGGTCCTCGGGAACCGGCTCCTCGTCGGCCAGGTGCCACTTGCCGACGTACCCGGTACGGTAGCCCGCGTCGTTGAACTGCTCGGCGACGTGTGGCGCGTCGTCCGGGAGCCGGATACCGTTCGTCCAGACGCCCGTTTCGGTGCCGTACTGCCCGGTCTGGAGGCAGGATCTAGCTGGCCCACACACAGGCTGTGGAGTGAACGCCCGTTCGAACAGGGTTCCCCGATCGGCGACTGCGTCGAGGGCGGGCGTGAGGTCCATGGGGCTCCCGTATGCGCCGACCGTGTCCCATCGTTGCTGGTCGGTGAAGAAGACGAAAACGTTCGGTTGCTCGGGCATAGTCAGTCGTCTCCGGCGTCGAGTTCGGACGCGGGCGGCGTGCGAAACGAGTCCTTCAGATCGAACGTGCGGTCGGGGTCACTGAAACCCATCTCTTCGAGCGGAACGACCGCGCCGGTCGACAGGGCGTCGGCGGCCTCCTCTTTGTGCCAGACGGTGACGAACTGGACGGTATCGCCTCTCCGCTCCGTGGCGTAGTAACCTTTCCCCGTGCGGCGATCCCAGTACCACTCTCCCGGCTCGACCTCTTTCTCCTCGGGGATATCGACGCTCACGTTCTCGCCAGCCCGCCCTCGCGGGCGAGGGCGATCGACCCGATTGTCTGAGTCCGACATCGATACCTGGCGTGATTCTCCCACCGTATATACCTCTTTGGCTTCGCGTCACGCGGGTGTTTGATTGAATATAATTGTTTTTTATTTTATAAGTGATCACAGGCCTTCGGCGTAATCGTAATCCTCGGGTCCCGCGACCGGTCGCTCCCTATCTAGTTCGATTTGCCACTCCTTTAGCACGGTTGGGTCATCAAGCGCGTTCGTGAGCGTGGTTCTGACGCCGAGAACGTCGACCCCGTAGTAGTCACTCGGGACGCCGTGGAGATACTGCAACGCCGTCTCGAAGAGGCTACGCATACCATCGTCGTTCTCGAAGTCAAAGTGCTTGTACGCGCCTGCCGCGACCTGCACCATTCCGTGAGCAAATGCGCTTTCCGTGGTTCCGCTCCCGTAGTTATACCACTCTAATTCAAAACAGTCATGCGATTCATGGAACGCGCCGGAGTTGTACAGACGGACGCCGTGAATCACTGCCCGCCGGAGGGTCGCGTGTTCCCAGCGTCCGGTTTCCGGATCCCACCCGGTCGGGTCGCCCGACGCCGGCGGGCCGACTGTGGGATCGCGCGTGTGATCGTTCACGGTCGCCCTTCGTCGCGAGCGAACAGAAGCCTTCGGTCCGGCGAGACACCCGGCCGACAGTGCCCCCACGGAAAGGTAAAAGCGGCCGTGGGTCCAAACCCATATGATGAGCGAACAATCGGACATCCCGGCTACCGACGAGGAGTGGCGCGAGGTCCTGACGGACGAAGAGTACGAGATCCTGCGGGAGAAAGGTACCGAGCCCCGCGGAACCGGCGAGTACCTGGGAAAAAAGCAGGACGGCACGTACACCTGTGCCGGTTGTGGAACGCCGCTGTTCGACGCCGACACGAAGTTCGACTCGGGCACCGGGTGGCCAAGCTTCTACGACGTGGTCGCGGAGGGCAACGTCGAGACGGAAGTCGATCGCCGTCACGGCATGCAGCGCATCGAGGTGCTGTGTGGCCGGTGTGGCGGCCACCTCGGCCACGTGTTCGAGGACGGTCCCGATCCCACTGGCAAGCGCTACTGCATCAACTCGGCGGCGCTGGAGTTCGACCCCGAGTGATCCTATACTGTCGGACAGAAGTATTGATAATTCGAAGGCCCCCCTGTCCTGGGGGTTCGACTATCAACGTCTCTGTCCGACAGTGTAATGACGTGCAACCGATCCTGACGGGGGAACGTTTTATTAGCTCCGGGCGAACGGCCGGGTATGCACGACGGAACCTGGTGTGAGCACCACGCGGACGTCGTCGTCGAATCGCCGACGCTGATCGAGGGGCTGCCCGGCCACGGAATGGTCGCATCGATCGCCGTCGACCGGATCACCGACCAGCTCGGCCTCCAGCACCACGGGAGCATCCACTCGGAGACCCTGCCGTCGGTGACCACGTTCGAGGACGGGCGGGTCCGTGATCTCGTCCGGGTGTACGCGGGCAGCGAGTCGGGGCTGCTCACACTCCAGAGCGACGTGCCGATCCCTGCCGATGCGTTTGATCCGCTGGCGGAGTGTATTCTCTCGGACCTCGTGGACTCCTTTGGCCGGGCAGTGTTCCTGGCAGGCGTGCCCGCCGGGGACGAGGACGAGCACGGGCAGGTATCGGCGGTCGCGACCACCGACGCGCTCGAAGCCGACCTCCGGGACGCCGACATCGCCCTCACCAATGGAGCGGGGGTCATCGGCGGCGTGACCGGGGCTCTGGCGCAGGCGTGTTACCACGCGGACGTGCCGGCCGCGATTCTGATCGTCCAGGCCAATCCCTACTTTCCCGACCCCGCCGCCGCGAAGGCGCTGATCGAGGAGGCGCTCGAACCGCTCGTCGACTTCGAGGTCGGGACGATCGAACTCGAGGAGCAGGCGGCGGAGATCCGGCAGAGGAAACAGCAGATCGCCCAGCAACTCAAACAGCAACAGGGGGAGCAAGCCTCCCAGCAGGGCCGGGGCATGTTCCGGTAGCCGGGCGCGCCTGCCGGCTCCGGGACGGGCGGTCATCGCGTGAGGCAGGTTTTATCCCCGCCGACGGAGGAGGCGAACGCATGACCGACCTCGTGTCGTTCGGCGAGTCGATGTTGCGGCTCACGCCGCCGGACGACGACCGCCTGGAGCGCACGGACAGTTTCGAGATCCACATCGCGGGCGCGGAGAGCAACGTCGCAGTCGCCGCCCAGCGGCTGGGCGTCGACACGACCTGGATCTCGAAGCTCCCCGACTCGGCGGTCGCCCGCAGGCTCGTTCGACCGCTCGCGAGCCACGGCGTCGACGCCGACGTCGTCTGGACCGAGGACGGACGCCAGGGGCTGTACTACCTCGAAACCGGCGGGGAACCCCGGGGGCTCAACGTCGTCTACGACAGGGCGGGCGCCGCGGTGACGACCGCCGAGACGTCGGAACTCCCCACCGAGCGCGTCCGCGACGCCCGGATGTTCTACACCACGGGGATCACGCCCGCGCTCTCGTCGACGCTGGAGACGACGACGCGCGAACTGCTCGAAATCGCCCGGGACGCGGGAACTACGACCGGGTTCGACCTGAATTACCGCTCGAAACTCTGGTCGCCCGCCGAGGCGAGAACGACGCTGACCAACCTGTTTCCCCTCGTGGACGTGGCCGTAATCCCGGAGGACGACGCCGAGCAGGTCCTGGGCCGCGAGGGCGGAGGGGAACGGCTGGCCCGTGATCTACAGGAGGAGTACGGCTTCGAGACGGTCGTCGTCACGCGCGGCGGAGAGGGCGCACTCGCGCTTGAGGACGGCGCTGTCCACGAGCAGGGAGCCTACGAAACGGAGACTGTGGACAGAGTAGGCACGGGCGACGCGTTCGTCGGTGGCTTTCTCGCGCAGTACCTCGACGACGCCCCGATCCCGGCGGCACTGGAGTACGGCGCCGCGACGGCGGCGCTGAAGCGGACGATCCCGGGCGACGTGGCGGTCGTGACGTCCGGGGAGGTCGAGGCCGTTATCGCGCGGGGGGGCCAGGACATCTCACGGTGATCGTATACGGGTCGACAGAACAGACGGGAACGGTCATTACCGAACGCAGTTGCAACCGGCCCGATCACTCGCTCGCGAGGCGCTCGGCAAGCCCCTTTGCTTCCCGGACGCGACTCGGGACGCCCATCCGCGCCGTGTAGTTCGTCGCGAGGTGGACGCCCTCGGGCAGGGAAACCCGATCGAGAGCGCCCCACGTGTGGTCGTATGCGGGGAATCCCCGCTCCCAGCGGTTGACCGCTATGGGTTCGGCACCGGCGTCCATCACCGCCTCGAACTCCTCGCGGGCGATGTCCTCGAGTTCCGCGTCCGGTCGCCCGACTAGCTCCGGCTCGTCCATCCCCCCTAAAAACACCGTGTGGACGCCGTCCCGGTCGAACGCGCTCGCGTTCCAGGTGACGCCGAGGGTGTGGAGGTCCTCGCCGCGGCGGACCTGGTAGCCCAGCCCCCGGGCGTCGGCGTCCGAGCGAAGGTACACCATCGCAAGCGGGTTGTAGTTGAGCGTTGCGAGCGCGTCCGCCGAGGCCGGCGAGAGGTCGGCGACGATCTCGGCGGTGACGTCGGCCGGCGTCGTAAGGACGACGTGGTCGACGCGCTCGGTGCCGTCGGCGGTTCGGATGCGGTACTGACTGTCCCGGTCACCGTTCGTGTCGGCCAGTTCGACCGACTCGACGGGCGTCTCGAAGCGGATCCGGTCGGCGTGACGGGCTGCAAGCGCCTCCGGGAGTCGCCCCAGGCCGTCCTCGAAGGAGGTCGCGGGCGCCCGGTCCTCGCGGAGCCGGGAGAGCGCCGCCCTGAGCAGGCTCCCGGACTCCGATTCGAGCCGGAGCAGGCCATCGAGGGCGTGGCGTGCAGGCATCGCCCCCGGATCGGAGGCGTAGATCCCACCGAAGAGGGGGCCGATGGCGTTCTCGTAGGCCTCGCGGCCGAACTTCCGGGTGAAAAGGCCGGCCGCGGTCTCCCCGGGACGTCCCGGCGGGGTCAGGGGCTCCGCGAGCATCCGGAGTTTTCCGCGCGCGGAGAGCAGGTCGGTGCGCAGGAACGCCCCGACCGAGAGGGGGACCTCTCCGAGGCGTCCGTCGGCGTACACGTACGTCGGGAGGTCCGGGTCGGCGTGGATCACCGCCTCGTCGATCCCGACCGCGTCGACCAGTTCCTCGATCGGATCGGTGAGACGGAGCCGCTGGGGACCCCACTCAAGCACCGCGCCGTCCACGTGGCCGGTCCGGATCACGCCGCCGGGGCGGTCGGTCGACTCGAAGGCGACCGATTCGACGCCGTGCTCCGCGAGGTGGTGTGAAAGCGCGAGGCCGGTGATCCCGGCGCCGACGATGCCGACTCGCGTCATGGTGCTGGCTGCGCGCTACGTATCATTCGGCCGGCGGCGACTCGGTCGGGTACGCCGGCTCGATCTCCCCCTCGAGTTCGCGGTTCCGCGTGGCGTTCAGACAGACAGCGCCGGGTTCGCCCCGGCACAGACACGGTTGCAGGTTGTAGTAGCCGGGATCGACGCCCGTGAGGAACGGCTCGGTCAGGTCGGCCAGCGTCTCCGGGAAGCGCCCGTCGCCGTGGGGGATCGGAACGCGGTAGAACTCGAGGCCGGCTTCGTCGGCTTCCTCCGCGAGTTCCACGTCGAGTTCCGAGAGCGTCTCCGACTGCTCGTGCATGAAGCTCACCGGCTCGACGACGACGCGCTCGGCGTCGACGTCCTCGACCGCGTCCTCGACTTCGGGCTCGGTCCAGGGAATGTCGCGGTTCTCGTGGTTCTGGTAACCCAGGGTGTACGAATCGACCCCGAGCATGCCGGCCACGGAGTCACAGAACTCCTCGACGTAGCGCTCATACCGGCTTCCCTCCTCGAGGTAGTGCTGTGGAGTGCCGTGTGCCGAAAAGACGAGTTCGGTGTCCGGGTCCGTAAGATCAAGCTCGTGCTCGTCGGCGAACGACCGGATGTTGTCGACCCGGAGGCGGTTGTAGGTGGGGTGTTTGTGCCAGCCGGTGAGTTCGTGCACCGGGGGTTCCCAGCCGGCCGCCGCGAGAGCCTCGTCGAGTTCGTCGAGCGACTGGACGGTCGTGGAGGGGCCACACAGCGGGTAGATCGGCAGGCCGATCAGCTCGTCGACTCCGTCGGCGCGGGCCGACTCGACAGCGTCCTCGACGAACGGTTCGGTGTACTGCGCCCCGAGGTACGTCCGGGCGTCGTAGCCACGCTTCCGGAGTTCGGCCTCCAGTGCCTCGGCCTGTGCCGTCGCCTGGGGGTTCAGCGGCGACCCGCCGATCTCCTCGTACTCCTCGATCAGTCCTGGCGCGCGGCGACGCGCGAGTTCGCGTGCGCGCTCCCGTTTTTCCTCCTCGGTGTCGGCCTCTTCCAGGCGCGCGTTCGCGAGGAAGATGCGTTCGAGGTAGTCGACGACGACCTCGCGATCCGGTTCGGCCGGCTCACCGAAGTTCAACAGGAGAACGCCTGTTGTCATAGTCGATAGTTGGGACGTTGTGGCGGTATACCTGTCGGTCACGCCCGGTGAGGCGGGACACCTGTCGGTCACGCCGACGCCACCCGGACGTGGTCGACGCTCACGGTTCCGATCGTCTCCGTCGAGGGAGCGGGGGGAAATCGCGGGGCAGGCGTCGGCGGCGATCTCGGTGCGGGATCCCCCGACGTGGCTCGTTCCGAACCGGAGCGCACCTGACGGCGGAAACGCTTCCTACCGGACCCCGATCGAGGCGGGGACGGTCACGATCGCGGTCCACAGCGACCACTACGTCGGCTGGGCGAACTACTTCGCGCAGCGCACGGCCGGGAACGCGTCGATCGACCACGAAAATCGCACCGCGACGATGACGGCCATCGCGGGAGAGACGGATGGCGACGCCGACGATGGCACCGTCCTGTACGTCACCGAAACCGAAATCGAAGTCGACCTGGATTAGACGAACGTCGCGTTGACCGTGACGCGGGTGACGTACGCGCGATGGGTCGTGACCCGACACGCCACCTCCCCGGAGGACGCCGGCTCACAGGCCACGTCGTCCCGGTCCCCGAGGTGGTCGTGCCACGCGCGGGCCCTCGGCGTCGTGAGGTTCACCCACAGCGTCACGGGGTCGGCCTCGTTGGCGTACAGGATTTCCCGCCGGTCGACCGTCGTCCGGACGAGGACGGTCCCGTCACCAGCCACGGCGCCCGAGTCGTCGTTGCGTGTCTCGACGATCGGGATCACGGTCCGTTCCGCGGAGAGGACGAACCCCGGGGGATGCCTGACGGTGCCGCCGACGCGTTGTCCCCTGAGGATCGCCCCCGCGGCGTAGACGATCCTCGTGCCGGTACCGGAGTGGTACACGATCGGCTCGATCGTCCGGGTCGTGTTGAATCCGCCAGCTGCCTCGCTGACGGTGATCCGAACGGGATCCCCAAAGGAGAGACGCCCACCGGAGAGAGTGATCTCGGTCGTCCGGCTTGGCGCGCCCCGGTCGGTACTGTCCGCGATGTCGTTCCGAAGCAGTTCGAAGGCCCGCTCGGCGTTGTTCACGCGCCCGGCGTCACGGACGTCCTGGAGCCCGGAGAAGCCAGCGGCGAACGTCAGGCCGATCATCGTGACGACGATCGCAAACACGATAACGAACCCGAGCACGTCATTCATCCTCGATCACCACCGCGTTCCCGTCGTACCGGACGCTCACGTCGCCACCCGACGCCGTCGAGTTCCCGACCGCCGTTCCGTTCGTTACGGGGACGGTCACCGAGACGTCTGGATCCGCCGCCACGAGTTCGATCACGGTCGGCCCCGATTCGTCGTGTTCGAGCCGCATCCGGTAGCTCGATCCAGCGACCGTGTTCGGGAGGTCCCGCGTCAGCCGTACCCGGGCGTCGTCTGCGGAAAACGCGAGGCGGTCGACGGTCGTGACGTCCGCGGCGAGGCTGTTGCCCAGCACCCTGAGTTCGGCCTCGGCCGCCCGCTCGCGCTCCTGGGAGACGATTCCGGTCGTGGTGACGAGCAGCCCGCTGATCAGGGCAGTGACGATGGCGAGTCCGAGGACGTACGCCAGAACGGTCGAGACACCTCTGTCATAGGGTTGGTTGCAAGTCATGTCGGGATCGACCACACGCAGTCGTGCGGTCGCACCCGATCACAGTTGCAACCAACCCTATCAGCCATCGGGCTCACCCGGGGCGACCCGGACGGTCGCGTTGTACCAGAGTCGCGCGGTCTCGTAGACCACACGGTAGTCGACCGCGTAGACGGCGGCGCCGGCCCACGGCGAGTCACCCGGAGAACCGTTGAACCTCGGGCCAGGCGACCGCGCGATGCTCGCGTCGTCGACGATCAGGTGGTACGTGCCACTGATCGTCGGGCCACCCGCCGTCGACTCGGTTTCGTTGTAGCCGATGGTGTACGGCGAGCGCAGGTCAGACATGAACGACAGCGCGGGACAGTGCTCGCCACCGACGGTACCGTCCGTGATGTTCACCGAAACGGCGCCGCCGGTCGCCGAACACGGCTCCGATTTCGTCGACGACCCCCCGTCGGTCTCGTTCTGGACGGTGACGGCGAACGCGCCCGAGGTGGCGTTCCGGTACACGAACACCCGCCACCGCGAGGACGACCGGTCGGTTACGTGAACGTGAAACACACCGTCGCCGGCACTGACGGTGGCGTGGCTCGCGGCAACGAGCGAGTCGTTCGTGACGGCGACCCGGAACTGGCGCATCCCGGACACGCCGGAGGCGAGCGTCCATGTCGAGGACCCGTCGGCGGCGGTGAAGTTCCGCGACCGGTTCGTCTGCGCCAGCCGGGTTCCGTCGTCCAGCGTCCGGGGGGAGACGTTCGTCACGGCCCCGGCGGCCGCGTAGTATCGACCCGACGCGTTCCGCCAGGCAGCCAGGTCGGCCGTGACGGTTTCCCTGAGGGCAGCGTGGCTTCCGGCGTGATTGCGATTCGCCCGGTCGAGCACCCCCGCGACGGCGTCCTCGGTGGCGTCGAGAAACCGGATCGGATCGTCACCCCCCGCGGTACCGGCGTTCCGGCTCGCGAGGGTTTCGGCGTGGATGACGGCGTTGAGCGTGAGCGCGAGCGCGAGGACCGTGACGGCGATGATCAGTCCGGCGACGAGCAACAATTGTCCGCGGTCGCTGGCTCCGGCTGGCGCTACCTCCGCCATATGATCACCTCCACGCGGACGACGCTGTGGACACTCCCCTCCGAGATGTCGGGAGCGAAGTACGACGCCGAGTCCTGCAGCGTCGTCGGCCCGCCGTTTAGTTTGTCGTCGTCGTACAGCGTAACGCCCCGGCTGACGCTGACGGCGTTGTCTCCGGGCGCCCCGAGATACACCATCCGCCGGCTCCGGAGGATGCCGTCCTCGGTCACGTAGCGGACGTTCACGTTGGCCGCGACGCCGCGGTCGAGGAGCGTTCGATCGAGCATCGCACCGAAGGTGCTGTTGGCCCGGCCGGGGTAGCGGTAGTAGCCACGGTCGCGGGCGCCGACGAACGCGCCGGCGGAGTCGTTCCAGTCGAGCAGGGCCGCCCGGAGCGAACCGTTCGCGACGGCGGCGTCGAGCAGGCCGCCGGCCGTCTCTGCTCGCTGGTTTTCGACGGCCTGGCTCGACGTGCTCGCGGGGAGGGGCGTCACGCCCGTGACCTGGAGTGCGAAGGCAAGGCTGCTCACGAGCAGGAGCGCGGCGGTGAACGCCTCCAGCGTGTGGACCTGTGCGCGGTCGCCCGTGTCCAGCGTTTCCGGGCAGGTCATTCCCGAATCACCCCGGGGGAGCGTCACCACGGAATCACCTCGGGGCGCGTCACCACAGAACCACCTCGACGATGACGTCCATTCCGTCGAGAGCGGCGCCGCGTCTCGACGAAACCGTCGACTTCGAGTCCGGAGGTGGCGGGCCGGCGGCCAGTCGCGTCGATCCGGGGCACGCGTCCACCGACCTGCCGTCGGTGCAGAGCACCTCCGGCGCCGGATCACCCGTCACGTCCCGACGGATCGTGACGTTCACCGTGTATCGAGAGGGGAGGCCGAGACGCGCCGCGAGGTCCGGCTCCGACTCGTCGTACGCGATCGCACAGGTCCCCGTTCCCATGGACTCGTTGAAGAAGCCAAAGGCACAGGTCGCGTCGAGGGAACCGGACGCATCCGCCGGGACGAACATCCCCTCGGTGATGAGTTCGGTCGTCCGGTCGGCTGCCACCGGGGACGCCTGGCTGGTGACGAACGGATCGGCCATCCCCGACGCCGCCGCGAGGACGACCCCGGCGACGACGAGGAACACGCTCACCCCGACCAGCAGATCGAGATTCGTCTGTCCGCGCTCGTCGTGGCGCGCCGCCCGTTTCTCCCTCGTGGGTGGCTCTTTCGGTGTCATCTCAGCTCACCACGACCCACGTCGCGAGCGCGACCGTCTGCAGGGCGACGACGAACTTCGCGCCGCTACGGACGTCCGCACTCCGGATGTACCCCGCCACCGTCCCCGAGATGATCGCCTGGATCGTCACGGCGTGAAAGAACAGGGTGTTCAGCGCCGCCGTGTCGACGGCGCCGCCGAGCGACCCGCCGGGAGCAGCGCCACCAGAATTGCCGCCGGCAGGCTGATTCGCTAGCCCCCCCAGGACGTCGAGGAACTGTGATTTGAGGATCGCCATCACGGCCAGCAGCGTGAGGTACGTCAGCAGGATGATGGCGACCTGCATCCGGGACCGGGACCTCCGTTCGCGGTCGAGGGCGTCACGGTTTTCGGAGTCCCGGGCCGCCGTCGTGAGAACGCGCGTGATGCGGCTGGACGCCTCCTGTGCCGTACCCACGAGCGTTACCGTTCGCGCGAGGCGCGGGACGTGATACTCGTTGGCGAACTCGACGAGCGCCTCCCTGAGACTCATCCCATACTGGACGTTCGCGTGGATCGCGTCGAACTCGCGGGCGAGCGTTCCGGAGGTGGTGTCGGCGACGGTCCGGATGGATTCGAGCAGCGTCATCCCGGTGTCGTTCGCGCTGGACAGTTTCCGGAGAGCGTCCGAGAGGTCGCCAACGACGGCCCGTCGGGACCGGCGGTTCCACTCGTGGAAGACTGCAATCGGGACCAGCGTCACGTACAGGGGAACGTACACGTACGGGACGGTTCCCCGGACAGGGGCCTGCTGCATCGCTCCGACGGACGTCGGGGCGACGCCGGTCACGACCGCCCAGCCGACGGCGGCGAGCGCGACCGGGACGGTCAGCCCGAGCGTGTAGCGGGGATAATCGCGGAAGAACACGTGCGGTCGCCGGAGAACCGACCCGAGGCGGTGGATTGCCTCGCGGGTTCGGATGCGGTCGAACATCGTGGTCCGGGCGGTGGCCGCGCCGATATACTGTCGGACAGAAGTATTGATAATTAGAAGGCCCCCCGTCCCGGGGGTTCGATTATCAATGTCTCTGTCCGACAGTATACCGCCCGGCGAGACGAATCCTCTCTGCTCGCTGGAGCGCCCGCCTTCGAGGTAGCCGTCGCCCGGTTCGTCGGTTTTCACCGTCGCGACGAGGACGAGAAATCCGGCGCCGATCAGCGGGATCAGTCCGTACACCGTGGCGTACATGGGCCCTGTGGCTGCCTCTCCGAGCATGCTCGTGACGACGAGCACGATGATGAGAAGTAGCGGGAACAGGGAGAGGGTCAGGTACATCTCGCCGAACAGTTCCAGGGTTTCCAGGGTGAGCTCCTGTTGCTGTTTGGCCGTTCGCATGTGCTTGTCCGTCTTCTCTTCCAGAAACTCCGTCATGTTCCCTCCGGAGTCGAGGACGGAGAGCATGTCCGTGAGAAACCCCGAGAGTTCGTCGCTCGGTGTCCGCAGTGACTGTTCGTGGATCGCCGTCCGGTAATCGGTGTCGAAGTACTCCGTCTCCCGGACGATCGACTGGAACTCGTTGGCGACCTCGCCGTACGCGTCGTCGGCCCGGGCCATCGCCTCGATGGTCTCTAGCTGGTTCAGACCGCCGACCGAGAGGGCGTACATGAACGAGACGGCATCGGGGAGCAGCATGTCGATCTCCCGTTCCCGGCCCGAAGCCCGGACCCGGGGGAGCAGAACGGTGGCCCCGAAGCCGACGACGATCCCGACGAAGGCAAAGAGGACTCCGGTACCGAGAACGAGGACTGGAAATCCGACGGGCGTCCCGACCTCGACGGTTTCGAGGGCGAACAGGCCATAGCCCAGGGCGGTACCGGCGATCCACATGCAGCACCCGGCGAGCAGCCCGATCGTGATCGCCCGCGAGAGGTACAGTTCGACCGGTATCGGCATCCGGGCCGCAGCGAGCGTGCGATCCAGGCTGTCGACGAACCCGTCGTCGGCGTCGAACAGCCGGCGGTAAACCGGATAACCGAGGTCCGAGAGCCGACCGGCACCGCGTCCGCTCCTCGAGAGACTCACAAACTCTCCCCCGTCCCCCCGTCCCGGTACTCCGCGAGAACGCCGTCGCCGGCCTTCCGCAGGATCTCGCCGGCGAGGTCGTACACCTCCTCCGCAGGATCGGGGCGGGGAACCATCGCCTCGGTCTCTGGGTCGATGTCGATCTCGACGCGTTCCATCTCCCGGAGCGCGCCGAGGGCGTTCTCGAGGTCGCCGCTCGCGATCAGCCCGAGGATCGTTTCGGGATCGGCGATGAACGCCTGCACCGTCGCGGCGACCTGCGCGTAGTCATTCAGGCCGTTTCGGATCAGGTACGCGAGGACGATCCGGCGTTTCCGGAGTTCACGGTCGAGTTCCTCGCGGGTCCACCCGCGGTCGAACATGACGTTTTCGAGCACGCTCGAGCGTCCGACCGCGTCGAACTCGTCCGACTCGGCACGCCACTGGTAGACGTCTCGGACGTTTATCTCGTCGTTTTCGGCGCTGTACTCGTTGATCTCGGTGATCGACGTCGATCGGCGCACCGTCTGACCTCCGACGCGGGTCTGTGTCTGGATCGAGACGAGATCCAGCGCGGTAAACAGGGTCTTCGAGACGTTGATCGGATCGGTGGTGAACCGCTTTATCACCTCACCGACGCTGTCGGCGTGGAACGTGGTGTAGGTCGTGTGGCCGGTCGACATGACCTGAAACAGGTCCCGGCCCTCCTCGCCGCGTACCTCCCCCATGACGATGTAGTCGGGGCGCTGGCGGAGCGCCGCCTCCAGCAGGTCGAACTCGTCGATATCGCCCGTGTCGTCGTCGGCAAAGGCGGGTCGGGTGACGGAGGCGATCCAGTTGCGCTGGGGGAGTTCGACCTCGGGGGTGTCCTCGATGGAGACGATCTTTGCGTTCGAGGGGATGAACAGCGAGACGGCGTTGAGGCTGGTGGTCTTTCCGGAGGCCGTGCCGCCGGCAAAGACGAGGTTGCGCCCGTTCTCGATCGCGAGCCAGAGAAACGCCATCTGCTCGATGGAGAACGTCCGCCAGTTCACGAGATCGACCGGGGTAAAAGGGACGTTCTTGAACTGGCGGATCGTGTAGTTGGTGCCGTGGTCCGACACCTCGCGGCCGAGAGTGAGTTGCGCCCGCGAGCCGTCGGGGAGGGTGGCGTCCACCTGTGGCTCTCGCTTGGAGATGCCCTTGCCGGAGCGCTGGGCGAGTCTCACGACGAAGTCGTCGAGTTCGTCGCTGCCGTGGGAGACGTTCGTGATGAGCTGTTCGTGGTCGGTGTGGTAGACGAAGACGGGGGCGTCGTGCCCGCCACAGGAGATGTCCTCGACGTTGATGTCGTGTTTGATCGGGTCGATGCGCTCGTAGCCGACGAAATCCCGGGTGAGCCGGTACAGGAGTTTCTTGACCTGGCACTCAGAGAGGGAGTCCTCGCCGCGGGAACCGTCGCCCGGGCCGAGCCACGCACCGAGTCGGCCGGCGTGTGCCCGGATCGTGTCGATGATGCCGCCGCCCCGGGTCGAGGCTCCCGTGTGGAGCCCGTAGCGTTCGAGAAGCCGGCGGCTCTCTCGTTCGATGACGACCGCGCGGTCGGCGGGATCCGCGGCGAGTCCATCCTCGCTTCGGTGCGTGATCGCCGTCCGGAGTCTCTCCGCGAGAAACTCCTCGAGATCCGCCTCGACCGGCGTCATGTGGGGCTCGATCACGTAGTACTTCGTCTCGTTGTCCCGGGTCGAGTGGAAGATGATAGCGAACGAGTAGGGCTCGTTCACCCAGTAACGCTCCCGTTCGACGAGGTGGCGCTTTTCGGCCACCGGAACCGTCTTTTCGAGATCGTAGCGGTTCGTGAGCGTCGTGTGGCCCTCGGCGGTCGAGAAGAAGACATCCTCGTCGACGCTCTCGTGGACGTCGACAGTCCGTTCGTCGACGACCGATCCAAGGGCGCTGGCGTCGGCGTGTCCCGACGCGAGACGGGCCGTCCAGTACTGGTTTCGTTCGTGTGGTCCGTTATCGACGTCGTCGTCGACAGTTTCGCACCCGGCTTCGACGGTCCGGGCGCGCTCCGACCGGCGCGCCTCGGGCGCCGCCGACGCCGCTTTTGTTGCTTCCTCGCGACCGGGCGTGGACATTCACCCAGGTATGCCCACCTTTCAGTACATAAACTCTCGCTGG